>JAQUPG010000005.1 GCA_028716725.1 Patescibacteria group bacterium | reverse complement strand
TTTACACCCCGAAGGGCTTCTTCATGCACGCGGCGTCGCTCCTTCAGCCTTTCGGCCATTGAGGAAGATTCTTGACTGCAGCCTCCCGTAGGAGTCTGGGCAGTGTCTCAGTCCCAGTGAGACGGGTTATGCTCTCACACCCGTTACTCGTCGTAGCCTTGGTGAGCCATTACCTCACCAACAAGCTGATAAGCCATAGGTTCCTCTCGAGGCACCGGAGTTTTAAGTGAGAATGGCTTTTGCCCCCTCACTATTATCGAGTATTATTCCCGCTTTCGCAGGGTTATCCTCGTCCTCGAGGTAGATTACCAATGTGTTACTCTCCCGTTTGCCATGTCTTGTATTGCTACAAGGCATTCGACTTGCATGCCTTAGACACGCCGCCAGCGTTCATCCTGAGCCAGGATCAAACTCTCTTAAAGTTTTTTACTTGGTTTGCTATCCAAGAGAAATTTTTTTGCAAAAATTTCTAATATTTGAGCTCCCGTATAAATTTCTACGGAGTAGAAATTCATATCCCGCTACAACTCTTACGAGTTTAGCGGGATACGCCGATCCGCCCCCGCTTTAGCGGGAACGGCTTCCGGCGTAAAACCGGGTAAAAATTATCCGAAATTGGCGCCTGCTAGCACCAAAATTTTAATTTGAATTATTCACCAAAATTTATTTAGATTGTTAAAGGGCTTTCTTCCCCGGAAAATTATTCCCGAGTAAGCAGCAAAAAAACAGGAATATTAAGCTTTTATTAATATTACTGTTTCTTCACCTCCTCTTTATTATTCTTTTGTATTTTTTCGTATCTTTATATTAAATCATTTTCGGATTAATGTCAAGGGTTATTATAAACATAATATCAACAGTTAAGTTTTTATCTATAAATCATTAAAATTGCCTTATTTTTTATAATTTTTTTTGCCCCAAAAAGACTTTACCCCGTTAGAAATAATATTTTTTTTATTTTATGTTTTGAGGGCTAAATCTTAGAATAATTTTGGCAGGATTAGTGTCCAGCTGGAATTTCTAACGGGGTTTACTTTATTTATTATTTTTGCTACAATAAAAGCATATTTACACTCTATAGTTGGGTGATTTTTATTGTTTTAATATATGGCGAAGAGAATAAAAAAATCAAGGTTGGAGGCAAGAGTTAAGATAACTCCCGGAACCGGGAAGAATGCTAAAGAGGGGAAACAAAAAATTGGTTCGGCTGAAAAATTGCCAGAGCTTCGAGAGATAAAAGTTGATAAAGAAAGTAAAAAAATAATTCTTCCCAGCCAGGAGGAAAAAATTGAACGCGATAAAAAGTTAATGATGTGGGCGGGAGTGAGTTTTTTTATGGTTTTAATTTCCGCTTTTTGGATTTTAAACATAAAAAGTATTTTTAAGGAAACGAAAGAAGCGAGAGATAATCCCCAGAAGTTTGAATGGGAAAAAATTACCAACGAGTTTGGCCAGACAATTGAGCAAATAAAAGAGGGGCTTACGGAATTAAAACAGGCGGCGGTTACGGATAATATTTCTACGACCACGGAAGATAACGCAAATATAAATAATTTTCTGCCGACCGCCGAAGACATAGGGTCTTCTTCGCCGGCGGGAACAGGGTCAGAAGAAACCCTCGGTGAGTTAAAAGATAGATTGAAAGAGCTGGAAGGGGAGATTGAAAGTAAGAATTAAAAAGTAAGAATTAACCCGCCTGCCGGCCCGCTTCGCTTGAGTTTTAGCGAGGCGAGCGAGGCAGGGAGTTAGAATATGGCACAAAAGCACAAAAGCACCCGCCTGCCAAAGCCTGGCACTGGCGGGCAGGCAAAAGCACCCTTCTCCGCCAAGGCTTCGAAGGGCAAGCAAAAGCACAAGAGAGATTTACCTAAGCGGAAAGATAAAATAAAATCTGAAAGGTTGGTTAAGATTGCGAAGAAAGCCGAGAAAGAGAAAATTGAAAAGAAATCGATGAAAGAAGAAGTTAAGAAACCCGCTTTGGCCTTGCCGGAAAAAGAAAGTAGAAAAGATAAAGGAGAGGAAAGCAAAGAGCCGACTTTGGCCCTGGGAAAAGAAGGCGAGAAAACCATAAAATCCCAAGTGGTGGATAGCCGCAAAAAAACCGAATATGGCATGGTCATACCCCAGGCGATTGTGGAAGAGATGAGCGTTTCTTATCTGGATTACGCCATGAGCGTTATTGTCAGCCGGGCCCTGCCCGATGTCCGCGACGGCTTAAAGCCGGTGCACCGGAGAATCCTTTACGCGATGTGGAGTATCGGCCTCAAAGCCGGGGCTAAGTTTAGAAAATCAGCGACCGTTGTCGGTGAAGTTTTAGGCAAATACCATCCGCACGGTGATTCGGCGGTTTATGACTCTATGGTCCGCATGGCGCAGGATTTTTCCATGCGCTATCCGTTGGTCCGCGGCCAGGGAAATTTCGGGTCAATGGACGGGGACAATGCCGCCGCCATGCGTTATACCGAAGCCAAGTTAGCCTCCATCACCGAGGAGCTGCTTTTTGATATTGATAAGAATACGGTTGATTTTATCCCGAATTTTGACGGCTCCCAAAAAGAGCCGAGAGTTCTGCCGGCCAAACTGCCCAATCTTCTTTTAAACGGGACCATGGGCATTGCCGTGGGCATGGCCACAAATATTCCTCCCCATAATTTAAAGGAACTGACTGATGCCATAATTTATTTAATTGACAAACCGGCCGCCACCGTGGAAGATTTAATGCAGTTTGTTAAGGGCCCCGATTTTCCCACGGGCGGTTTTATTTATAATAATAAAGATATTCTGCAGGCCTACGCGACCGGAAAAGCTGGGATCGTTATGCGCGGCCGGGCGGAAATTACCGAAACCAAGGGCGGCAATTTTCACATTATCATCACGGAAATTCCTTATCAGGTTAACAAGGCCACTTTGGTGGAAAAAATCGCCGACTTAGTAAAAGATAAAAAAATAGAAGGCATAAAAGATCTGCGGGACGAGTCGGACAAGGAGGGCGTAAGAGTTGTGGTTGAACTTAAAAAAGACGCTTATCCGAAGAAAATTTTAAACAGCTTATATAAACATACCCAGCTGCAGGAAACTTTTCATGTCAATATGCTGGCCCTGGTGGACGGCATCCAGCCGAAAGTCTTGACCCTGAAGATGATTTTAGAAGAGTATATTAAACACCGGGAAGAAGTTATTAGGCGGCGCACCCAGTTTGATTTAGACAAGGCGAAAGCCCGCGCCCATATTTTAGAGGGCCTGATGATTGCTTTAAAAAATATTGACGCGGTCATAAAGACGATTAAAGCATCGCGGGATAAGGAAGTCGCCAAGGTGAGTTTAATGAAAAAGTTTAAGCTTTCCGAACTGCAGGCGATCGCCATTTTGGAAATGAAACTCCAAAGTTTGGCTAATTTAGAGAGGTTGAAAATAGAAGAAGAGTTAAAAGAAAAGAGGAAAATTATAAAAGACCTGGAAGAAATTCTTAAGTCCCAGGCGAAGATAAGGGGAATTATTAAAAATGAAATAAAAGAATTGGCCGGTAAATTCGGGGATGAGCGCAAAACGGCGATTGTAGCCCATGGGGTAAAAGATTTTAGCATTGAGGATTTAGTGCCGAACGAAGAAACTATGGTTACGATGACCCGGGACGGCTACATTAAACGTCTGACCCCGGATACTTTTAAAGTCCAGGCCAGAGGCGGCAAAGGCGTTATCGGCTTAACGACTAAGGAAGAAGATACGGTAGAGTTTATGTTTACGACCTTTACCCATAGCGATGTCTTATTTTTTACTACCCGCGGCCGGGTCTTCCAGCTAAAAGCCTATGAAGTGCCGCAGGCCACACGCACGGCCAAGGGCACGCCGATTGTTAATTTTCTCCAGCTTCTGGGCGAGGAAAAAATAACCTCGGTTCTGCCTTTGGATAAAATTTCCAACAGCAAGTTTTTATTCTTCGCGACGGAAAGAGGCCTGGTAAAAAAAGTAAAATTAGAAGCTTTTGCCAATGTCCGACGGTCCGGCCTGATTGCCATTAAGATAAAAGGCGAAGATAAATTAATCTGGGCCAAGCCGACGAGCGGCAATGACCAGATTCAGCTAATTACGGCCGGCGGCCAGTCCGTGCGCTTTAAGGAATCCGATGTCCGCGATATGGGCCGTAATGCCGCCGGGGTGCGGGGAATCCGCCTGAAAAAAGATGATATTATGATTGGTATGGGGGTCATTAAAGGCGATAAAGAGAAGATGAAAAAATATCAGGTGCTGACCATTATGGAACAGGGCTTTGGCAAGCGGACAGCTCTGGGATTTTATAAAGTCCAGGGCCGCGGCGGATCCGGGATTAAGACCGCTAAAGTGACAAGCAAAACCGGCAAGCTGGTGAACGCTTTTATAGTTAATACCGAATCTATGGCGGAAAAAGATTTAATTGTGATTTCGGAAAAGGGTCAGGTCATAAGGTTGCCATTTAAATCCGTTAACCAATTAGGCCGCGATACGCAGGGCGTAAGGCTGATGCGGTTTAAAGAAGCAAGCGATAAAGTCGCTTGCGTGACGTGGGTGTAATTTCGCCTGTCTGCCGGCAGGGATTTTAGATGTCAGATGTCGGATTTCAGATTTAAAATATAAAAATAACTAGGATAAATAACAAGGAGGTTCGGATGAAAACTTTTGCGATTGTTCTTTCTATCTTTTTGGTTGCCGGTTCCTCGGCCTTTGCCCAGACCGAAGCTACTCCCGATACCCTTTCGGTTTTAGTCGAAGTTTGGGTGGCTAGTAATTTGAGCAGTAAAATTATTAGCGCGGCTGGCCGGGAGGATTCTTGTAAAGCAGCAGGGTGCGATCGGTATGTCTGGAAAAAAAATTCAAGAGGGTCCATCGAATTCTTATTCCCGTTTTATAATAAGCAGGACGGGCGTTTCATTGAACATTATTTGCCGGGATTAGATTACCAAAGATATCTGGTTTGTTGTTTGGTCCTGGAAAATTCCAATGATACCCCTTCTATTTATCCCCTGGAATTTTATTTTTCTGGCCCTGGCGGGACGAGAGAAACGAGCGAAGGAGTGTACTATCTTTATACTTGTTTTTATTTAAAAGGCGAGAGTGCGGAAATATTTTATCTTTCAGACAATCTACAGGCGCAAGGCAGGGAAGAGGACTATTAAAGTCCTCTTTTTTATTTAATATTAGCTAAAATAATTGAATATTATTGACAAATATTTTAAAGTGTGCTATAATTATAATATAATGTTCATTAACTTTTTCGGGGGATAAAATAATCCCCTTCATTTTCACCTTAAAGGAGGGTGCCATGAAGGTAGCCAACATTCTATTCGTCGTCGTTATCACCATCGCGATTTTTTTCGCGGCGACCGTCCAGGCAGAAAAGCTTAATGTATCAACCAAGGGTTTAGATCGGGTTGAGACTCGCCTAATCAAGACCGCCCTCGCGAATTACGGTCTTCCTCTCTCCACTCCTCTCATCATCAAAAAGAAAGTGGTGGAGGGAAATTGGAACGGCAGGAAAAAAGAATTCAATTCTGTCGAAGTGAGAATTCAAACCGCTTATGGCGAATTCGTCAGCGAAGTAGATAACAGGAGTTATCCTCAACTTCCGGGAGAAGAATATTATGGTATTCTCGAGTTAGCTTTACATCATGCCTGCGCGGGCCCGGAAAGAATTCGGCACGAGGCGAAATTGGACGCCGCCTTTGCCGAGATCAAGAAAATGGTCGGAGAAAAAGCCAGGGTTAATGGCTACACCGTTATTTTCCACGAGCGAAATCTCGGGACCACGGAAATTTTCTTCAAAATCAACGACGTTCTTTGCCGAGTCGGCTGGATAGAAGGCGATACTTCGCCGGTTTATTCCATGGTTCGAAACAGGACCATGGAGCCGGTCAAAAATCTGGACGCCATATTCACATCTATCCCGAAAAAGTGACATAACCGACCAATCAACTCAAACAACCCCGGAGAAATCTTTTAAAAGAAGAACTCTCTCCGGGGTCTTTTTTTATCCCGGTTAGAGATAAATCTCTAACTGGATAAACCCTTGCGAAAGCTGGGTAATATTGTTAAGATGATACTATCGCATAACGTGGAACGCATAACGCATAACGCATACTATTTGGTAATTTCGGGCGATATTTAACATTAATTTACTTTATAAACTTTAAAACTTTAAACTTTTTGCTTAAGATGCCAAGCCAATTAACCACATTTTTATTAATACTTTTGATTCTCGGGGTAATTGCCATTATCGCGCTTTTATTACGCAAAAAAACCGAAAACGGGGACGGAGAGAAGCTGATTACCATGATGGAAAAATTGTCGCAACTGGCGGAGCAGAATAAAGAGCTGCGGCAGACCATGGACGGCAAACTTTCCGAAACTCACCGGGCGACGCAGGTACAAATCGGGCAGGCCACGAAAATTATTTCGGAAGTGACGGAAAAATTAACTAAGCTTGATGAAACCAATAAGCAGGTGGTGAATTTTTCGGCCCAGTTGCAGAACCTGCAGGATATTTTAAAAAACCCGAAGCAGAGGGGAGTGTTAGGCGAATATTATTTAGAAGAAACTTTGAAAAACGTTTTACCCCCGAATTCTTATCAAATGCAATATCCTTTTAAAGATGGAAGCATTGTTGATGCCGTAGTTTTTGTTAAAGATAAAATTATTCCGGTTGATTCCAAATTTTCTTTGGAAAATTACGAAAAGATTTTAAATTGTTCGGATGCGGAAACAAAAGAAAAACTGGAAAAACTTTTTAAGCAGGATTTGAAGAATAGAATAGATGAAACGGCCAAATACGTTAAGCCGGGAGAAAAAACTATGGATTTTGCTTTTATGTTTATTCCGAGCGAGGCGATTTATTATGATCTTCTGATTAACAAAGTGGGCGCGGTGCAGGTAAACACCAGGGATCTAATTGAATATGCTTTTAAGGATAAGCATGTAATTATTGTTTCCCCAACTTCGTTTTTAGCTTACCTCCAGACAGTTTTGCAGGGACTGCGGGCTTTGCAAATTGAAGAAAGTGCGAAAGAAATCAGGGCTAACGTGGAAAAGTTAGGGCGGCATATTTTAAGTTATGAGGATTTTATGAAAAAATTAGGAGTGAGCATGTCCACCACAGTTAATCATTATAATAATGCTTATAAGGAATTTAAAAAATTAGATAAAGATGTGGTAAAAATTACGGAAGGAGAATCAAAGATCGAGCCAATGGTTTTGGATCGGCCAAGAGTTGATGAATAAAATTTAAAAGTATGGAATTTTCAGTTGAAAAAAATGATGAAAATTTAATGAAGGCAATTGTGGAGACAATTGCTTTTTTTGACTTATTTTCTTATCCTTTAACCGGGTTTGAGGTTTGGAAATATATGAATGTAAAGTGCGAATTATCAGATGTGCTGGAGATTTTGGAAAATAAATCCCCCCTACCCCCCTTTAACGAAAGGGGGCAGATTGGAGAAAAAAATGGGTTTTATTTTTTGGCTGGCCGGGAAGAGATTATAAGAGAAAGAATGGCGAGGTATAATTACACGGATAAAAAATTTAAACGGACAATTCGTCTCGCTAAAATTTTTAAATTTATTCCCTGGATAAAAATGATTGCGGTTGGTAATATTATCGGGGCGCATAATTTAAAAAAAGAAAGCGATATTGATTTATTTTTTATTACGGAAGCCAGAAGAGTTTGGCTGACAAGATTTTTTTGCGTGCTTATTGTAAAGATATTGGGGCTCAGGCCGAAACCGGAAAAGATGCGAGATAAAATTTGCTTAAGCTTTTTTATTAGCGAAGAAGCGATGAATTTAGAAAAGTTAATGTTACCAGAACAGAAAGATGTTTATTTTATTTATTGGCTGGCGGGAATAGCGCCGGTTTATGACAAAGATAATATTTATAATAAATTCATGGAAGCTAACGTCTGGCTTAAAAATTATTTACCGAATTGGGAAGCCGGAGAAGTAAGCTACCGGAGAGACGCGGGGAAAAGTTTTTCCCAATTTTATCGCGACGTGGTTGATATGCTTTTCGGCGGGCTGGAAAGAAGAATTAAAGAAATCCAATTGGAAATAATGCCGAGACAGATAAAAGACATTATGAATATAGACAGCCGGGTGGCGGTTGATGACAGAACAATAAAGCTTCATGTTAATGACAGGCGAGAAGAATACTTAGAGAAATTCAAAATTCAAAAATCAAAATGCAAAATGACAATTCAAAATTAAAAATTTTTTTAAGTAAGGCAGTAGAATGGGGTCTATATTTACTCATTTTTCTTTTGCCTTGGCAGACGCGCTGGATTATCAAGGCCGGGGAGATGGAGTATACGACGTATAGTTTGTATGGGACGGATATTATTTTAATTTTGGTTTTACTGTTGTTTATAGTTTACAAATTTTTGAATTTACAAACCTTGCCTACCGGCAGGCAGGTTTACAAATTTTCAAAAATTTGGTGGGTGATAGCCTTTTTGGATTTGTTTGTTTTTATTTCTATATTTTTTGCTCCTGATAAATGGCTGGCTTTGTATAAATATAGTTGGTTTTTACTGGGGATAGGATTATTTTGGCTGGTGGTGAGTGCCAATTATAATAAGATGAAATTGCTTTGGGCATTACTGGCGGGAATTCTTTTGCAGGTCGGTCTTGGTATTTGGCAATTTTTAAGCCAGGGAAGCTTTGCTTCTAAGTGGTTAGGTATAGCAATACATAATCCGGCTGAACTGGGCGTATCAGTGGTGGAAACTTTTGGGGCTGACGGCATCGGGGAAAGATGGCTTAGGGCTTATGGCGGGCTGGATCATCCGAATGTGCTGGGCGGAATACTGGCCGCGGGAATTTTATTGCTGATTGGGTATCTGGTTAAAAAATTTACGAATTTACAAATTTACGAATTTACAAATAAACTAAAATTCCAAAAAGTTTTTGTGTTTTTGTGTTTTTGTGTTTTTGTGATGTCGTTATTTTTTACCTTCTCCCGCGGGGCCTGGGCCGGAGTCATAGTGGGAATTTTATTGCTGCTTTTTATATTTTTAATAAAAAAAGATTATTTAAAGCAAAGAGAGCTATTAAAAATAATTTTAACTTTCGGAATTTTAGTTTTTATTTTATTTAACTTTTACAGCAATTTAGTTTTGACGAGATTGTCTCAAGACACGAGACTGGAAATTAAGTCAAACACGGAAAGAATCGAGTCTTTGGCTGATGTTAAAGAATTACTGAAAAGTAATTGGCTGTTCGGCGTTGGCGTTGGCAATTATACTTTAGCTTTGAAAGAATTGAAACCGGGCCTGGAAAGTTGGAGTTATCAGCCGGTCCATAATGTGTTTCTATTAATTTGGACGGAAACGGGAATATTGGGACTCTTAGGATTTTTGGGACTCTTAGGATTTTTGGGCCGGGAACTCGTAAAAAATAAAAAATATTTTAGTTTGTCTATTTTAGCGGCTTTAGTTATAATGATGATGGTTGACCATTGGTATTGGAGTCTTCATTTTGGGGTTTTGTGGTTTTGGTTAATTGGCGGGTTAATAGTAGCTACTGGTCGTCATGGGTTAGCCGATTAGTTAATTAGAATATTTATTTGCATCTTGCTCCGCAGGACCCTGCGCGGGCGGCGGTCGCTTTTTTTAAAAAAGCGACGCAAAAAATCGCTCCCGTTGAGGACGCTTCGCTGGACCTACTTTTGTAACCAAAAGTAGGCAAAAGTTTTGGGGTGCTCAATTCGCTATCACGCTGATTAAACTTAAGATGCATTCGCCCTGGCGCTCAGTTCGCACCCCAAACCCCTTGGTGATTTTAAATAGTGGAATCCCTAGAAGGGAAGAAAAAAGACAGTAAAATTTTCGTAATGGCATTCGGAAAAATTCTTAACGCAATTTTTCAAAGGTCGCGTTATTTAAAAATTACAAAATTAAAAATTATTTCCATGTATAAACAAAAAAAATTAAAAAACGGGCTAAAACTGATAACGGTGCCCATGACCGGGACAAAAACCATCACAATTTTGGTAATGGTTAAAACCGGGTCTAAATATGAAAATAAGAAAAATAACGGCATTTCCCACTTTTTAGAGCACATGTTTTTTAAAGGGACTAAGAAGCGGCCGACGACTTTGGCGATTGCCGGAGAATTAGATAAAGTTGGAGCGGAATTTAACGCTTTTACTTCTAAAGAATACACGGGTTATTATGTAAAAGTGGATAGCTCTAAAATAAAATTGGCAGCTGATATTGTAAGCGACATGCTTCTTAATTCTAAATTTGAAGAAAAAGAAATCGAGCGGGAAAAAGGAGTGATTATTGAAGAAATTAACATGCGCCATGATAATCCTTTAATTCACATTGAGGACGTTTTTGAAGAGTGTCTTTACGGGGATAGCCCGGCCGGGTGGGAAGTGAGCGGAGAAAAAGAAAATGTTTTAAAGTTAAAGCGTCAGGATTTATTAAATTATTTAAATTCGCAGTATGGCGTTGATAGTACGATTGTTTGTCTGGCCGGCAATATCGCCGGCGGCAGCGAGAAATTAATCAGCCGTTATTTTTCCCGCTTAAAGAAGGCCGATTTTAAAGATAAAATTAAGGTAAAAGAAAAACAGGCCAAACCCCAGATTAAAATTTATTATAAAAAAACCGATCAGGCCAATATTTCTTTGGGAGTAAGGGGAATTCCGGTCGGCCGCAAGGAAGAGTTTATTTTAAAAGTTTTGTCCATTATTTTAGGCGGGTCAATGAGTTCGCGGCTTTTTACGGAATTAAGGGAGAGAAGCGGCCTAGCTTATTACGTCAGGACCCAGGCTGAATTTTATACGGACAGCGGTTATTTAACGACCCAGGCCGGAGTGCCTGTTAAAAAAATTGAGGAAGCCGTAAAAATAATTTTAGATGAATATAAAAAATTGAAAAACATTTTGGTTAGTGAAAAAGAATTGAAAAGAACAAAAGATTTAATTCGTGGTCGGTCCGTAATAAAATTAGAAGCGTCTGACGATATGGCTGGCTGGTACGCGGAAAGAGCGATTTTGTCTGATAAAATTTTATCCCCGGAAGATTTTTTTAAGAAAGTTAATGGGGTTAAGGCTTTGGATATAAAAAGAGTGGCTAAAAAGATTTTTGTAAATAAAGGTTTGAATTTAGCCATTATTGGGCCGTTTAAGGATGAAAGAAGGTTTAAAAATATTTTGAAGTTTTAAGTTGACAGATTCCAATAATAAAAAGGGGCTTAGCCACTTCAAGAGCGGTTGAGCCCTTTAAAATTGACAAAGAGTAAAAGTTACTATATCATTATTTATTAAATGAAAAAGGAGGTTTATTTCGTACATTTCATCACATTTTACAGGGAGGAAGCCATGAGGGTTTTGGTCTGCAACATCGGGTCTACGTCGTTCAAATTTCGATACTTTGATATGGACGGGGAAAAAGTTCTTGCCCGAGGCGGTATTGAACGGGTTGGTTTTCACAATGCCACGATGAAATTTTATGTGGGCGATGAGAAAACGCCCAAAGTTGAGAAAACGGAATTTATCCCGACCCAAAGCCAGGCGGTTGAGCTTTGCCTCAATTTCTTGCGGGAAATATTCGGAGACCTTACCGAAATCAAGGCGGTTGGGTTCAAGACCGTTCAGGCCGGGGAAGAGAACGGTTCAGTTCTTCTAACGGAGCGGGTTATTGCCGCTATGGAAAAGTATTCTCCCTTAGCGCCGGCGCACAATCCGCCCTATATCCAGGCGATCCTGATGTTTGACAGGCTTTTGCCGGAAATTCCGCTGGTCGGAGTTTTTGAGCCCGGTTTTCATACAGGTCGGCCGGAGTATGCCAGCGTTTATGGCGCTCCTTATGAATGGTATAAAAAGTACGGGCTTCGCAAATATGGCTATCATGGCGCTTCACTTCGCTATGTGACCGGCGAAACCATTCGAATTCTCGGGCTTGATCCGAAAGTTCACAAAATTATCGCCTGCCATTTGGGCGGTTCTTCGTCGGTTTGCGCATATAAAGACGGGCGTTCCGTTGATACTTCCATGGGCCTGACTCCGCAATCCGGTGTTCCTCAAAGCAATCGGGTTGGCGATATTGATGCTTTTGCCATTCCTTTCATTATGAAGAAAACCGGCTTTTCCATGGAGGAAGTGTTTCACGAGCTCGTTACCAACGGGGGTTTGAAGGGCATTTCCGGAACGTCCGGCGATATGCGGGATATCCTTGAGGAGATAGAAAAGGGCGGACCTTTGGCCGACCGTTGCCGGCTCGCCCGTGCCAAGCTCATCTATGACATCAAGTTCTACATGGGCGCCTACATTCTTCTTATGGGCGGGGTGGACGCGGTTTGCTTTTCCGGCGGCATCGGACAAAAAGAAGCCATGCTCCGGGCCGAAGTCCTTTGTTCGCTCGATTTCCTCGGCTTTGTCCTTGACGAGGCGGCGAATATGAGAGGCGAGCAGATTATCAGCACTCCCAATTCAACCATCAAAGCCGTTGTCCTTGAAACCAACGAAGAGATTATCGTGGCCAGGGAAACGGTCAGGGTAGTTAACGGGAAGAAGGAGGAATAAAAAGAATTAAAATATAGCAGGAAGGAGAAGCTATTTTGCGCTTCTCCTTTTTCTAATAAAAAAAACAGGGTTGGACCACGTGTGGTCCAACCCCTTACTCTTCGTCGAAATTTCTGCGTCATGCTCTCTTTGGGGAGCATTTTACCTCTTACGGAACTCTGTAAGGTGGTCCTTTTTCGGGATGAGAGCAACCCTGACAATAATACCCTAGAAGGCGGCTCAAACGTGTCAGAATGACGAGGTTTCGACGTTGTTTCCGTGGAGGGCAATCATAATGGAATCCCCTCGCGATAGTGTTGATGTTCGTGCTACGCTTTTACAAAAATTGTGAAGCAAGCATTTTAAATATAGGATAATTTTAGCAGTCAGTCAAGATTTTTAATAAAAAAATAGGGCTGAACTTTATAAAGTTCAGCCCACCCTTTGTTGCTTTCGCCAACAACTCTTCTTGTCCTTCTCTCGTTTTTAGCCCCCCAATTTTTGACCCTATAATAAGGGCTGCAGTCTAGGTAGAGAGAACCTTACGGGACCTAAACTGCTGGGATCGGCATAGGTTAGGACGAGTTGTTGGACGTACGATAGCGTTTCATAGGAGCAACTCCTTTTTTGGAACATTTTCGACTCCGGCGCTTAAAAAACGATTTCTCAAGGGACGGCCCCTTTGAATCGTTCTCTTAGCGCTTGCTCCCACTCATTTAAGGAGGCATTTTTATTATAGAAAAATTTTAATTATTATTCAAGTTTTTATTTGCTGATTTAATGATTATTAGCTATGATAATAATATGGAAAATTTAATGGAAAATCTTAATAAAGAACAGCTAAAAGCGGTTATTCATAAGGACGGGCCGCTTTTAATCGTGGCTGGAGCGGGAACGGGTAAAACTACCGTAATTACGCAAAGAATCGCCTATATTATTGAGCAGGGTTGGGCAAAATCGGACGAAATTTTAGCTTTAACTTTTACGGAAAAAGCGGCCGGGGAAATGGAAGAGCGGGTCGACCGGTTGTTGCCGATTGGGTATCTGGATTTATGGATTTCTACTTTTCATAGTTTTGGCGAAAGAATTTTGAAAGAGCACGGGTTGGATATCGGGCTGCCTGATAATTCCAAATTGCTGAATGAATTTGAGCAATACTCTTTGGTAAGAAAGAATTTAGATAAATTTGATTTGGATTATTATAGGCCCATGGGCAATCCGACAAAATTTATCCATGCCTTGATTAGGCATTTTTCTAGGGCCAAGGATGAAGACATAAGTCCGGCCCAGTATTTGGAGTATGCTAATGAGTTGAAAGAAAATTTAGATAGTATGTTGAGTGGAGCTCCTAATATGTCATTGCGAGGAGCGAGTGGAGCGAAGCGCAACGAGCGACGCGGCAATCTAAGGTCCAGTGCGTCTAACCAGAGATTGCTTCGCCCCGAAGCTTCGGGGCTCGCAATGACAGAGAGGGGTGAGTTCAATAAAGAAATAGCGGCGCAGGAAGTGGCGAGAATAAATGAAGTGGCGAACGCTTATCATGTTTATCAGCAATTGCTTTTAGATAATAATTCTTTGGATTTCGGGGATTTAATAAATTATTGCTTAAAATTATTCCGTTCCCGGCCGGCGATTTTAGAAAAATACCGGAAGCAATTTAAATATATTTTGCTGGATGAATTTCAGGATACTAATTGGGCCCAATATGAATTAATAAAAATGCTCGCCAGCCCGAAAAATAATTTAGTGGTGGTGGGAGACGACGACCAGTCAATTTATAAATTCCGCGGGGCGTCCGTATCCAATATTTTACAATATAAAAAAGACTACCCGCAAGCCGAGCAGATTTTTTTAATTAATAATTACCGCAACAAGCAGAACATTCTGGATTTGTCTTATAAATTCATAAAGCAGAACGACCCGAATAGGCTGGAATACCAGCTAAACAAGAAAGCAAAAAAACAAGAAAGCAAAAAAACAAATTTGAGTAAAAAATTGTTTGCTGATAACAAAGGGGAAGGAGTGATTGAGGTTATGGAAGGACAAAATTTAAATGAGGAGATAAAATTAATAATCGAGAAAATCGTGGATTTAAAAATTAAGGATAAAAGCGCTATCTGGGATGACTTCGCGATTTTAGTCCGGGCGAACGAAAGCGCTAAGGAAATTTGCTCTTTTTTAGCTGCGGCCGAGCTGCCCTACCAATTTTTATCGTCCCGCGGCCTCTATACCAAGCCGGTGATAATGGATATAATTTCCTATTTAAAACTGCTAGACGATTACCATGAAAGCATAGCGGCTTACCGCGTTTTAAATTTGCCGGTTTTTAAATTTACTTACAATGAATTAGTTAATTTTAATTATTGGGCTAATAAAAAAGCCTGGTCGCTTTATGAAGTTCTGCGCAATGTTTCCGCTTTAAATTTAGGAATGGAAGTGCAAAAAAAAGCTGAGGCGGTTTTATCTTTAATTGACAAACATACGGCTTTAACCAGGGACAAGAATGCCAGCGAAGTTATTTTGGCTTTTTTAAATGACAGCGGTTATTTAAAATATTTATTGGGGCAAGATGAGCAAAAAAGCCGGGAGACAGCCGGCTACCTTAACCAGTTTATAAAAAGAGTGGAAGAATTTGCCAAAGGCAGTGATGATAAAAGCGTTAAGGCGTTTTTAGTTGAATTACAAATGGAGATTGACGCCGGGGAAGAAGGAACAATGCCGGTTGACCCAGAAGCCGGGCCGGAAACGATAAAAGTGATGACGGCTCATGGCGCCAAGGGCTTAGAATTTAAATACGTTTTTATTGCCGGTTTGGTTGATAAGCGCTTTCCCACGATTGAAAGAAGCGAGCAGATTGCCATTCCGGATGCTTTAGTTAAGGAAATTCTTCCGGAAGGGGATATTCATTTAGAAGAAGAGAGAAGATTGTTTTACGTGGCCATGACGCGGGCCAAGGCCGGGCTTTATTTTTCCTGGGCTCGCGACTATGGCGGAGCCAGGGAGAAAAAGCCTTCGCGATTCTTAGAAGAATGCGGCCTTATAGAAAAAAATAAAACCAAAAAAATTAAAATCTCCAAAACAAATGTTTTAGAAACCAAAACTGTTGTGGCGGCGGAAAGGGAAATTGCCAAGCCGGCAATCCCTTCCTATTTTTCTTATACGCAATTAGCGGCTTTCTCGAATTGCCCTTATCAATATCGTTTTGCCCATATTCTAAGAATTCCTATCCGAGGCAAGCACGTTTTTTCTTTTGGTAAAACTATGCATGCCACTCTACAGAAATTGTTTAATTTAATTGAAGAAAAGAAGAAGCAGGAACAGACGGACTTATTCGGCCAAAAGCAAAATTTCGGTAAATCTAAAAAAGATGTTAAAATTAACCTGGAAGAAATTTTAAAATTATATGAGCAGAGCTGGGTTGATGATTGGTATGAAAATAAGGCGGAAAAGGAAACGTACAAAAAGAAAGGCAAGGAAATTATTAAAGATTTTTATGAAAAATATAAAGACAATTGGCCGAACGCAATTTTTCTGGAAAAGGGCTTTAATACTAAAGTTAAGGTTGGCGACGAATTGTATACGGTGCGCGGAGTAATGGACAGGATTGATGAGGCAAACGGGAAAATAAAAATTATTGATTACAAAACCGGCGGCCCCAAGGAGAAATTAATTTTTGAAGAAAAATATCAGCTTTTGATTTATCAATTAGCGGCCGAAGAACTTTTCCGCCAGGAAATTGACTCTTTAGCTTTTTATTATTTAGACAATAACACCGAAGTTAAATTTTTGGGCAGCCAGGATGAGCTGGAGAAAACAAAGGAAAAGATTGTGTCTACCATTGCCGAAATAAAAAAAGGCGAATTTCCGCCTAAGCCTTCGGCGCTTTGCAAATTTTGCGATTTTTATAATATTTGCGAATTTAGGAAAGTATGATACTAATATACGAATATATGCGAATGATACGAATAAATACTAATGATAAAAATTAATTATTGGAAAAAATTATTAAATAAATATTCGTATTCATTCGTATCATTCGTATTATTATATTAATACTTAAAAATAACTAAGATATTCGTATCAATGGTTCACCAAAATGTTTAAAAATAAATTAACGTCTTGAACTTATGGATATAATTTCCCACGCTTTGTGGACAAATCTAATTTTTAAGGGGCTGCCGGCCGAGCAGAAAGGCCTGGCGGTTTTATTCGGGTTATTGCCGGATTTTGTCAGTTTTTCCTCCTTAACCCTTAGCAATTTTGTCAAAAAGACCCTTCATTTTGAAGCCCCGCCCATGGCGACGATACCTAAGTATGTTTTTAAACTTTATGACGTTACCCACAGCTTGGTCATTTGGCTGGCCATATTTTTGGTTTTAAAAATTTTCGGCCTTTCCTGGTGGCTGGTTGTTTATTATGCCTGGGGGCTGCATATCCTTTTGGATATTTTTACCCATACAACCGAATTTTTCCCGACGCCGATTCTTTGGCCGTTTTCCCGTTTTCATTTTTCCGGCATAAATTGGTCCAATAAATGGTTTATGCTTTTTAATTACGCTCTTTTGCTGTTTATGTATTTAGTTTTCTATTTCTAATTATGGGTTTGCGAAAAGGAGGGAAGGTGATAAGATTGAAATATAAATATGGCAAGCAAACAACCTCAAAATTTAAAAGAGAGAATAATAAATCCGGAAGAACTGGGCAATGATAAAGCCTTGGATTTGACTTTGCGTCCGAAAAGATTGGAAGAATACGTGGGTCAGGATAAAATTAAGGAAAGCTTAAAGATTACTATGGACGCGGCTAAGGGGAGGGGCGAGCCGATTGAGCATGTGCTTCTTCATGGCCCGGCTGGTTTGGGAAAAACCACTTTGGCCCATGTGATTTCCAACGAACTAGGTACGAATATCAGAGTGACTTCCGGGCCGGCGATTGAAAAAAGCGGAGACTTGGCGGCTATCTTAACTAATTTGGGCGAAGGCGATATTTTATTTATTGACGAGATCCACCGCTTAAATAAAACTATTGAAGAAATTTTATATCCGGCTATGGAAGATTATGCCCTTGATATTATTATTGGCAAAGGCCCGTCTGCCCGGACTTTGCGCATTGATTTGCCGCATTTTACCATAATCGGCGCAACCACCAAAGTAAGTTTATTGTCTTCTCCTTTGCGCGACCGTTTCGGCCTTACTTACCGGCTTGATTTTTACGGCTTGGAAGACATTAACAAAATTGTCAGCCGGAGCGCCAATATTTTGGGAGTTAAAGTAAATCCTGAAGCCGCGGCTATTATTGCCGGGCGCTCCCGCCGCACTCCCAGAATCGCCAATCGGTTATTAAAAAGAGTCAGGGATTATTGCCAGGTCAAGGGAAATGGCGAAGTGGAAAATGCCACTTGCCAGGAAGCTTTTAAAATACTGGATGTTGATGAGTTGGGTCTGGACTGGATTGACCGGAAAATTTTAGAAACCATTATTGAAAAATTTAACGGCGGCCCGGCCGGCTTAAACGCCATTGCCGCATCTACGGGAGAAGAAATGGCGACGATTGAAGAAATTTATGAGCCGTATTTAATGCAGCTCGGCTTTATTGACCGTTCTCCCCGCGGCCGGATTGTGACCGACATCGGCTACAAGCATTTGGGGAAACAGAAACCGGGGCAGGAAAAAATGATGTAATTTTCTAAATTATAATTAAGATTATAAATAAAAAGGAAGGCCGTTATGCGACTTAGTGACTTTGATTACAATTTACCGAAAAATTTAATTGCCCAGAAACCCATCAAACCGCGAGATCATTCGCGGCTTTTATTAATTTCTAAAAAAACCGGCAAAGTCGGGCATAAGCATTTTTACGATATTTTAGATTATTTAAAGGCGGGAGACGTTTTGGTTTTAAATAATTCTAAGGTAATGCCGGCCCGGCTGATTGGGAAAAAAGAAACCGGCGGGAAAATCGAAGTTTTCTTACTGAACAAAATTAAGAACAATTTATGGCAATGCCTTTTGGGCGGCAAAAGAAGAAGGCCGGGTTTAGAAATAAAATTCGGCCGGGAGTTAAGGTGCCGGATCGTGAAAGACAACAAAGACGGGACTTGGGAGATTAAATTTAATAAAAGCGGCAAAGAATTTATGAAGGTGGTGGGAAAAATCGGATTAACGCCTCTGCCGCCTTATATAAAAAGGAATATCGGACGGCGGGCTGACAATGAGGATTACCAAACGGTTTATGCCGATGATAAAAAAATCGGTTCAGTGGCGGCGCCAACGGCCGGGTTTCACTTTACGCCAGCCCTGCTAAAGAAATTAAGGAAGAAGGGCGTATTATTAAAATATGTGACTTTGCATGTCGGTTTAGGCACTTTTGCCCCGGTTAAAGTAGATAATATAAAGAAACATAAGATGCATGCCGAGTGGGTGGAAGCGGACAAAAAAACTATCACTGATATTTGTCTGGCTAAATCGGAAGGCAGAAAGATAATAGCGGTCGGGACAACGAGTGCAAGGACGCTGGAAACGATTTTTTCAAAAATCCGAAATCCGAAATCCCTGTCTTGCCGGCGGGCAGGCGAAATCCGAAATTACTCTGGCTGGACGGACATTTTTATTTATCCCGGCTATAAATTTAAAGCCGTTGATGCTCTGATTACTAATTTTCATTTGCCTAAGTCTACCCTTCTGATGCTCGTTTCGGCTTTTGCCGGGAAGAAAAATATTGATAAGGCCTACGGGCAGGCCATAAAAAAGAAATATCGGTTTTATAGCTATGGCGATGCGATGCTTATTTATTAAGAAACGGGGTTGCTTGGAAGATTTGATTTTTTTTACTTTAAATGTTATAGTTATAAAAGTAAAATAATAAAATAATATAAAAGTAAAATAATATAAAAAATAAAAGAAAAAATCTTTTTAAAGGGTTTTTAATTTATTTTGTTATTTATATTTTTATATTTTTAAAATTCCCATGCTAAAAGGATTTTTTAGTTTCATTTTCGAATTAATTAAAATTATCGTCATCTCCTTGGTGATCATAATCCCAATAAGGTATTTTTTAGTCCAGCCCTTTTACGTGAAAGGCGCTTCCATGGAACCGAATTTTTACGACCAGGAGTATTTGATTATTGACGAAATAAGTTATAGGTTCAGCAAGCCGGAGAGGGGCGATATTATTGTTTTCCGTTATCCTAAAAATCCGCAGGAGTTTTTTATAAAAAGGATTATCGGCCTGCCGGGTGAAAAAATTCAGATAAAAGACGGCCAGGTCCGCATTTTAAATAATGGCAATCCGGACAGTTTCATTTTAAAGGAGCCTTATCTGGCCAGCGGCACTAAAACCTACAGTCTGACGGAAGATGTCGTCAGTTTGGGCGAAGAAGAATATTTCGTTCTGGGAGATAACCGCAATTCTTCAAAAGATTCCCGCAGTTTCGGTCCGGTTAACCGGAGTTTTGTAACAGGCAAGGTAGTGCTCCGCGGCTGGCCTTTCAGCCGGATTACTTTGTTTAAACTGCCTCAATATCAATATTAAATTAATATGCCGAGAAGAAAAAATATAAAAATGCAAAAGCCAAAAATTAAAGAGGTAAAGGAAAAAAATGCCAGTATTTTATTTTCCCGCTTAAAAGGAATGAAAGATATTCTTTTTGACGAATATAAATACTGGGATTTGGTGATAAAGAAGGCGACGGAACTGGCGCGGGCTTATGGTTTTCGGAGAATTGAAACTCCGGTTCTGGAAAATACAAAATTATACGAAAGATCAACCGGAAAAGGGAGCGATATTGTGACGAAGGAGATGTACACTTTTATTGATAAGAATGGAGAGAAAATATCTCTGCGGCCGGAAGCCACGCCTTCTTTAGTGAGGGCTTATATCGAGCACGGGATGTTTAACCTGCCCCAGCCGGTTAAGATGTTTTGGCTGGGCCCGATTTTTAGGCATGATAAGCCGCAGGCCGGCCGGTATCGTCAGGCCACCCAGTTTGATTTGGAAATATTCGGCGAAGAAGCGCCGGTAGCCGACGTTTTATTGATTTTACTTGCTTATAATTTTTTTTGCGAGCTGCAGGTTAATGTCCAGATTCAAATTAACAGCATCGGTTGCGAAGAATGCCGGAAAGAATATTTGGTAAAATTGCTTGAATTTTATAAAGAAAGGGGCCGGCGTTCCAAGTTATGCGGCGATTGCAAAAAAAGAATAGTAAAAAATCCTCTGCGCCTCCTGGATTGTAAGGAGGAAAAATGTTTGGAAGCCAGAGAAGAGGCTCCGCAAATAGTGGATTATTTATGCGATAGCTGCCGAGAGCATTTTATTAAAGTCCTGGAATATTTAGATGAGCTGGATATTAATTATAATTTAAATCCATACTTGGTGAGAGGCTTGGATTATTACAACCGGACAGTATTTGAAATTTGGGCGATTGAAGAAGAAGGAGGGGCGCAGGGCAAGCTGGCTTTGGGCGGCGGCGGCCGTTATGACGGTTTAGTAAAATATATGGGCGGCCGGCCGACACCGGCTTGCGGATTTGCCGTAGGGATTGAGAGAACAATCACAAAGATAAGAGAGAAAAATATTCCTTTAAAAAGCGAAGAGGGCGATTTGATATTTCTGGCCCAGCTGGGAGAACAAGCCAGGCGGAAAGCTTTTGCCATATTTGAAGAGTTGCGCCGGGCCGGGTTTAAAGTCAGACAGGCCTTTACTAAGGACAGTTTAAAAGTTCAGCTGGAAGAAGCTAACCGCATCGGGGCGAAATTCAGCCTTATCTTAGGGCAGAAAGAAGTTATGGACGGGACTATTTTATTCCGGGATATGGACTCCGGGATTCAGGAGATCGTCAACCAAAAGAGAATAAAAGAGGATATAGAAAAAAAATTAAATTTAAATAAGGGGAAATGATAATATTTATCCCGAGCACTCGGGACTAGAACGGAGGTGTGAGGTGGCTGAGTTTAAAAGAAAAAAGGGAGAAAGCTTTGAAAGTTTTCTAAGAAGATTTAATAAGGGCTTGAAACAAAGCGGAAGGTTATACGTGGCCCGCCAGAAGCAGCATTTAGAGCCGAAAAAAAATAAAAGGCAGCAGAAAGAATACGCCTTGACGAGTCTGCGTTTAAGGAAAGAAAAAGAATTTTTGAGGAAAACCGGAAAACTTGTTGAGGATAATTTCAGGAGAAGATAACGGCTTATTTAAAAAAATTATCTAAGTTTATGCCCAGCATGTTGGAAAAAATTAATGGAGACCTGAAAAAAGCTATGCAAGGGAAGGATGAATTAGCCGTTTCCGTTTTGCGTATGCTTATTAGCGCAGTTCGGAATAAAGAAATATCTTTACGCAAAGGCGAGAAGATAGAACTGGTTGATGAGCAAATTATTGAAGTTATAAAATCCGAAATTAAGAAACGCAAAGATTCGGTTGAAGCCTATAGCGCGGGCGGACGGTCGGATTTGGCCGAGAAGGAGAAAAAGGAAGAAGGAATTTTGGCGTCGTATCTGCCGCCGCAAATGGGCGACGAAGAACTTGAAAAGATTATTAGAGAAACCGTAGCTTCTTTGGGCGAAGTAAGCCAGAAAGATTTTGGCAGGATTATGGGCCAGGTAATGGGCAAAACCAAAGGCCAGGCCGACGGGAATAAGGTAAGTGAGATAGTGAAAAAAGTTTTAGGATAAGATAAAGAATTATTCAGATAATAAAAAACGAAGGCGATTCTTGCCTTCGTTTTTTATTTTTATACTTTTTAAAATCTCGGGAAAAAGTTTTTAAAGTTTTCTAGGGGGTTACTGGAATAATGTTTTATTTTGTTGCGGGCGTTGGCGGTTTTAACAAATTTAAGCCAGCCCCGGTTCGGCCCTTTGCGGTTTTTTTCTATAATAATTTCCACTAAATCGCCGCTTTTTAATTCCTGGTCTAACCCGGCAATTTTATCATTAACGATGGCTCCGACCGCTTTATTGCCGACTTCTGAATGAACGGCATAGGCATAATCAATCGGCGTGGATTTTTCCGGGAGTTCAAAAACATCGCCCTTGGGGGAAAAAACAAAAATTCGGTTGCTGAAAACATCAAATTTTATTTTCTTTATAAAATCGTTTGTATCCTCGGCCTCCCGCTGGATGTCCAGAATTTCTTTTATCCAGTAGGGCTGTCCCTCGTCTTTTCCGCCCTTCCTTTGCTTATAATGCCAATGGGCAGCAATACCGTAGAGGGCTTCGTCATTCATTTCCTTGGTTCTAATCTGGAATTCGGTCGCTTTGCCCTCGGGCCCGAAAACAGTAGTATGCAAGCTTTTATAGCCATTTGGCTTGGGAGAGGCGATATAGTCTTTAAAACGGTTAGCTTTCGGTTTCCAGAGGGTATGGATAATTCCCAAAACTTTATAACAGTCATTAACGGTCGGGACAATAACCCGGAGAGCGAAAACGTCATAAATTTCATTGAATTGCCGGTCTTTGTTTTGCATTTTTTGGTAAATGCTGTAGAGATGCTTAAACCGGCTTTCTATTTCGTATTCAATGCCGGCTTCATCTAGTTTTTTCTTCAAAATATTTTTTATTTTTTGGGTATATTGGTGGCGCTCTACCTTTTTTTCCACTTCGTATTTGTATTCCAGTTTTTTATATTCTTCCGGATAAAGATATTTAAAGCAAATATCCTCCATCTGCCATTTTAGGCTCCAGATTCCCAGGAGTCCGGCGATTGGGGCATAAATTTCTAAAGTTTCTTTAGCGATCCGCAGTCGTTTTTCCGGAGGCAGAACTTCCAGGGTTCTTAAGTTGTGTAGCCGGTCGGCGAATTTAATTATAATAATCCTTAGGTCGCTGGCCATAGCCAAAAACATTTTTCTTAAGCTTTCCCGGTACCTTTCGATGCCGCGATATTTAATTTTGCTTAACTTAGTTATGCCTTCGACCAGGTAAGCGATTTCTTCCCCGAAATTTTTTTTAATGTCATCCAGAGTGTATTCAGTATCTTCCGGAATATCATGGAGGATGCCGGCAATGACCGTATTTAGATCCACTTTAATTTGCGCTAAAACAAAAGCCGTATGCAGGCTATGTTGGATATAAAGCTCCCCCGTTCTTCTCTTTTGGTCACCATGGGCTTTTACGGCAAAATCATAAGCCAACTTTAACATATCCGTGTCCGCTTTCGGGTTGTTTTCCCTCACCTTTTTTATTATTTGCTCAATTGTCATTTTTGTTTGCCATCTGGCTTTTATTTATGTTATAATAATATTAAATAACAAAACTGTGGAATAGTCAACGTAACTGAAATAATAAAATAATAAAATAATATTGAAATTATAAACAAAATAATCAGTTTTTATTTTATTATTTTGTTATTTTATTTGTAAATTTCCATGCTTAAATCCCTAAAAAACAAATTAAGAATAAACAAAACAGCCATTATTCTGGTCTCGGTTTTTTTTGTGGCTGTTTTTTTGCTTCCTAATCTTGTTTTTGCCCAGGCGGATTTAGGTATGGAATACGGAGCGCAAATAGGCTTAGGCGATGCCGACCCCCGCATTATGATTGCCAGGGTTATTCAGGTAGCTTTGGGATTTTTGGGGATTATCGCCGTTGGCTTGATTATGTATGCTGGCTGGATGTGGATGACTTCCGAGGGCAACGAAGAAAAAATCGAGAAAGCTAAAAATATCTTAAAGAACGCTATTATTGGTTTAATAATTATTTTGTCTTCTTTCGCTATCGCCAGCTTTATTTTAAATAAACTGACGGGAGCGACGGGCGGCAGAGGCGGCGAAAATGGAGGGGCAGGCGGCAATCCCGGCGGCGGTGTCGGCGTGCTTGGCTCTTGCACTGTTGAAAGCGTTTATCCCGAACCGGACCGGAAAGAAGTGCCGAGAAACACTTCCATTATAGTTAGTTTCAGGGAGGAAATAGACGCTTCGACCGTCATGGACGACGCCGGCGATATTTTAAAAGACGGGAGAATTATGATTTATAAGAGCGTTGATGAAGAAACCAGGGCGGATAAGTTTATTAAAGAGATTAAGGTTTCAACAAAAGACAATAAGACTTTCGTTTTTACGCCCACTGTCTATTTGGGTTCTCCGTCAGAAAGCATTTGGTACACGATTTATCTAAGTAATGACATAACAAAGGCAGATGGCGAGAAAGTTTTTGACACTTGCGGCCGGGGTTATTTAGAATGGCAATTTCAGGTCAGCAATAAAATTGACTTAGAGCCGCCGCAAATATGGGCGCTGGACAAGGGGGGGGTTTCACCCAAGCCGGCCAGCACCAAACCGAGAAATTCTGTTATTCAGATTAATTTTAATGAAGCTATTAATCCAATAACGGTTTCCGGGAGCGCCGATGAAGTAAAAGATTATATAAAAATAGTGAATGCGGCCTCGTCCCCAGTCGCTTCCGGCGGGACCTGCACTAAAGATGCTGATTGCCTTTCTTTCAAATGCAATTTGGGGATATGTGAAGGGACAAATGATTATTTACAAGGTAAATTTGTCGTTTCCAACCAATATAAAACTATTGAATTTGTAAGCGACAATCAATGCGGGGTTAATGGCTGCGGAGAAAAAATTTATTGTTTGCCCGGCGGCAGCCAGATAAGGGTGGAATTAAAAGCGGCGACTTTGGCCGATTGTGGAGCTGATAATTGCGCCAGCCGCAGTCCCTATAATGTTTGTAATACGCATTGCCAGGATGCGGACGGGGAAAATTATCCGGCTTCAGATGCCGCTTTGCTAGACGGAGTGATGGATGTGGCCCTTAATTCTTTGGACGGCAACCGGGTCAATGGAGCCCAGGGACCGGCTACTTTTTACGAAGAAAAGGAGAGCCCGAATACGGCCGAAGGTGATAATTATAAGTGGTCTTTTTCGACCAGCGATGTTATTGATTTAAGCCCGCCGAAAATTACCAATATTTCCCAGGAAGATGCTTCTAATACCGAACAGCCCCTTAATCAGGGAACTGCCGGCATCCATCTGGCTAATCCGATTTTAGTTACTTTTGACAAGCCAATGATGTCTTCCAGCCTAAGTACGGGCAGTATAATTGTAAATAATGGAAAGGAAGGCGGGGATGTTGTCCATAAAAGAATTAATTTGATTTCGGCAACCCTAGTAACTCCCGACCCTACCCAACCAGAGCCAGTATTGCCCGGATATTGGATAACGAAAAATGATATTGATAGTGACAGTAGCGGAGAGGCGGATAAGACGGTGGCGGAAATAAATCATTCCATTTTCGGCGATTTAATTAAATATCGGGCTCAAGTAGGTTCCGGGGTAAAAGATATAAATCAAAATTGTTTTAAACCAAGTATCGGGCCGGAGTGCACCGGCAATAATGCCAATCCGTCTTGCTGCCCGTCCGGGGAAAATATCAATCCGGCCAATGTGCCTTCGGGGGAGAATTGCCCTTAATTAAAATTTTTAGGTAATGTTTAAAAAGACGAAAATTTTAATATGTTTAATGATTTTAGCTGCCGCTATTTTTACAGTGGCTAATTTTGCTTTGGCGCAAGGCCTTGATGTCGGGATGCAATACGGGGAGCAAATAGGATTGGGCGGAGACGACCCGAGAGTAATGGCGGCTAACGTTATCAGAATCGCTTTGGGTTTTTTGGGAATTATTGCGGTTGGCCTGATTATCTATGCCGGCTGGCTTTATATGACTGCGGCTGGCGAGGAGGAAAAAATTGAAAAGGCCAAAAAGATTTTAACCGGCGCCATTATCGGTCTGGTTATTGTTTTGTCGGCTTTTGCCATTGCCAGTTTTATTTTAAATAAGTTGCTTACGGCGACTACGCCTGGAGCCGGGCCGGGTGCCGGAACTGGAGTTACGCCTGGAGCCGGGCCGGGTGCCGGAACTGGAACCGGTAATGACGGCGGAGCAATTTCTTGCGATAGCCTGGCTGGTCCGGATATCTGTGAAGCAGACGCGACTTTGTGCCCAGAAAATTATTATTGCGAGACAGGCAGCTGCACTTGCCAGGCTGGCGGAGGATTTGGCGAATCCTGCGACAGCGACGGAGGGACAGCGACTTGTGAAGCGGATAATAATTTATGTTCGGCTTATTTAATTTGCGATACTGGAACCTGCATCTGTCTGGGCGCACCGGTAATTGACTGGGTTAGTCCGGTTGACGGAGCAATTGGTAATTTAACTACTATTGGCGGTCGGTATTTCGGCGATACGGCTGGCAGGGTTTATTTTTGGGATGGGGGCGGTTATACAATTGAAGCGGAATTTCCCGGTGCTCCCTGCGATGAGAATTGGCAAAATAACCAGATAATCGTTATCGTGCCGGCCGGAGCGGTTTCCGGCCCGATAAAAGTTGTGACTTCGGATGCGCGCGAGGATACCACTGATAATGATCGCGGCCCCAACCTTGATGATTTTGTTATAAACACTACTGTTCGGCCCGGTCTTTGTAAAATAGACCCGGCGGCCGGGACAAAGGATAACAGGATTACTTATTATGGCCTTGGCTTGTCCGGGGGGTCAGCTTTTTATGGCAGTGAGGCGGATAGAGTTGCCGCCCAGAATTCTGTTTTCAGTGCTGATAATCAGGGCACAGCCGGGGTGCCGGACATTAAAGTTGGCCAAACCACCAGTTTTGTTTTAAACAACGGCCTTACCAGTAATTATTTAAAGTTTACAAAAAATAGGGAACCCTATGCCGGCCCGAAAATTACTTTTTTCGAGCCGACCCAGGGTGCGCCCGGGCAATACGTAACAATCCACGGCAGCGGCTTTGGTACTATAAGGGGGTCAAACGGAGTTTATTTTTTTGAAACAACAAGAAAAGATGCTGATTTTAATTTCCCGCCGGTATGCGCTGACAGCCTTTGGAGAGATAATCAGGTTATAGTGAAAGTGCCGGTTGGACTGGCTGATGGGAATTATGATTTAAATGTAGAAATAGGCGCTCAAACAGCGGTTTCCAGTACAAAATTTGAAGTTAAAAATAGTTTGGCTTTGTCCCCGAGTTTATGTAAAATCAAGCCGAGCCGGGGGCCGAGTAATACGCCGATAAGCTTATGGGGAGAAAATTTTGGCGATAAAGATGATGTTAAAAGCAAAGTAAGGTTTAATTCCAATAAAGAACAAAGCGGGGCAGCGATAACTTTCTGGGGAGATGAAGATGGCGCCCAAAAAATAGAGACCACAGTTCATCAGGAAGCCATAACCGGCCCGGTTCAAGTTGTCCAGGATACGCTGGTTGGCAATGGTTTGAATTTTACCGTTGGCAGCTGTGCTAACAATAATGATTGCGCGGAGAATGTAGATGATAAATTTTGTTGCCCGGCCGGCAGCAGTGAAGAGGGCAAATGCAAAGCAAATATTGATGGTTGCTATATTACGGTTGCCAGTTCGGTTTATGAATGGGATTTTAGCACTGGCGCCGGAGAAACCGTTCCTCCTTCTTCTTATTTCAGTTGCCTGGGTAAAAGTAAAGCTACCGGCAAATGCGATTCTGGCGGGACCTGCCCTAATTCACCGGGCAAGTGTTCGCCTTACGGAGGGGGGGGCGGGCAAATAGTCGGAGAAGGCTGCGGTGATGACTATTGCAATAACCGGGTATGCACTGGCGAATGCACTTATAATAGCACTTTAAATAAATGTGTTACCGCCGGAGACTGCGATTTAAATAATCCCTCCTTGACTAAGGATGCTTTAAATAAAGAGATAACAGCTTATTGCGCCGAATATAATGGCAGCGGCCATTGGCAGATTGATACTGAATTAAGCTGTCCTTCTGGCTGGACAAAAATCCCTGGCGATAAATGCGTTAATACAACTTTAAGTTGCAGTTTGTGCGGATCAGGCTTTGTTTGCCTGGATGATAACGATAATGACCTTAAGGGTTTATGCGCTATTAATCAAGAAATCTGTCCAAGGGGTTCCGTTTGTGAAACTGATAAATGTATATTAAAGGATAAGGCAAGCTGTGAATGTTGCTGTGAAATCGGGCAGGATGCCAGAGATTGTTGCGCGCCTCTGGTTTGTAAAGGCACCTGCGGCAATGATACGTCAGATGACGGTTCCGGCTTTGGCCGTTGTTCGGGTTGCGCTGATGTTGGCACAACTCAATCCGCTCATGATGCGGCTTGCAATTGCGGGGGGACTAGCGGAAAAATTTGCGACACCAGCGTCGCAGGCGGTATTTGCCGGGATTGCGAGCAACTGCCCTCAAAAGAAGAATGCTCAAAACATACTACTTGTTGCGTTGATGCTATGAACAAATATATCTGCCGAGGCGGAACAGGCGATAAAAATATGGTTAAGTATGATGATTCAAAAGATGATTTAGCTTATTGCCAATATTATCAATGCAAGGCTGGCGGCGATGCTTGCGATTCAGATAATAATCCGGTAGCCAGCTCAACTAGAAGCGTTTATGAAACCAGTAAAGATTGCGGAGAAAAATGTTCGCAGGTAAGCCGGCCGGGCAAGAGATGCGTAGCTTCAACTATGCCGGAATTAGTTTGTAACGCCAGTTTTAGTTGCGGTACGGATTATAGTTGCCGCACAGCGGCTGATGATGAATGCGGTACCTGCTGTTGTAACCCGGGTACGCCGGAAGTTAATGCCAATGGTTTGATTTGCGCCCCGAACAAATCGCCTTGCACCGGCGCTACCCGCGGACTTTATTGCGGCTGCGAAGAAGACCAGGACTGCGGTTCAAAGGAGTCGGTGGGCTGCTCTTCCGATACTTGCTGTCGCGCAAAACCCAGGGTTTCCAGCGTTTACCCGGCCGGGGATGCGGCTGGTGTCTGCCTTAATACTTTGATTTCCGCGAATTTCAATGAAAAAATGGATATTGCCAGTTTCTCCGGCAATGTTGTTGTTGTGGGAGATTATGAGAACAGTGTCTGCCCTGCCGGCACCCAATATTTGGCTTTAAATAACGGCCCGGTTGTAAGAAAAAATTTAGCGGTTAGTTTTTATAGGAAAGTTTTATCAGTTCTGGCTAAAGTCGCACGCCCCTTATTCGGCGGAAAAGTTTTAGCCGGCACAACCGACCCGAGCCATAATTATTGCGCTCTTACCGGTATGGTAAACGGAGTTAATAAGGCGGACGGGACGACTGATTTAACCTTTAGCCTTAATAAACCCTTAGAAAAAAAACGGAAATATTATGTGGTTATAAAAGGCGATGAAAATCTTGACAGCAGCAAAGGAGTGCTTTCCAGTTTAGAAATCGGCCTGAATGAAAATGATACGGAAACCTTTGGCGGCAAAACTTTTACTAAGGCAAAAATTTGGTCATTTACCACCGGCAATGATATTTGCCAATTATCCAGCGTCAGTATTTACCCTCCCCGCTATCTTTTTAAAACTGCCGGCGCCGTTTCCGCTCAATCTTTTGAGGCAAAGCCGCTTTCTGCCAGCGGACAGACTATAAGTCCCGTTACCGGGTATAATTGGGGATGGAATTGGGGTTCTGACAATAGCCAAATCGCCGAAGTTACTAATTCTGGCAGCCCCGTTAGTTCTGTTCAGACAGTAACGGCCCAAAACGTTAAAGACGGAAAAACGCTTATAAAAGCGACGGCCACTATAACCGAAGATACAGTTTCGGGGGCCAGCACCGTTGGGCAGACCAAAACCGGCCGGGCGGAAGTGTATGTATTTTTATGCGCTAATCCCTGGCCGCCGATTAAAGCCGACAGCACCTGGGAGCCGTGGCGGGATAAAAGTACAAATTGCACCATTGATGATCATAATTGCGGTGCCGGAAGCGATTCTTGCTGTTATAATACTAATTATGAATTATACTATTGCCGCGACCGGGGAGCGGCCGGTTCTGCTGATGATTTGCCGGCAATTTTATCCGAGGATACGATTGTCAGGGGAGAATCAAAGATTCAGGATATTCTAAAGGAAGCTTATTTTTTCCGGGAAGGAACGCCGAGTATGGCTTCTGACGCCTTATTGTCAGGAGAGGCCCTGCCCCAGGGGAAAGCGGTCAGCTTAGTTTGGCACCCTCTCGGCCAATGTGATAATGGCGAAAGTTGCGGAGTTGGTTTGCCCTGTTCTGATGAGAGCACTTGTATAAAAGATACGGGTGTCAGCGGTTATAAAGTTTATTATGGTCCAAATATAAATAATTTAAACGGCAAATATTCTCCCTTAGACGTTGGCGATAAGACTTCAGTAGAGCTTGGGCAGGGCACCGCCTATAATATTTCCGATGATTTAAATAACGGGAATAATTATTATTTTGCCATAACGGCTTATTACGGCGAGGGGGCAGATAATGTAGAAAGCGCGCTTTCTAACGTAATCGAAATTAAAATAGAAGATAAAGAGGGCCCGGCAATTCCGACAATGACTCTAACCCCGGGAGATAGAAAAGTAACAATAAGCTGGACCAGTGATCCGGAAGCAACAAGTTTTAGGGTTTATTATAAGGCGACTGACACATGCAACGATTCTGTAAATTTTGGCGATTCGCAGGCGGCCAATAAAAGTCCGGTGACTATTTCTGGCTTAACTAATGGCACAAAATATTGTTTTGGCGTAGCGGCTTATGATGCAGAGAATAATGAAAGCGAAAAAGCTGCTAAATCGGCTATCCCCGTGGCTACTCCCACTAATATTTACGCCACGGCTGGTGATATGCAGGTTGACTTAATTTGGCATGCGGCAGTTGGGGCGGTTAGCTATAAAGTCTATAAAAGGGAAGCTGCGGGTACTTACGACGTCTCTATTGCCGAAGGCTTAACAGATGCAAAATATACGACTAACGGTTTAACCAATGGTACAACTTATTATTTTGTTATTAAATCTGTTAACGCCGATGGTCTGGAGGGCACATATTCTCAGGAGGAAGAAGCGACTCCCTTTGCCGCCCCGGCTGATCTTTCCGCCACGGCTGGTAATGGCTTGGTTATATTAACTTGGAAAAAAGCAGACGGAGCCGTAAGTTATAAAATTTATCAGGGAACTGATTCTGGCAGTTATAATGAGTCCTATCCCGAGAGTAATATAACAAATGGCCATGTTACCGGTTTAGTCAACGGCACAACTTATTATTTTGCGGTTAAATCCATTAATATTAACGGTCAGGGGAGTGCATACTCAAATGAAGTATCAGCAAGACCAGTGGCGACCCCATAATTTAAAATAATTATGCGATTTTTTAATTTTTTAAAAAATAAATTAAAAATAAGCGGAGTTTTAACCATCCTCCTGGGTATTGTTGTTTTTAGTTTTTTTGCCCTTGGATTTTTAAAAGATACAAAATATTCTTATGTTCTGGCGCAGACGGGGAAAACAAACAGCCCGGACGCGATCGCGATCCGGGTTATTCCCAACCCTGACCATCTTAGCATTTCCCGCTGGTACAGCGAGCAGGGATTTAAGGGGTCGCCTCAGGGATTAACCGTCGACGGCTACGAAGCTCTGCGCGACGGGCGGACGGTTTATGTTAATGCCGCCAATGTTGTTGGCAACGGGTTATATACCAATATTTACCTTATTTCTTATAATCAGGAAGCGGAAGCCGCTACCAAGAATATTCTGGACCAGATTATTGCCCATTGGAAATTTAACACTAATATCGAGGATTCCGAACAAAAAGTTCTAATTGCCCGCGATGCCAAAAGATTAGCCAGTTTGGCGGAAATAAAGATGGCAGTAGAGAATTATAAAGAAGAAATGGGTTATTATCCAAAATTATCCGCTGGCACTTATTTGCCCGGGAAAACCATTTCCACCTGGCCAAGCTGGCAGCAGACTCTGGCTAAGGAATTAGGGACAGGCTTGCCGACTGATCCGATAAACAAATTAGGCGCTTGCCCCGGATATGATTCTTCCACCTGCTGGAAGGAAGCGGACAAATCATTTGCCGACCCAACGCCAGTTGACAGCGAATTTAATTTGCCAACCGGCAGCAACGCTTTTGTTTATACGGCCGCCGCTGACGGTTCCAGCTACAATGTCTGCGCGGTCATGGAATCCGGATTAATAACGACTTTAGACGCCGGAGCTTGCGCCGGCAGCGAGGCCGTAAAGCATGGCGGAACGACGGAAAATAATCCCCCGACTATCATTTGCAATAATTTGGTCGGCAATCCGAACAAACCGTTTAAGGGATATATCAGCGCGAGCGACCTTGACGGGGACCCGCTTACCTGGAGCATAGATACGGCTGGCGCGGCTTGGCTTAACAGCACCTTGGGGGGCGCAACTAATCAGAAGGAAATTTCCGCTACAGCCGCCGGAGCCCAGGGAACTTATAGTTTCACCGTAACGGTTGATGACAACAAAGAGGACGGACGCGTTACAAAAACCTGCTCTATTAGTATTATTGGCTCTGCTTTGCCGGTTGTTACTCCCATCGCCGACAAAGAGATTATTATTGGCAGGACTTTGGATTTTACGATTTATGCTACTGACCCGACCGGAAATTCCTTTTCATCCTTTAATTTCAACCCGGCCCTGATAAGCTGCACTATTATTAATGGGCACGACTGCCGTGTCCAAAGCGTAATTGGCAATACTTTTTCCCTTACTAAAGACGGCGGGGATAATATGTATGAAAATTATTCTATTTCCGCAAGTGCAACTAATTCCCAGGGGGTTTCCTCTTTGTCCCAACTTTTCAATTTAAAAGTTATTAACCATAAGCCGGTTGTCAGCATTCCTGCTAGTTGTAGTACCAAAGTAAGAATAAATAATGATTATACCCCTTGTCTTATTACGGCTTCAGATCCTGACGGGCATAGCATTAGCTCTTTCTCTTTCTCTTATAGTATTGGCTCTTTCTCTTCCTCTGGGTTGCCAAACGGTATGGCTGGCAATACTTCTACCGGTGAAATTTCCGGCAAGCCGGATACGGCCGGCAATTATACCATAGCAATTACGGCCGCTGACCAATACGGCGCAATCAGCAGTCCTAAAAATCTTACTTTAAAAGTTAATACTTATTGCGGAGACGGTGTCTGGCAAGCCACAAACGGGGAAGGTTTGGCGGAAAAATGCGACACGATTGATAATATTGCCGCTAATCCCGCCGGCAGTTCCATTAATAAGCAATATGCCTGCGACAGCAGCTGCCAATTTACCGGCGGTTATTGCGGAGATGAAAAAATACAAGATAGCAAGGGAGAAGTATGCGATAAGACCGCCGGAATTGCTTCTTCACCTTCCGACAGTTCATCAACGAAGCAATATGGATGTACGGCTACTTGCACTATGACCGGCGGTTATTGCGGAGATAGTATAAAGAATGGGCCGGAGGTTTGCGATAAAAATGTTCCTGCTCAAGCTTGCACAAGCACGTACGCCGAAGGTTTCCCCGCACATTGTACTGGTATGGAGATTTCAGGAACGCAAACTTGCAATAGTAATTGTGGAGGATGGAGTAGTTGTGTTATCCCAGCCCCAGATGTGGTAGGTAATTCTTCCACGGCGTGCAACACTACCAATCCAACAATGAATGATTATGCTTGTTGTGAACTGACAAGTTGCGGGAAAGATGGATGTGATTGTTGTGGAAGAAAATGTGGAGCTGAAACTCCGTCTGGTTATAATCTTGTTCAATGGCTGGATCCATGCGCAACTCGGACAACAAAAACATCAGGCTGCACAACAAGTGATTCTGATTACAGTTGTAAATTAAGTCAAAGCACATCTGATTTAAGAAATTGGATTATAACCACAAATCATACAACAGCTAATTTTAGATGTTGGAAATAAATTAAAATTATGTTTAATAAGAAAACGAAAATTATTATTTTGGGAATCATTATATTATTTTTGTTGGTTATTTTGATCTTTATATTAAAGATTCAAGATAAAAAGATAGAAAATAATATCGTCGTAAAAAATAATGAAAACACGTTAACGGAAAAAGAAATCCCAAAATCCCTTTTAACGGAAATGGAAGAAAAATATCCTGAATTTACTTCCGAACAAATAAAATTTTATACCGAGACAGCGGCGAAAGAAAATTTGGAACCATGCGAAGACAGAGCTGACAAAGAAAATTGTGTTTCAGCCGTAGCCTTTCTGACAGAGAGGCACGATTTCTGCAGTCATGGTTTTGAAGAAATCGGAGATGAGCAGAAAAAAATTGAATGCGTAAATGAAATTTTAAATAAAACGGCGGAGGCTGAAATTGACGAATGTCTTTCCGTGAAGATTGTTGACCTTAAAATAGATTGTTTTTCCGGTATTTTTGGAGCATACGAGAAGCCCGAAGATTGTTCAGGCCTTAAAGTGGAAGAAACAAAGAAAATGTGTGAAGACAATGTTTATTATCGAATGTCTATCTGGCAAGGAGACAAAAAATTGTGCGATAATATAAAAGAGGAATATTTAAAAAATTATTGTAACGGAGACTTAGTTAATAAAAAAACTGACAGCGACAGTAATAGTGATATTGATAGTGATAATGACGGTTTAACTGATAAAGACGAAGCTGTTTATGGCACTGACCCGAAAAAAGCGGATACGGACGGGGACGGCTATTCGGACGGAGATGAGGTAAAAAACGGGTATAACCCTTTAGGGGAGGGAAGATTAAAATAATTAAAATAATAAAATAACAAAATAAAATAAAAAAAGAAGGAAGTTAATTTTTATATTATTTTATTTTTAAAGACTTTAAAAATATGTTCGACGATTTAAACAAAAAAACTAACAAAGTGGAAGATATTTTTTCCGACACGGAAAAGGGCGGAAAGCCAGATATTTTAAAGCCAGTCGGGCCGACTCCGGTTCCGCCGCCAGTCCCTATGGCCGGAGTTGGGGAAGAGGGGGGAGAGAGAAAAGAAAAGATGAAAAAACTCCTTATTTTTGCTATACTGATTGTAGTAGTAGTTTTAATTATATTTGGTATTTTTTGGGTTTTAAAAAAGATTGATACGACTTTAAGCCAGGGAACGGGAGACCAGACGCAGGAAGAAAATTTAACGGGAGGGGGAGTTCCTAATTTTCCCGAAGAAAATCAAACTCCAGAGCCAGCGCCGGAAGAAGCGCCGGTGGCGGAAGAATCGCCTTTTCCGGCCGAAAGCGTGTTTTTCCCTCCGAGCGTAGTCGGGCCGGCTGATAGCGACCAAGACGGCTTATCTGACGAAGAGGAGAGGAGCTTAGGGACTGATATCAACAATATTGACACCGACAGTGACGGCTTATTTGACCGGGAAGAGGTAAAGGTTTATAAAACTAATCCTTTAGTTACTGATACGGACGGCGACGGCTATTCGGACGGGGATGAGGTAAAGAATGGCTATAACCCGGCCGGGGCAGGTAAATTGTATGAGATACAATAGGGGATTATAAATTTATAAATAAATATGTTTAGTTTTCTAAAAAAACAAAAAAAAGAAATTTCAGAAGAAAAAGATAAAATTTCCGGCAAAGACGAAGAGAAAGAAATGATGGATAAAAGGATGGGTGAAGAAATTGTTATTCACACGATGCCGGAAAAATTCAGGCAGGACAGCCTAAAAACAGACAAGGCCAAGCAAACCGGAATTTTTGTTATGGTTGGAGGGTTTATATTTATAGTAGTTATCGGCTTTTTACTCTATCTTTTTATTTTTAAAGCTCCGGCCGAAAAACAAGTTGCGCCAATTCCTCAACAAAACGAAACCTACACTCCCGAGCCCTTAAGCAACGAAGAAGTTGAAACCAGCACCCCCTCGGAAGAAGTTCTGCCCATTGTCACTCAGGAAGAATATCTAGGCGGCCCAGAAGAAAGCGGCGCCTCTACGACTCCGGAAGAGACAGAAGTTCTGGCCACTTCTACGCCGGCTGAAGAGATTTTTTTAGGAGACAGGGATGGCGACGGTTTAACTAATAAAGAAGAAACTTTACTGGGTACTGATGACGGGAATGTTGACAGTGACGCCGACGGCTATTCTGACTATGAAGAAATAATGAATTTATATAATCCGGTCGGTAGCGGCAAACTAGCCGATAATCCCAATATCGGCGAGTATATAAACGGAACTTTCGGTTATAAAGTGCTTTATCCCGCCAATTGGCCAAGAACTTCTGTCGGCGGTGATGATTCAATTATGTTTAAATCAGAAGATAATCAGTTTATCCAACTGATTGTTCAGCCGAATACGGACAAACAATCTATTGAAGACTGGTACGTGCAGCAATTTGCAGTTGAAACTACGGAATTAGGACCGGAAGTCAGCGGAAACGGCTGGTCGGGCATAAAGAGCACAGACGGCTTGATTGTTTATTTAACAGACAGTAACCGCAACTACCTTTTTGTTTTGTCGTATAATGCCGGTTCGAGCGAAACTCTGGATTATATAAATATTTTTGCCGCCATGATTAAAAGTTTAGTAATCGGGGATTAAAATATGGCCGTTGAAATAAATAATAAGGCTAAAAACAAAGTTAATCCATCGTTTGTAAAGAAGGTAGCCGAAAAATTTTTAAGGGCATATAAAAAGACTGATTATAGTATTTCCATCGCTTTTGTGGGGGATAAAGAAATTAGAAAGTTAAATAAAAAATATCGGAGGGTTGACCGGGTAACGGATATTCTTTCTTTTGCCGGCGAAGAGAAATTCTTGGGTGAGATAATATTAGATTATCATCAGATTAAAAGGCAAGCGGATAAGTTTGGCAATAAATCGAAAGATGAACTAATATTTATCCTAGTGCACGGGCTATTACATTTATTGGGATATGACGACAAAACAGAAGCCGGGCGAAAGAAAATGGAGAGATTAGGAAATGAGTTTATAAAGTCTATAAAATAAAAAGTCGGAAAGATGCTTTGTAACTTTATAACCCTTAATTCAGTATTATGATTAAAGTAAAGCGATTATTAAAAAGTTTCACTTATGCTTTCCGGGGATTAGGCAAAACTCTTCGGGAAGAGCAGAACTTGCAAATTCAGAGCCTGGCCGGTCTGGTGGTTATAATTTTAGGCTGGTATTTTAAAATTAAAAATTGGGAATGGCTGATTTTAATTTTGGTTATCGGTTTGGTAATTTTAATGGAGCTAATAAACAGCGCCGTTGAAAGAGTGACCGATGTTTTAAAACCAAGGCTGGACAGTTATGTAAAAGAGATAAAAGATATTATGGCGGCGGCGGTTATGCTGGCTTCGGCAATGGCGGTAATAGTCGGGTTAATTATTTTTTTGCCTTATCTTGCACAATAAACAATAATCAAATTCCAATAGCCAAACAATAAATAATAAATAATAATCAAACGATATTAATTTTCTCCATATGAAAAACATTTTTAAAAAATCCTTAAAATTTATCTCTTCTCGTTTGTTTTATCTAATTATTGGCATATTTTTAGCGGTGGGTGCTACTTATGTTTATGCTACTTGGGATAGTGCTAAAACCGGGGGGACCGGGCAGCTTTCGGAAAGCAATTGGAATGAGCTGGCCACTATGCTTCAGTCTGAATTTTCCGCTCTTAATACTAAAATTGACGCCAAAGGACAGTGCTTTAATACTTTCGGCGGCTGTTATTGCGACACTTATCCTTCGAATAATTGCCCGTGTACTTGCACTCCCCCGGCTTGCCCGAGCGGTTATACGTCTGTTGGAGAATCTCCAAAATTTTGGTTAAGTGAGGCCTTTGCGAGCAATAGCTATGTAAAAGAGATTTACCAATGCGTTCGTTATTGTTGCAAATAATTTATAAAAATATGAAAGACTATTTTAAATTGAAAACCTGGTTAATATTGGTGGTTATGTTAATAATCGGCATTGGTTCCGCGATTTTAATTACTTATTTTGAATTTAAAGACCAAGAAGAAACTGCTCAAGCCGTAGGCGGCAATAATGTTATTGGTTATGCTTGGAGTGAAAATGTCGGCTGGATTAGCTTTAATTGTTCAAACGATGATTCTCGTAGTACGATTGATTATGGGGTTAGTATTGATCCGGAAACCGGAGATATTTCAGGCTACGCTTGGAGCCCGAATATTGGCTGGATTAGTTTCAATAGGGCGGATACGGGAGCTCCGACAGCTGATCCATATAGCGGAGCCGGGGAAACTATTATAGCTAATTATAACTATACCACTGGCCAGATAACGGGCTGGGCGAAAATTTTAGCTTTAGAAGATGATGGCTGGATAAATTTTAACGTTCCCAGCGGCGGCGGGTTGCCTTTAGATTTCCCGGTAGATTTGCCTATAGATTTTGAAGGAATCAGTTTCGGCGTTTCCATAGCTTCCAGCACAAGCGAATTTAGCGGTTGGGCCTGGAACGGGGGCGAGGACGGCGCCGGTATCGGCTGGATTAGCTTTAATTGCGCAGACTGCGGCGCCTGCGGCTGCAGCGGGCATGATTATAAAGTTTCTTCTTCATTGAACATTTCCCCTGAAGCGGCTAACCCGACAGCTCCGAATTGGACCGCAGAGCAGGCTTGTTCCCTTTACGCCAAACAGGCCTTCTTGCGCTGGGAATTCAGTGACCCCGATGCGGGATCTTCCCAGAGCGCTTATCAAGTGATTGTTGATGACGACAACAATCCGGATAGCCCCATTGTCGATACGGGCAAAACAGAAGAAAGTGCAAGCCAATATCTGCTTGGTCCGGACGATTTAGATTATGATACGACTTATTATTGGTGGATAAGGGTTTGGGATAATTTAAATTTCTCTTCGGAATTAACGGCCGGTCCGTCTTTTACTACTTATAAACATGAATTGCCCGGTGTTGCTTTTGCCTGGTCTCCGGAGAATCCCAGCAAGGACGAAGGGGCAAAATTCACCCAGAGTTCAACCAGCTACGGCGGAACCACTATAACCGATTTATTATGGACAGCGCCTAATGCCTCAATTGATGATCCGGCCACTTCCACGCCAGTTCTTATTTTTAACTCTTCCGGAAATCAGGAAGTGACTTTAAAAGTAACTGACAGCGATGGTTATTATTGCAGCCTGACTGAAACCGTAAATGTAAACGTGACTTTGCCCGGCTGGAAAGAAGTGAAGCCCCAATAAATATTCGCTGTTTTAATAAGATAAATAAGAAATCAGATTATGAAATTTTGCGGGCTAACCTGCCCGCTAAATTTCATATCCCGCCGCTTCCAAAAACCTTTCTTAGTTTCCAAAATTTTTAAAAAAATAGCGGCTTCGCCTCCTTTCTAATGGTTTTAAAAAGAATTCATTCGCCGAAGCGCCGGGATATACCGGTCCGTCCCACTAAAGCGGAACGGCTTTCGGTATAAAAATTAGCGTGGTTTCTTGCCACGCTAATTTGGAATAAGGGTATTTTGTCTATATTTATGAACCCTGTTAGAAATTCAACTAGAAAAAAAGATAATATATATGACGGGGGTAAAATTTTATTAGAAATGGTTGATATGTTTGTTATTGCGGGAAAAGACATTTTAAAAATAGATTAAATGTTATTAATGTTACTATGGGAAAAAAAAGTAACAAAATTTCTAACGGGGTGAAAAAAAATGTAAAAGATAAGATCGGCCTTCTTTCTAAAAGAAGAGGGTTTACTTTAATAGAGATGATAGTGAGCATTTCTATTATTGCTTTGATTTCCGGAACTTTTTTAGCTAATTACCATTCGGGCAACAAACAATCTGAACTGACGATGACGGCGCAGAAATTGATAAGCGACATAAGGTTGGCGCAAAGCTATAGTTTGGGGTCGAAAGAGTATGGAGGCAGCGTTCCCAGCGGCGGCTGGGGGGTGCATTTTGACAAAGCCTCTTTTCCGGGAAGTTATAAAATTTTTGCTGACAGCAACGGCAACAAAGCGTACGATATCGGAGAAGACGATAAAGATAAGGGCGGGCAAACGGTTAATTTTCCGGCTGGTATCGGGCTGACCGAGATAAACACGGGCGCTTTAATAAATTTGGTTGATATTACTTTCCTGCCCCCGGATCCAACCACTAATATTTGGGATGGAGAAAATAGTTATAATATTGTACAAATAAAGTTGGGGGGAGAAACCGAAGATCTAACGAAAATTGTGGCCGTTAATTTCTTCGGGCTGGTAGAGGTTACCAATTAGGCTGTTTTAACAAGGTTTGCCCAAAAATTATGAAAACATTTTTCAAAAAACAATCAGGCTTTTCGATCCTTGAGATAGTAGTGGCCTTTTCCATTATTACCATCGGATTGGTCGGGGTCTTGTCCTTAACTACCCAGAATGTTCAGGTGGAATATGTAAATAAGAATAATTTAGTTGCCTCGCAATTGGCCCAGGAAGGGCTGGAGCTTACAAGAAATATCAGGGATAACAATTGGCTTTCGGGCAATGATTGGGATAATGGCATTACTCCGGGCAATTATATTGTGGATTACGCCGGCAACATTACCAGCGTGGAGGGAATTGAAGAGGCAAAATTGCAGCAAAGTAATGATGCGGGCGAGGAAGATTATTATTGGCACCAAGCAGGAGATCTGGATTCTTTGTTCAGCCGTTTAATTACCATCACCCAGACTTCTTCCGAATCATTAAATGTTTCCTGCCTCGTCCAGTGGGAAGACAGGGGGCAGACGTATCAGTACGTGGCCGATACTATTTTATATGATTGGCGGTAGGAAGGGTGATGTGATTATTAAGATTCTTAGGATTTTCGGGATAGTTGGGAACTAAAGATTATGAAAGAAGCAAGCGTATAAAAATAAATATGTTTAGGAATATAATAAAAAACAACAAGGGCGTGACTTTGCTGGAGATGACGGTGGCCGTGGCCATATTTTCCGTGGTTATGCTTTCGGCGACAGAAATTTTCAGGCTGGTGATCGAAAGCCAGCGCAATGCCATTGCTTCCCAAAATACCCAGGAGAGCATGAGATACGCTTTTGAAACCATGGCGAAAGAAATCAGGACGGCGACTTTAAGCAACCATGACTGCGAATCTTTATTCAGCCCGCCGGCCGTAGCCATAAATAAGGTTTATAATACCACCACCAACAGCGAGGGCGATATCTTATATTTCAAAAATAAAGACGGTGTCTGTGTGGCTTATTATTTAAAAGACGAAGCCATAAATGTTGTCCGGGGAGAAAATATAGCTTCCACCACTCCCGGCCGGATTAAAGTAACTAGTTTAAACTTTAAAGTTACAGACGACCTAATCGGCGCTTTTCACAGCCGGCAGCCGTTAGTGACTATGAAGATGGATATTGAAGCTGTCGGCAAAGAGATGCATAAACAAACCATAAAAATACAGACGACTATATCATCAAGATATTATGAATAAAATAAAAAATAACGACGGCACGGCGCTTCTTTTAACTTTACTGATTTTATCCGGAATTTTAGTGGTGGCTTTGGGGGCGGCCAGTTTAATCGTCCCCGGCATAAAAATGAGCCGGACGCAGGAGCAGTCAATCAAAGCTTTTTTTGCCGCTGAAGCCGGAGCGGAAAGAGCTTTATGGGAAGTAAGAAAAAATAACTATGCCGTCCCTGATGTTGATACTGATAATATTTTTTCCAGCAGCTTGGGCAACAGCAGCACTTACCAGGTTGATTCCGCCCTTTCCCCTCCGCAGGTAACCTTTACTTCTACCGGCAGTTACCAACAAACCAGGAGAAGTGTAGCGGTTAATTTTGAAATTGTTAATGAGGAAGAATAACCTTAGTATTTTTTAATTTAAAATAACCATATGAATCCCATTAGAAATTCGAGTTTGAATTTTTTTGGGGTCAAAAAAATATGAAGCGACAAAACCAAAAAATTTCTAACGAGGTGAAAAATATTATTTCCAAATTTTTTAAACTTACCAATTACCGTTTTGTTTATTTAACTATTGGCATTTTTCTGGCTATCTCTATTACTTGCGTCTATGCTGCCTGGAACGACGCCAAGACCGGAGGCTCAGGCTTGCTTTCTCAAACTAACTGGAACACTCTGGTTAATGAAATCCACACTAAATGCGGAACTAGTTGCGATGCGGCTGCCACCGGCTGCCACTACTGCTGATAATGTATTAACCGAAAGCAATTGGAATAGTTTGGCTGATTTATTAAATAATACTTTGGTTGACTGTACTGATAATAATAGCGGGAAATGTTTTATTAACCAGGCTTCAAAAAGCGCTTTGGACAATGACTTGGCCGCCAGTAATATTAAAAGCGGAGTAACAATTTTCGGCGTTGCCGGCACTTATACAGGAGAAGTTGGTTCAAAGGCGAATGGAGAAATTTGTTCTTCTGATGGAGAATGTATTTCCGGAAATTGCTATGTTGATACTGACGGAGATCGTTACGCCGTTGTCTCGGGCACTAAAAAATGCCAGGCTAATTCTTTGATTGGCACTGACTGTAATGATAGTAACGCCTCTTTTTATCAGCTTTTAACCTGTTATAACGACGGAGACGGCGATAGTTATGGTGCCGGGACGGGTTCAAGCGTTTGCGCTACATCTTGCGGAACAGGAAAATCAACCAGCAATGCGGATTGTTTGGACACAGATGCGCAAGTAAATCCGGCCGCAGGTTTTCATACCACACAGCATTCAACAAGGGGCTGGGACTGGAATTGTGATGGGCAAATAACAAAGTTAAATGATGATACGGCATGGTATGAGAGCGTATATAATTGTACTACTTGTTCTGTTAGCGGTTCGAGCAGTTTATGCCCTACTTGTCCTTCTGCTAATATTAATGTTTCATGCGCGCAGATAAGTTTCGATTGGGGGCAGTATAAGGGCTATAATGTTTGTCGCGCTAATAGAGGTCCCTGGGCTGCCAGCGGATATTGCGGAGAAGATTCAATATGGGTGAATTCAACAGGTAATGGCCCGTATAAAAGTGCTCAATTAGAAGTAGCTGGTTATACGGAAAGCTGTAAATAAAGTGTTCTATAACTTATGGATAAGCAGGAAATAAAAAAACGAATAGCCAAATTGAAAAAAGAGATTGATCGTCATCGCTATCTTTATCATGTCTTAGATAAAATCGAAATCAGCGATGCGGCTTTGGATAGCTTAAAAAATGAGTTATTTAAATTGGAAATGGATAATCCGGAATTTATTACGCCTGATTCGCCGACGCAACGGATAGGTGGAAAGCCCTTAGATAAATTTATCAAGGTAATCCATTCTAGGCCGATGATGTCTTTATTTGATTCTTTTTCTCCGGAAGATATGAAAGACTGGGAAGATAGAATCGCTAAGTTGGTCCCAGGTCGGACCTTTGATTATTATTGCGAGTTAAAACTTGATGGTTTGGCCGTAACTCTAAAATATGAAAAGGGGGTGTTTAGGGAGGGAGCGACGCGGGGAGACGGGAAAATCGGAGAAGACGTAACCCAGAATTTAAAAACCATAGAAAGCATACCTTTGCGGTTAAGAGAGCCGGAAGAAGGCGAATTTAAAAAAATAGGGCTGGACATTGGGCAGATCAAGCAGATTAAGACCGCCTTGGAGAAAGGAGAAATAGAAATTCGGGGGGAAACGGTAATGACAAGAAGAGTTTTTGATGAGCTTAATAAAAAATATAAAAAAGAAGGCAAACCTTTGTTAGCTAATCCGCGCAATGGGGCGGCCGGCTCAATCAGGCAGCTTGACCCGAAACTATCAGCGGAAAGAAAATTAAGTTTTTATGTTTATGCCTTAGCTACTGATTTTGGCTTTAAAAGCCATGAGCAAGAGCATAAAGCGGCGGAGATTTTAGGATTTAAGGTATTGAAAGAGAATAAATATTGTAAAAATTTGTCCGAAGTCTATAAATTTCACGATTATTGGGAAAAAAATAGGGAGAAAATGCCGTTTGAATGCGACGGCGTGGTTGTGGTGGTGAATAATTTAAAATTGTGGCCGGTTCTCGGCATTGTCGGCAAGGGACCGCGCTATATGATGGCCTATAAGTTTGCAGCCCTAGAGGCGACAACAAAAATAAAAGAAGTTGTCTGGCAGGTGGGCCGGACCGGCATTTTAACTCCAACGGCAGTAATGGAACCGGCCCGAGTCGGCGGAGTCACCATTACTCATGCCACTTTGCATAATATGGATGAGATAAAACGTTTAGGCGTGAAAATCGGGGATACGGTAATTATCCAGCGGGCCGGAGACGTAATCCCGAAAGTAGTAAAGGTTTTGCCTAATTTGCGTTCCGGAGAAGAAAGGGAAATCAGGGTGCCAAAAAAATGCCCGATGTGTGAAAGCGAAGTGGTGAAAGTGCCGGGCGAAGTGGCTTATCGATGCCCCAATACAAATTGTTATGCCGTTAATTTGCGGCGCCTGACTCACTGGGCTTCTAAGAACGCCGTTGATATAGAAGGTTTGGGCCCGAAAATTATTGAACAATTAGTCAAGGAAGGATTAGTAAGGGATATAAGCGATTTTTATACTTTGACGATCGGCGATTTAGGGCCTTTAGAAAGATTTGCGGAAAAGTCCGCGGATAATTTAGTGAAAGCAATTAGTGACAGAAAAAAAATAGATTTAAATCGTTTTATCTATGGCTTAGGCATAAGGCACGTGGGCGAAGAGTCGGCGATTGAGCTGGCAAAAAGATTTGGCAGTTTGGAAAAAATAAAGAAAGCCAGCCCGGAAGAAATCGGGGGAATTTATGATTTTGGCAATGTCATGGCTAAAAGTATTTTTGGCTGGTTTAATGATAAACATAATTTAGAATTGCTGGAAAAATTAGAAAAGAATGGGGTAAGAACCAAAACTCTAGCCGGAGGGGGAAAGAAGCAGGTTCTAGCAGGCAAAACTTTTGTTTTAACCGGCACTTTAGTTGGTTTGACAAGAGAAGAGGCAAAAGTTAAGATAAGGGAGTTAGGAGGAGACGTTTCCTCGTCGGTTAGCAAAAATACCGATTTTATTGTGGCCGGGGCGGAACCGGGGAGCAAGTATGAAAAAGGGGAAAAATTAGGGGTAAAAATAATAGATGAGAAAGAATTCTTAAAAATGATATGAAGCTTACTAAAGAAGAAATAAAACATATTGCTGATTTAGCCCGTCTGGAATTAACGGATGATGAGCTAAAAAAATACGGCAGCCAACTGTCGGCTGTTTTAAATTATATAAACCAATTGAAAGAAGTTGATACGACTGATATAGAACCAACCGCCCAAGTTACCGGATTGGAAAATGCTTTGCGCGAAGATGTTAAAGAAGATTGGGACAAGAGAGAAGGGCAAGAAGCTTTTAGGCAAGCACCAGAATTGGAAAGTGGGCAAATAAAAGTGAAGAGGGTTTTGTAATAACAATTAACAATTAACTTTTAACAATTAACAAATATAATGAAGTTGAATGAGCTTACTATAAAAGAGGCTAGTCAAAAAATGGCTAAAGGCGAAATAACCTCAGCGGAACTGACTAAGGCCTGTTTGGCGCGGATTAAGGAAATTGATAAAAAAATTAAAGCCTGCTTAACGGTTTGTGAAAAAGAAGCTTCAAAAGAAGCTAAAGAGGCGGACAAACGGCGCAGCAGGGGTGAAAAAGGAGATTTGTTAGGCATTCCTTATATAGCCAAAGACAATATTTTAACGAAAGGCGTAAAAACGACAGCGGCTTCAAAAATCTTAGAAAATTACATTGCGCCTTTTGACGCTACGATCATAAAAAAGTTGAAAGAAGCCGGAGCCATCCTTTTAGCTAAGTCTAATTTAGATGAATTCGCCCATGGGGCTTCGACGGAAAATTCCGCTTTTGGCCCAACTCATAATCCCTGGGACCTAACACGCGTGCCGGGCGGGTCTTCGGGCGGGTCAGCCGCGGCCGTAGCCGCGGATATGTGCCTTTTTGCTTTAGGGACTGACACGGGCGGGTCAATCAGGTGCCCGGCCAGTTTTTGCGGAGTAGTCGGCCTAAAGCCGACTTATGGCCGTGCTTCCCGCTTTGGCCTAATAGCCATGACTTCCTCAACTGACGTTCCCGGGCCCATAACCAAGACCATAGAAGATGCCGCCATAGTTTTAGAAGCGATTGCCGGGCATGACAAAAACGATGCTACCACTCCGGACATGGAAGTCCCGGTTTATGGGAAATTTTTGGAAAAAAATTTGAAGGGTTTAAAAATCGGTCGGCCGGAGGAATATTTCGGCCAGGGCCTGGAAAAAGGAGTAAAGGAGGCGGTAGAAAAAGCCATAGTTAAATTGGAAGAATTGGGGGCAAAAATTATACCAATAAAACTTCCTTATGCTAAATACGGCATCCCGGTTTATTATATAATTACGCCCTCGGAAATCAGTTCTAATTTAGCCCGTTTTGACGGCGTTAAATATGGCTTATCCAGTAAAGAAGCCAAGGATTTGAAAGAAATTTATACAAAGAGCCGGGGCAAAGGATTTGGGCCGGAAGCCAAGCGCCGGATAATGCTTGGCACTTATGTTTTATCTGCCGGATATTACGACGCTTATTATTTGCAGGCGCAAAAAGTAAGGACGAAAATAAAAGAAGAGTTGGATTTTGAACTGGAAAAATTAGACGCGATTATTACTCCGACCCAGCCTAGTCCGGCTTTTAGAATAGGCGAGCAATCAGATGACCCGTTAAAAATGTATTTGGAAGATATTTTTGTCACCGGCGCTTCTTTAGCCGGTTTGCCGGCGGTATCCATCCCTTGCGGTTTTTCTTCCGGCTTGCCCGTTGGCATGCAATTAATCGGGAAAAGATTTGATGAGGGAATGCTTTTCAGAATCGGGAACGCGTATGAGAAAGCGACGGAGTGGGACGGGAAGAAACCGGAGACTTAAAGATTTAATTGATTATACAAAAAGTAGGGAACACAAAATTTTGTGTTCCCAGAGGAGGGGTATGGAAAAATACAAAGATAAAAAACAATATCGATATAAGGGTTATGATTATTCTAAAGATGGATTGTATTTTGTAACAATTTGCACAAAAGATCGTGAATTATATTTTGGCGATATTGTGAATGAAAAAATGCAATTGTCAAAAATCGGTAGGGCGGCAGAAAGGTTTTGGTTAGAAATACCACGGCATTTTCCATTTGTAGGGTTAGATGAATTTATTATAATGCCGAATCATATTCACGGGATAATTAAAATTGAAAATGTAGGAACACAAAACGTAGGAACACAAAATTTTGTGTTCCTACAGGAAGGATATCAGAATAAATTAGGACCGCAATCAAAAAATTTATCATCCATAATTCGCGGATTTAAAATCGGGGTTAAAAAATTCTGTACAAGTAATAATATTGTTTTTGCCTGGCAAGCCAGGTTTTATGACAGAATAATAAGAAATGAAAAGGAATTAAATAATATCAGGCAATACATCATAAATAATCCTTTAAAATGGGAATTGAACAGAAATCATGCCGCAAATTTGTTTATGTAATTATAATTTATAATTGTATTTAGGGAAGGATCGCATAGTGGTCTAGTGCGCTTGCTTGGAGAGCAAGTAGACCTTAACGGGTCTCCAGGGTTCAAATCCCTGTCCTTCCGCCAAGGGTTTCATAAATGAATATGAGAAACAATTATTTATTGCAACAAAAAGCTTTAGTAAAAAAACTTGAAAATTCATTTGTTCAAAACAATATTAAGGCAAATAATAATAAAGTAAGTGTTGTAAGCATTCAAACCGATTATGCAAATAATAATAAAATATGCTTAACGTCAGTAGTTTTTATTCCTAATGATGTTTCCGATAGGATAATTTTAAAAGTCATTAATAATTTAAAAGAAATTGAATCTCACCATTATTTTTATCCAGATGAATCAATGCATTTAACAATTAAGAATATTAGGGGAATACATCAGCCGCCGTTATTTACCGAAAAAGATATCTTAAAGGTGGATCAATTATTTAAGGAGATAATTCCGAAATTTCCGGCTTTTGAATTTAAGGTTGAGGATGTTTTAATTTTTCCCACCAGTTTATCCGTGATGGCCTATTCAAACGATACGCTTCAGAAATTAGTTTTAGCCCTGGATAAAGGTTTGCGGGAGATTGGGGTACCGGACAATAAAAAATACTTTTCTGATTCTGTATTTTGGGGGAATATAACAGTCTGCCGTTTTACTGAAAATCCGAGCCCTCAATTTATTGATGCGGCTAAAAAAATAAGAAATTTAAAAATCGGGGAATTCAAAGTTGAAAAAGTTAATTTAATTACCTGTAATGCCGTCTGCTATCCCAAGTCAAGGAAAATTATCGGTGAATATGAATTAAGAAAAGAATTTGCCGATAAAAACAGATTATGAAATCATTACTGAAAAAACCCAGTGCCTGGGTTCCAATTGTAATTCCTTTAATTTTTTTCGCGTACATAATTATTATTCCATTCTTTGCCATCGCCGCCACTTCAGCCACTAGTGAACATTACCTGATAGACCAGGGATCTATGGGGTTTGTTGAGTTACAAACAGATTCTGATAATTATGATGTGAAAGCCGCAATTGGACTGCCTGCGGCGACAAATTCTACTAGCGCTAATTATGAGATAAAACAAGGGCGCGTTTGGGCTCTGACCCAAGAGTCTTCCAGTGAAGAAATATCCACTGAAAATAATAATAATGGCGGTGGCGGAGGGGGTGGTGGCAGTTTGACATCGCCGGCCGAAGCAGGAGTTTCCTTTAATGGCCGGGCTTATCCTTTAAGCACGGTCAGACTACTTAAGGACGGACAGGTTGTCGGCACAACCATAGCCGGACCGGACGCCCTTTTTTCTATTACACTAAGCGGCATCAATGTCGGCAGCCATGTTTTCGTTATTGTCGGCCTGGATAAAGACGACCGAATGTCGCAATTCCAGCCATTCACTATTGAGGTTACTTCTGGGTTTACAACGCAGGTTGGGGGAATTTTTCTGTCCCCGACTTTGGCGGTTGATAAAAAAGAGGTGCACAAGGGCGATAACTTGGCAATATTCGGCCAAACCGTTCCTGAAAGCGAGGTGACTATCGGGGTAGCTTCGGATAATGAAACTTTTCATACCGTTAATGCCGACAATGACGGTGTTTTTCTTTATAATTTAGACACGGCCCTTTTAGTTAAGGGCGATCACGAAACGAGAGCAAAATCGGCCAAAGACAATAGTATCAGCGATTTCAGCCGCACTATCGGATTCGTGGTGGGAGAAAAAAATATTCCTTATGATCAGACCGAATCCCTCAAACAGGGCGACTTGAATGGAGACGACCGCGTGAACATCATTGATTTTTCCATCGCCGGCTATTGGTACAAAAAGACTTTGAATGATACGATGCGGGCGTATGAAGCCACGTATTTGAACGGCGACGGAATCATAAATATCATTGACTTAAGCATTATGGCTTTTTATTGGACAGGATGATCTTATTTTATCAGAAATCACTGTCCCATGAGCCGAATATTATGAGTAGGCGATTTTCATTTTTATTCTGGTTTACGATTATAATTGGGTCGTTTTTTTTCCCTTTTCAGACGGATGCCGCCCGTCTTTTTGCGGAAACACGGCAGACGACCATGGCTCCGGGCCAACGGTTTGAAGTAACGGTGAGGGTAAATTCAGAGGGCGAAACCGTGAATGCCTTTGAGGGAACGATCAAGTTTCCTCCTGTCATAAGGGTGTCTTCTTTGCGTGACGGTAATTCACTTGTTTCTCTGTGGGCCGAACGGCCGCATCTTGACGGAAATGATATTGTATTTTCGGGAATAGTACCGGGTGGCTGGCATGGGTCAAACGGCCTGCTTTTTTCCTTCGTGGCTGAAGCAGCCACAGCTGGCAGCGGCAGCATTGATTTTTTCGATAGCGCTGTATTGCTTAATGACGGCAAAGGAACTCCTGCGCCGGTTTCTTCCGGAGAGTTAGCTTTAAATGTCGATTTGAACACGCCTTTGACCGAATTTAAAGAAGAGGTTAGCGATTATGAGCCGCCGGAGCCTTTTACCATAGAAGTCGCGAAAAATCCGGCGCTTTTTGACGGAGACGCTTTTGCCGTATTTATCGCCCAGGATAAAGGATCCGGCATTGATCATTATGAAATCCTGGAAACCAAAACAAAATTGAGCGATGAGACTGCCGGCGAATGGGAACGAACTGAAAGCCCCTATTGTCTGCATGATCAATCGCTCTATAGTTATATTTATGTAAGAGCGGTAGATGTTCAGGGAAATGTGCGTGTAAGTGTACGTGTTCCGGAAAAACAAGGGGCGATTCCGCCATCAAAGGCACCGGCATTATTGGTCACTGCTGTCCTCGTTATAGCATTTGTTTCAGTATTGATAATATTTTGGCTGCTTCGGAAACGCAAGGGTTAATTTTTGTATAGTTATTACCATAAGCGTGATATTAAATTTGTGTCTGATATTTGATTTGTGTTATAATAAAATTAATAAACGGTAAATTTTAAAATTCAATTTTACTTCCACCTTCATAGCGGGGGTATGTTATAATTTTTAGTTTTAGCATCTAATTTTTATTTATCATTTTGTTAAAAATAGTGATTATTTGATAAAATTTAATATCTAGTATTATGTCTTTTAAAAAGGGGGAACTAGTTTTATTTTTTGGATTATTATTTTTTTTGTTGCCGGGATTGGCAAAAGCGGCCTCTATTTATTTCGCGCCGTCAACGGGCGTATATGAGGCGGGAAAGCAATTTACGGTAAGCATATTCGTTTCTAGCGGCGAAAAGGAAATGAATGCCGTAGAAGCGACCATTAAATCCTCAAATAATAATCTTGAATTGGTCTCAATATCGCAATCAGGCTCAATTATAGATTTTTGGGCTCAAGAACCGCAAATAAACGGAAATGGAGCGCAGTTTGAAGGGGTAATGCTTGGGCACGGCTATACCGGTTCGGCAGGCAAACTGGCGACCATTGTTTTGCGCGCCAAGTCCCAAGGGCAGGCAACTCTTTCCGTAACTTCGGGCAAAGTATTGGCGAACGACGGATTGGGAACGGCTCTTCCTACTAATTTGGAAACAGCTAGTTTTGTTATAACTACTCCGACAACAGTTGAAGTGCCGGGAGCCGTACCCACGTCCACACCGGAAGGATTTTTATTCACGAAAAACATGCGTTCCGGCGATCGGAATGATGAAGTCGCATATTTACAGATTTGTTTGAAAAATCAAGGTTTTTTTGAAGGTAATATTACCGGAAATTTTGACGTGGAGACTAAACAGTCAGTAATGGATTTCCAGGAATTTTACCGTGAAGACATTCTCGCTCCTTGGGGATTTACGAAAGGTACCGGATTAGTGCAAAAAACGACCATGGATAAACTTAACGAAGTTTGTTTCGCGCCGCCGGCTAAAGAAGAGAAACCGGCAGAGGAAGCCGTTACACAGGTTCCGGAATTTACCCCGACCGAAGAAATGCCCATGCCGTTTTACCTGAATATCTGGTTCTGGGTTGGCACAACCGCTTTACTGGGATTTGTAATTATTTTGTTGTTAGTTGTAATTATTGTTTTGCTGGCCCGCCGCCAGCCTTCCGATTACCGCAAACGGGAGCAGTTAAAAATGCTCAAAAAAGAAGAAATAGCTCTGCAAAAGACTCGGAAAGAATTGATAATAGCTAAACTAAAAATAGAAAAACAACTTAAGCAGATAGACAAAAAATTAGAAGGCGTATCAAAAGATAATAAGTTTTCAAAAAGTAATGAATAAAAAATTCTGCTAAGTTCAATATGCTCAAGACAGGAGGAAAAAAATTTAGAATTTACGTTGTATCAATTTTGGCTCTTACCATTTTGATGTTTTTGCCAACCTATAAAATAAATGCCGCCGTGCCCTCTTTTATTAATTATCAAGGGCGATTGCGAGATGCAAGTAGCGATCCAGTGACTAGTTCTATTACTATCCAATTTTCTATTTATAATAACGCTTCCAGCGGCTCCCCCAGCGATACGCCCAATGAAGCTGGGCCTCTTTTGTGGACGGAAACATACGATCAGGCCAGCGGCTCGTGCGTGCAGATTGATCCTGATTCCGAAGGCTATTTTACCGTGGAGCTTGGGGCATGTACTGCTTTTCCAAGCTACCTTGATTTTTCAACCGGTGAGCTCTATGTGGGGGTAAAGGTAGGAAGCGATAGCGAAGCGACTCCCCGGGCGCAACTCGGTACCGCGCCTTACGCGTTTAACACCGAACTTTTCGATGGTACCGCCACATCATCATATGCATTATTGGCAGGCCGCGACGGTGATGTGTTGAACATTGATCAACTGAAAGCCTATGATGGCGCCGGGTTACTGTTGACTGATGACGGAGATAACGGAATCTTCGTGAAAGACGGAGGCAAGGTGGGGATAGGTACGACCGATCCGAATTATGCCCTTGATGTTTACGGCTCAACCCAATCCGTGATCAGCATGTCAACCGCAAGTTCCGGCAACGGCGCCTGGATAACAGTAGCCAGCGCCGGTTTAGAGTTAACCAGCGGCTTGGATTTTGTGTATGCCTTTACCTCGTTTAACAATGAAATATATGCCGGAACCGGCGGTTATAGCAGCGGCGAGGCCGAGATACATAAATCATCCGACGGCACCACTTGGACAAAAGTCGCTGATCCTGATGACGGGGATATGGACGCGGGATTAAATGATGTACGCGCTTTAACTACCTTCAATGGAAAAATTTATGCCGGTACCGGTAGCGGCGGCGGCAAAGCCCAAATTTATTCATCCCCAGACGGCACCACTTGGACGAAGGTGGGTGATTTGGCCGGTTTAGACCAAGTGCTTAGCCTGGAAGCTTTCAATGGGAATATTTATGCAGGGACCGGTTATGATACTGGTTCAGCCGAGATATACAAATCATCCGATGGCACCACCTGGACGAAAGTAGCTGATTCCGATGGAGTGGAAATAACGGCTGGTTTATTTAGAACTTATGCCCTAAAAGGTTTCAATGGAAAAATTTTTGCCGCTGTTGCCGGAAGTAATAACTCCGCGGAAATCTACTCATCGGCCAATGGCTCGGACTGGACACAAGTGGCTGATTCTGATGGCGTTGAAATGTCAGCCGACCTGGATCGTCTGGAAACTCTGGCCACTTTTAACGGAAAAATTTACGCCGGAGGCGGAGGCCTGGGCGGCGCTGAGATATATGAATCCTCTGATGGAGATACCTGGACAAGAGTGGCCTATAACGGAGATGGCGATTTAAATATCAGCGGTATGAGCACGAGTATAACTACCCTGAGGGCTTTTAACGGTAAACTATACGCCGGAACCAATGCATCGCAAAAAATGTATGAATCGTCAGATGGAACAACCTGGACACAATCGGCGTATTCCGGTGACAAATTATACGCAATATATGATTTCAACGGAGACTTATACGCCGGTGATGGCAGCGGCGCGGACATCTACAAATTAGGTCCGGACATAGCCAACGCCACCTTTTCTTTAAACAATACAGGGCAGCTGACCATTACAGCTCCCGGCGGGGTGCAGATAGGCAGCAATTCTTTCCATTACGACGCCCGGTCCAATCGCTATGGTATCAATACGGATTCCCCCGAATATGACTTTGATGTTGCCGGAACCTTAAGCAGCACCGGCGAAACTATTCTGGCTCGAGGCAACGGCAATGTCGGAATTGGAACAACCGATCCCACTTCACTTTTATCAGTTGGCGCCGGCAGCGTTTTCCAGGTTGACTCAACAGGAGCCATTGTTGCCACCACTGGCATTACCACGACAGGACCTGTTTCTGTCACCAACACCGGTGACACCAACACATTTGTTATAAATGATGAAGCCGATGACGCAACTCCGTTTACGATTGACGCAGACGGCAGTGTAAGCATAGGATCGGAAAATTTAAGCGTTGGCAGCACTTTGTTTGTTGAGCCAAGTACATTGCTCAATTACGGAAGTGTTGGTATTGGCAAAAGCCCCACTAATGGATTTTTTTCAGTCATCGGGCAGTCGTCTGATAATCAGGACGGAAGAAGTATTTATCTCCAAGCAGAAGGAACCCCCTCTTTAACTGATTCGATGTGGGGAATAGGCTCTGTATATATTGGCTCAGGATATATTACCAACGGTGTGGATCCACTCACCTATCCTAACGGAATCTTTTTTGGCATGGCTAATCAGGATACGGAGGGGTTATCCCAAACCTGGATGACAATTACCAAGGACTTTGGAGGAGAAGGAAGAGTTGGCATTGGCGATGTTACACCGCAAGCTCTTTTGACCGTGGGCGCAGGAGATGCTTTCCAAGTTAATACCACCGGCGCCATTACGGCCTCTACCGGTATTACCACCTCCGGTGCTATTTCCGCCCCGACCAGTACAAATACCGTTAACGGACTGATAATTAACTCCGGTGCTTTGACCGGAGTAACCGGGATAACCTTTACCTCTGGGGCGCTGAATGTCAATTCCGGCGGTATTACCAATGCCGGCACTATCGCTGGCGCTACCGGGATCACCTCTTCTGGTGACATCACGTTTTCCGGTTTATCAACGGCTGGCTTGGTGACGAATACTGCTGCTGGAATTTTAGGGACAACCGCTACTATTGATTCAAGCTATGTCACAGCCAACACATTGGATTTCTCGGAATTGGCGGACTCACTGACTCTGGATGCTTCCACCGACATTGCTGTTACCGGTAGTAACGTCTTATCAATTACTAATACTGGCACTGGTAATTCGTTAGCGGTCAATGATGAAGCAAGTGACACAACCCCTTTTGTGATTGATGCCGACGGCAACGTGGGGATAGGGACCAGCACTCCGAGCCAAATGCTGACACTTTATAAAAACGAAAGCTCTACGGGTATTCGTTTGTACAGCGAACATACGCCATCAAACTTTTATTATTCAGACATTGCAAATAATGTTAACGCCAATAGTGCATTTCAAATTACAACAGGAGGACCAACATTTAATATTATAAAAGCGAGCTCTCATGCTGGCTTGATCACTATAGGGAACAGTACCGGAATTACTAATCTTAGCGGCAATGTTGGTGTCGGCACGAGCACGCCGGCATATCGGTTATCAGTCAACGCGACGAACGCGACGACCGATCTCTTCCAAATAGCCACGACGACCAATCAGGGAATACTGGTGATAAATAGAGACGGCAATGTCGGAATTAGCCAAACAAACCCGGCTGTTAAATTGCATGTCGGAAGCGCATCGGAAACGGATGGAACGAGTTTGGTCAGGCTTCAGGATGAAAATAGCACCTGCGATTTTACGGCTGATTCGGGGTCGCCATCGTGCGGTTCTGATATAACGTTGAAAAAAGATATTAGTTCTTTGGACATCAACGATTTGTTGGCAAGAGTAGCTGATTTGCGGCCGGTATCATATCAATGGAATACGGATGATGACAATGCGCCATTGAGATTTGGGTTTATCGCTCAGGAGGTGGAGTTGCTCTTCCCGGATTTGGTTACGACGAGTACGTGGGGTGATGGGACCCAGCGCAAATTTTTGGCTACGGGCGGGCTTGTGCCATACATTGTGGGGGCGGTAAAAGCGCAGCAGGAAGAAATTAAAAAGTTGCAGCTTGCGCTTCAAATTCCGACCGAAGAAGAATTAAAAACGAATTCGGGTGGCACGTCTTCGGCTTTGATTTTTAATGGCACCATCGGCCGGTTTATAGATGCATACGATGAATCGCTCGCTTTTACGGAAAATGTTGCATTTAAAAAGCACATAGCTTTTAGCGGCGACACAGTTGGTACTGCCACGGTGCCAGCAGATTCTGATGAAGTGACGGTAGAGTTTGCCGAGCCGTATGAGAACCAGCCGGTAGTGACTCTTACCTTGGCGAGTGACGTTAATCTGGATCGTTATTTTGTTTCTAAAACAGATGCAAACGGATTTACTATTAAAATATCGCCAGCGTATAATAATGTTGATATTAATTTTAACTGGCACGTTTTTGGTACTTCCGACAGCCACTCGTCTGATTCATTCCCATCTGGTTCAGAGTTTTCACCAAATACAGGAGCTTCTGAGGCAGATACCATGGCAACGCCAGATGATCAGTCAAACACTTCAATTGATTCAGATACAGAATCTGAAGATTCTGATGTAAGCGCGCCAGATGAGCCTGCGCAAACATCGGAAAGCAATACAGATTCAGTTGATTTGCCAGCGCCCGATGAAGGAAGCAACACAAATCCGGCTGCTGAGCCTGAACCTCCGGCGCCAGAGCCGTCTGTTGATGCGACATCGCAATTAGAAGAATCGCCGCCTGTGTCTTCTCCGGAAACATAAACTAATAATTTAATATCTTTTTATTGATAACTTGGAATGATATAATTAAATATAAATAATAAAAATATGGCTTTAATAAAAAATACAACGAAAGATACAGGGCAAAATTTAGAAATCGGTAGAAGGAAACGATCGTTTTTCAAAATGCTAAACCTGCCATCCATGTCACCAATTAAAATTATTTTTGGAATTATTTTTATTGCCGTAATTGCATTTGGCGCATGGTCTTTTGTGCAATATCAAAACACTAACGCTCAATTAAAACAGTTATCCACCGTAGAGGGTCAGCAGGCTGTGGCCCAGAAAGAAACGCAGGATTTGCTTAATAAAGTTGGACAGTTTATTATTCTCCCTAAAGGTGAAACTCCGATAGTCGCTACAATCACAGATCCTGACAAGCTGGCCGCAGGTCAGGCGTTTTATCAGGGATCAATAAAGGGCGACAAAGTTTTGGTTTATAATAAGGCCAAAAAAGCAATTATCTATAGCCCGTCAAGGAATGTTTTGGTAAATGTTGGTCCTGCTTTTCTTCAACCCCAAAGCGGGATAGACCAAACCGATAACGCTGTAGCACAAGAAAACATTGGCACAGCTGCAGTGCCTGGATCAGATACAGGTAAGTAACCTAAAATCCACAAGAAGAAATAAGAATCTAAATGGTTGTTGCTCCGCCAGGACAACTTTTTATCGTGCAGACCAGAGTGATGGCGACAAGGCTGTGACCCGAGTGCCTATGAAAGTTAAAATAAAAATTTCGGACGTGCCAGTGCAGGATTTGGTAAAATAGGATTTATGATCATATACAAACATACTCAAATCGGATATCTGATGCTGGTTGTTACGCTGGCCGTGCTGGTTCTTTTCGCATGGATTCAGATTACAGCCAGAGTTGAACCACCATCAGTTAATTCTAGCACAAATTTTGCCGTCTCTGCCATAATGGTATTAATTCTGTTTATTCTGGCATCGTTTACAACGCTGACAACATCGATTGATGAAAACTATCTTCAGATCAAATTTCGCTACGGAATTTTCGCCAAGAAGTTTGCGCTTAGTCAGATAGCTTCAGCGCAATCAGTAAAGAATCACTGGTACTACGGATGGGGAGTGAAAGTCTGGTTCTGGCCATATATGTGGATTTATAATGTTTCCGGTTTTGACGCAGTTGAAATAATTATGAGAAACGGAAAAATTTATCGCATAGGGACAGATACCCCTAACGAACTAGAAGCCATAATCAAGAAAGCTATAAATACTTAATTGATAAAAAGGATTTGTTGCCAAAGAAAAACATGAATTCATTGATTAAAAAACCCGGCGCCTAGATCCCGATCGCAATTCCTCTTATTTTTTTGCCTACATAATTATTTACATTTCTATCTTCGGCATTGTCCGAGAGGAGGATGAAGGAACGGCCGCGCATCTTTTTCAGCTGTGGCTGATACTTGAACCGTTCATGATCGGATTTTTCGTTATCAAATGGCTGCCGCGGGCACCCAAACAGGCGCTAATTATTCTGGCGTTCCAGATCATTGCCGCCCTTTTAGCCTGCGCCCCGGTTTTTTATTTCAGATTGTAAATTTTGAGCATCGCCGTATAATTGATTTAAGCGCGGTTATTAAAGATTCTAACTTGCGGAAATCTATATTTCCTGTTTAAACCTACTCTTGTTTTTATGTTATAATTTAATTACAGAGTTAACTCTGTAATTAATTGTTTTAGCCTTATGGCGAGGAAGAAATTAGAAGAAAGAAATATAAGAAAATTGGCTAAAGTTGGCGGAAAAAGAACTTATAGCCTTACTTTGCCGATTGAGGCAGTCAGGGGCTTTGGCTGGAAAGAAGGCCAGAAGGTAGTTGTTGAAGTGGACAAAAAGAGGCAAAGGTTTATAATAAAAGACTGGCCCGCCTCATCGGCGGGCAGGAAGAGTTGATAAAATAAGCTTTAATATTATGGTTGAAAAAATGCCAAGGCAGGAAATTGAAAGAAGGGAAAATACCGGAGAAAAACTGGACCGGCTGATGCTCGGATTGGCGGAAAGAGTTAATAAAGAATTTAGTGGGCAAATCGGCGGGGAGCTGCTTAACAGAGACGGCACGATAAATATGGAAGTATTTAGAGAAAGCCTTGGCGGTCCGCTTGAAGATAATCCCGATTTTGACGAAGTGCCGGCAGATGAAGACGGAATTTTGGCAAAGGAAAGGCAAATGAGTGCGGCCGATAATCCCCGAACGCAGGCATATTATGAAAAAGAAAAAGGCGTAAGGGGAGAAGAGGAAATTTTAGCTTATTGGCGCGAACAAAGAGAAAATTCTCCGACAATTCAGGCGGAGAAACTAATTACCGCTCTTCTTGACCGGGTTCTTGGTAAGCGTTTTTTAATCGCTCGCGCTTCTTGCCATGATGATTATGAGAATAGCGTTGATACTTTAATTATTGACCGGGAAACCGGAGAAGTGGTTGGCGCTTTTGATGAAGTTTTAGATACTTTTCATAGAGAGGGGAAAACCGCCGTTAACCAGAGCAAGAAATGGGAAAAAATATCAAAAAAGAACGCCAAGGGTGGAGCTCATATAAAATACGGCCTGACTTTTGGCCAGGGGAAAGATTCGGGGAAATTAATCAGAAAAGAATTATCTAATGTACCAATTTTTTACCTTTCTTTAAGCGGAAATGAGTTTAAAGAATTAGCGGAAAATATTGAAGCCGATCCGGACACGCCTTTATCTTCTAAGGAAGCGGAGATATTTGATGAATTGATGAAGTCTTTGTCGGAGCAGAGAGAGGGGCTGCTTAAGCAAAATATTTCTGGGATTATGAAGCCGAAAATAGCAAGTTTTAGCCGGGTTATTGATAATATGAAAGAGGCGCGGGAGTCTTTAGCTCCTGCCAGTGTAAGCCAGGCGGCCTAATTGATTAAAAATTATGAAATTGCTTATTTTAACCCAAAAGGTAGATATTGATGACGATGTTTTAGGGTTTATGCATAGTTGGATAGAGGAATTTGCCAAACATTGCGAAAAAGTTACGGTAATTTGTTTACAGCGGGGCCGATACGAGTTTCCCGGGAATGTAAGAGTACTGTCTTTGGGCAAGGACGAATTCTTGCGTTTGGGTAAATATTTTAATTTCATACGAAAATTAGTAGCTATCCTTAGATTTTACAATTATATAATCCGGGAAAGAAAAAATTACGATAAGGTTTTTGTGCATATGAATCCTGAATATGTTGTTTTAGGAGGAGTTTTTTGGAAACTAGCCGGAAAAAAAATTACTTTATGGTATGCTCATGGCTACGTTCCTTTTTATCTGAAGGTTGCTGAAAGGCTAGTTAATATTATATTTACTTCTACAGCCAGCGGTTGCCGGCTTAAGAGTCGTAAAATTAAAATAATCGGTCAAGGAATAGACGTGAACAAATTTCGGACTTCGGATTTCGGACTTCGGATTTCGGGTAGTAAATTTAAGATAATTTCTATAGGCAGAATCTCCCCGTCTAAGGATTACGCAACCCTGATTAAAGCTGTTGAAATTTTAAAAAATAAAGGAATAAAAATAAACGTAAAAATTATTGGCGGGCCAGCCACCGAATCTGATAAAAATTATTTTAATAAATTATCCCAATCAGTAAAAGATAAAAATTTAGAAAATGAAGTAAAATTTATTGGTCCCATAGCGAATAAAGATATAGTGCCATTTTTGCAAGAGGCAGACATTTTCGTTAATATGGGGCAAACCGGCAGTTTAGATAAAGCCATGGTGGAAGCTATGGCCTGCCAGTTGCCGGTTATAACCTGTAATGAGGCTATGCTTGAAGTTTTGAGAGATTATCGCCGAGAGTTGATGTATTCCAAAAAAGATTTTAAGGGTTTAGCGGAAAAAATAGAACATATTTATAATTTGCCGGTTGAACAATTTCAGACAATAGGGAAAAGTTTAAGGGAGATAGTGGTAAAAAATCATAGCCTTGAAAATTTAGTAAAAAATATTATCAGAGCAATCCCGTAGAATTTAGGCCTTAAAATATGTTTGGCCGCCTCTTTTTTAAAATATTAATTATATTTTAGTAAATAAATCCATTTAAAATATGGAAATAAAAGATATGTATCTATCAATAATCGTGCCTGCTTTTAACGAAGCGGAATCAGTAATTGATTTGTATCATGAGATCATGGCTACCGGCCGGCGATTAGATAGGCCTTTTGAGATTATTTTTATTAATGACGGTTCAACCGATAAGACTCTGGAGAATTTAAGGAAATTGTCCCCGATTAAAATTATCAATTTTAGAAAAAATTTTGGCCAGACAGCCGCTCTTGATGCGGGCATTAAGGCGGCGCAAGGCAGATATGTCGCCGCTTTAGACGGGGATGGGCAGAATAATCCCCATGACATTTTAAAATTATTAGAAAAACTGGAACGTAATGATTTGGATGTAGTCTCCGGTTGGCGCAAGCACCGTCAGGATCCTTTTTTAAAGAAATTTTTTTCAAGATGCGCCGCGGTAGTAAGAAAGCTTCTTGTCAATGACGGGGTTCATGATAGCGGCTGCACTCTTAAGGTTTATAAGAAAGAATGCTTTAATTATGTGGACTTGGTAGGGGAAATGCACCGTTTTATTCCGGCCCTGCTTAAAATTAAAGGTTATAAAATTGGCGAATTGGAGGTTGACCACCGACCCCGCCGGACCGGTAAAACCAAGTATAACTGGAAAAGAGGCATTAAAGGCAACCTGGATATGATTTCAATTTGGTTCTGGAAAAAATATGCCAGCCGTCCCCTCCATTTATTCGGTAGTTTCGGTTTAGCTTTAATTTTAATTTCTATTGTGGCCGGTCTTTTGGCTGTTTATGGCAAGATCTTCAATGCCCAGGATTTATCAGATACAGCTTTAACGGAATTATCTATGTTTGGATTTTTAATTGGTGTCCAATTTTTCGTTTTTGGCTTATTAGCCGATATGCTGTCTAAAAATTATTTTGCCGCGACTAAAGATAAAGTTTATGACATTAAGGAAATAATAGAAAATAAATAATTTTTGATAATATTTTTTATGTCCATTGATCTTAATAATTTATCGGGAGAAAAATTGGAAGAATTAAGGTTGCATGATAAAGTAATCGCTAAAAAATATGACAGTATCAGGGAGCGGAATAAATTTTCCCGTTATTATCAGGATTATTGGTTAAATAAAATTCTAGATAATTTAAAATCGGAGCCGAAAAAAGTCCTTGATTATTGTTGCGGTACAGCCAGCCTCTATCCCGTTCTAAAAAACCGTTTTTCCCAGACAGAATATACTGGCATTGATATTTCCCGGGAGATGATAAAAGTCGGTCAGCATAATTATGGGAACAGTAAAAATTTTATTTTACATCAGCAGGATGCGGAAAATTTAGATTTAAAAAATGATTTTGACGTGGTTATCGCCCGAGGCGCTTTTCATCATCTGCCCAGCCCAGCCCGGGGCATTGAACAAATACATAAAGTTTTAAAGCCCGGCGGTTTATTAATAATTTCCGAACCAGTGAGCACGGTCTTACATAAGCTAATAAGAAAAATCGTCTATCGGTTAAATAGCCATTTCAGTGCCACTCATAAATCTTTTTATTTTAGCGAGCTTAAGAGTTTACTTAATGATAACGGATTTGAAATTATGAAAGTTGATCGATTCGGCTTTTTGGCTTTCCCCTTTGGTTTTCCTGATATTTTCTCTTTTGTAAAATATTTTCCTTGTTTTTTTTTAAAACCCCTTGTAGAAATAGATAATTTATTGGCTAAAATTCCTTTTGTAAAAAATTTAAGCTGGTCAATAATTATCGCCGCCCGAAAAATAGATTAACTTGACCAGTCCAGGAGAGTTTTTTTACTATTTCTGGCCGTCTAAGGTATGAATTTTAAAACTTTTTCAAATAAATATTGGCAAAACCGGAACCAGCCCTTGGTTTATAGGCACAGGGCCGCTTTAGATCTTATCGGCGGGGGGAAAGTTTTGGATTTGGGTTGTGGCGACGGTTTATTTATGGAGTTGCTTCGAAAGAAAGGAATAAAGGGAAGCGGGGTTGATTTCTCTAAAACCGCCATTGAGAAATGTAAAATGAAAGGGTTAGAAGCCTGCTTTATTGATGGTAGCCAGGAGAATTTGCCGATAGCGGATAACTCTTTTGATTATGTGACCATTCTTGATGTTTTAGAACATTTGCCTTGCCCGGAAAAGTTGCTTTCCGAGGCCAAACGGATATCCAAGAAGTACATAATAATAAGCGTGCCTAATTTCAGCTCCCTGCCGGCCCGAATCCAGATGGCAAGGGGGCGGGTGCCAGAAAACAATAAAGAAAATAAAGGCCATGCTTTTTGGTTTAGTTATCCGGTTTTGAAGAGCCTTTTAAAGAAAAATAATTTAGACATAGCGGAATTAAGAATAAATACTTTTTGGAAAACTAAGCCAATTGTAGGCAGATTATTTGGGCGTTTAGCTTTGTGGCGCCCCTCTTTATTTGCCTTATCGTTTGTCGTTAAAGTTAAAAAATACCCCGTTAGAAATCCGGTAGATATCTTCTGTTGAGGGGGAAGATAAGCATAATTAGGTGTAATTATGAAAAAAAATGAGAAAATTTTTAATTTAATTAAAACTTCTAACGGGGTGAAAATGATTTATCTGGCTAACGCCAGAATTCCAACCGAAAAAGCCCATGGCCGGCAAATAATGAAAATGGGCGAAGCTTTTGCGGAGGCGGAAGTAGAATTAGGGCTTATTGTTCCCTGGAGATTTTCTAAAATTAAAGCCAGTCCCTTTTCGTTTTATGGCGTAAGGGAAAAATTTAGAATAACAAAAATATTTTCTCTTGATTTAGTCAATTTCGGCCGAGCAGGCTTCTGGATCCAGATTATAAGTTTTTTGGCCGCGGCCAAAATTTATTTAGTTTTTAGAAGATATGATATTTTATATACGAGAGAGCAGTTGGCCGGATTATTTTTTAAGGATTTTATTTTAGAATTGCATTCTTTGCCGGAAAATATTTCTGAAATCCATAAAAAAATTTGGGCAAAGGCGAAAAAACTGATTGTCCTGACGGATTTTATAAAAAACGGATTAATTGAGAGTGGAATTTCAGCTGATAAAATTTTAATAGCGCCCGACGGGGTGGATTTAAAAGAATTCGATATCAGTATGACCAAGGAGCAGGCGAGGGGAAAATTAGACTTGCCTAAGGGGGGAGTAATTTTGGGTTACACCGGTAGTTTTAAAACCATGGGTATGGATAAGGGAATTTCAGATATATTGGAAGCTTTAAAAATTATTTTAAATAGCAGACAGGACATTCTTTTTCTGGCCATTGGCGGGAATGAGGCCGATATTAGCTATTACGGGGAGATGGCCAAAAATCTAGGAGTTGAAAATAATATTTTTTTAATTCCCAGGGTCGGTATGAAAGAACTGGCAGTTTATCAAAAAGCTTGCGATATTCTACTGATGCCTTTCCCGTATAAAAAGCATTACGCTTTTTACATGTCACCCATAAAAATGTTCGAGTATATGGCCAGTCGACGCCCGATAATAACTTCGGATTTGCCGGCAGTCAGGGGGATTTTAAACGAAGATAACGCTTTTTTTGTTAAGCCCGATGATCCGGAGAGTTTAGCCAAGGGTATTAAGGGAGTGTTGCAAAATAGGGCTTTAGCTGATAAAATTTTAAAGAAAGCTTACCAGGACGTTAAAGATTATACTTGGGAGAAGAGGGCTATAAATATTATTAAATTTATTAAATAAAAATTATGGATAAGATCCAATACAGTATAATCATCCCGATTTTTAATGAAGCCAAGGCTATCGAAAAGGTTGTTCTTGATTTATCAGCTTATCTGAAGGATAGTGCAATTGATTCTCCTTATGAAATATTAGCCATAGATGACGGCTCTACCGACGACACTTATAATATTTTGAACGGATTAAAATTAGAAGAGCTAAAAATTTTCCGCAATCCTTATAACAAAGGTTATGGTTCAGCCTTAAAATTGGGAGCGGAGAAGGCCAGCGGCAGATATTTGATATTTTATGATGGCGATGGTCAGCATAACCCCGAAGATGTTAAAAGATTAATGGAGGCGAGGGACGGATATGATATGGTAGTTGGCGAACGCCAGGGCTGTCAGGGCCCATGGGCAAGACAACCGGGCAAAAAAATATTAAAATGGCTAGCCAGTTATCTGGTTGATTTTAAAATACCGGATTTGAATTCCGGGTTAAGACTTGCTAACAGGGAAAAGTTTAATAAATATGTTCATCTCTACCCGAACGGTTTTTCGCTTTCAACGACCACAACCATGGCTTTCTTAAAGGCGGGGTATAATGTCAGGTATATCCCCATAAGGGTTAATAAAAGGGTTGGCAAAAGCACAGTTTCTCCCCGTGATGCCTTAAAGACTTTTGTTTTGATTACCAGGATAATCACTCTTTTTTCACCGATGAGGTTTTTTATTCCTATAAGTCTGTTGTTTGCCCTGATAACCATTGTTTCCGTTACTAATGATATAAGACTTTCCAATATTTCCGATACTTCAATTATTCTTTTTATCGCCACTATTTTTATTTTTTCCTTTGGGGTTATTTTGGATCAGATAGCCGCTATCAGAAGGGAGTTAAATAAATAGACGCCATGGAGCAGAAAAAAAACAATCACCGCCTTGGCCACCATTATAATGTGGCAGGCGGGACAAGTAAAATAATTTTAAGTTTTGACTTTGAGCATTGGTATGACTCATATTTCTTAAGGAAATATTTGGACAAATCCACTATAATCAATCAGCCAGATTTGATTAAAGAATCTTTGTCGCCTATTTTAGATTTACTTAAAGCCAAAGGAATTTCCGCAACTTTTTTTATAACCGGAAAAGTAGCGGAAAAATATCCGGAGATCGTTAAAAAGATTGCCTTGGATCACGAGGTAGCTGCTCATAGCTATAGCCATGAAGTTTTGTATGATAGAGAATTTGAAGAGTATTTCGAAGATATAAAAAGAAATAAGGGTATTTTAGAGAATATCATTGGCAAAAAGATTTTTGGATTTCGGGCGCCCTGCTTTTCTTTGAATAAACAGACATTATATTTAGTTAAAATTTTAGAGGAATTGGGATTTAAATATGATAGCAGCTTAGTCCCGGCCAAGGTTGGCCCTCACGGCGTAAATAAAGCCAGCCGTCTGCCGTTCAGGTTGTCTCGAGATAATTTTTTTGATGATTTAGGGGGGAAAATAATCGAATTTCCCCTAACTACCTTTTGCCGGATGCCAATATCTGGAGGTTTTTATTTCCGTTTTATTCCTTATTTTATTTATAAACGGCTCGTAAGGCGCCAACTAATAAAAGAAAATTATTTTGTCTTTTACGGTCATCCTCACGAATTTTTTAATTTTATACCAGACGTTAAGGCGCCGCGTTGGAAGTTAAAATTAAAATATTGGGGCATTAAAAATTCTTTTAAAAAATTAGAAAAATTCATTAACGATTTTGAGTTCATTAATTTTCAAGCCTATCTGCATGATAAAAGTTGAATTATTACAAAGGCAAGATGAGGGTATTTGGGATGAATTTGTAAATAATCATCCGGAGGGAAGATTTTCCCAAACAATAGCTTATAAAAAAGTTTTGGAGGAAACATACGGATATACCGCCAAATATATTGTTTTAAAAAAGGATAATCAGATATTGTCTGTTCTGCCAATTTTTTATTGGAAAAATATTTTGGGAATGAAAAATTTGGTCTCAATGCCTTTCGCCGATTATGGTGGGGTTCTAACAAAAAATATAAATAAGCCGGAAGCGGATATTCTGATTAATTTTGTGAAAGAGATTATTAACAAATCGGATGTTCCTTCTTTAAAAATAAACGCTAACATAGATTTAGATAAGCAGGATCATTTGTTAAATTATTTCGTAAAGAAAAAAAACGACCAAAGGGCGGTTTTAACCTTGAGCCCGGCGAAAATATTATGGGAAGATGTTTTTGACAGAAGCGTTAAAAAATGCGTAAACGCCGCTTATCGAGAGGGACTTAAATGCGAAATTGAAACTTCTCTGGATTCGATTGGCAACCACTTTTATCCCTTATATCTAAAAACAATGAAAAGGTTCGGCACCCCGCCCCATTCCTTATTGTATTTCCAAAATAAGTTGAAATATTTTAATGATAAAATGAAGTTGTTTCTCGTGAAAGACGGAGGTGTAACCGTGGCCGCCCTGTTGGGGTTTGCTTTGGGGGAGACGGTCCAGATTACGAAAACAGCTTCGGATTTAAGATATTGGCATAAGCGGCCTAACGATTTAGTGCATTGGGAATTTATAAAATGGGCCACCGAGAATAATTTTAAGCGGTTTGATTTCGGCCCGGTAAGATATGAAAATCAAGCCCAATATAAAGTTAAATGGGGGGCGAAATTGCTAGATAATTATTCCTATTATTTATTTAGTCAAAAAGCAAATAAAACAAAAGAAATTAGATCCGGCAAATCACCGCTGGGTTCTAAACTATTTGAGAAATGTTTTTCCAAAATATGGTCATATTTGCCGGTGGGAGTAACAGAGAATTTTGGCCCGTTTATCAGAAAAAATATAGGGAGATAAGCAATTTATATTGTTTATAAAATTTTTGATTTTAAATTTTAACAGCCAAAGCCATGAAGCTCGAAAACTATTGGAAAGATAAATTTTCGGAAATGGCTGATTCAAAGAATGAAGATTATGAAATTTCAATTTGGAGCAAAGAAGGCTTGGAAGCATATATTAAATATTTTTTACAGTATTTTAAACCGTGTATAAAAGGCGATAATTCGCAGATGTTAGTATTAGATATCGGATGTGGTCCGGGGGTATTTTCAAAAATATTGGCTCGCCAGGGGTTTAAGATTTACGGGGTGGACTTCAGCCCGGGAGTTATAAAAGTTGCGGAAAGAAAATCCGAAAACTTGAATATAAATTATCAGGTAGCCAGTATCTATAATCTGCCGTTTACAGATAATTATTTTGATAAGATAATTTGTTTAGGAGTGTTGCAGACCGTTGAAGATCATGAAACCGCCATCTCTGAAATGAGGAGAGTATTGAAAAAAGACGGTTTACTGACAATTCATACTCTAAATCGTTTTTCTTTGTTCCCCATTTTTAGAAAGAGTAAAAGAATATCGCCAAAAAGGTATAACCCGTTTAATTTCAGGCGTTTGCTGAAAGAAAATAATTTTTTCGAAGTAAAACTTAAAGGTATCTATTTTTTTCCGGGAAGTTTAAATTTTTTAACGGATTTTATCCTGAAATATAAAATTTTTAAAGTTTTTAACCTGCTATTCCCTGTTTCTATGTTTTTATCTCATAGTTTTTACATTGAGGGCAGGAAAAAATAATATTATGATTCTAAATATTCTAACGTCAATAATAAAAAATAAGTTGGGGATTATCCAGTACCCTTCTTTTATTACTTACCTGGTAACCTGGAGATGCAACGGCAGGTGCGTTTTTTGCGATGTTTGGAAGAAGAAACCGGCAGTAAGTGAAGAATTGTCTATTGCTGAAATAAAAAAAATATTCAGCCAATTTAAAAAGATTGATGTTTTACGGCTTTCCGGAGGAGAACCGTTTTTACGCAATGATTTTGCCGACGTGATAAATACAATTGATGAAGTGTGTTCCCCGGCAATGATTCATATTACGACTAACGGAGTTTTAACCGAGCCGATTATTAAAACAATGAAAGCGATTAAGCCATTAAGGAAAATTAATATTAAGATATCAATTGATAATGTCGGAGAGAAGCATGACGAGACTAGGGGGGTGCCTGGTGCTTATAATAAGGCCATTGAGACAATCAAAGAATTAGTGAAACTTCGCCGAGAGACTTATTTTCAAATAGGCGTAAATCAGGCGATTATTAATGAAGAAGGGATAGACTCATTTTTTGAATTAAAAAAAGTATTAGCTGAATTGGACATAGCGCTCCATCCCATGATTGCTTATGATACAAAAAATAGTTTGTATAGTGATGGGTCGTTAGACAAAAATAAAAATGAAGTCGCTTTTAAAATTTTCGGAAAATTCTCGACAAGCGGGCTAAAGCGCTTTTTAAAAATTTTGTCAGAACATGCGAAAGAGATTAAGGATTTCAAAGGAAGGATAGTGGAAAGATATCAAATAAAAGGTCTTTATAACAGATTAATAGAGAAAAAAAATATCCCTAATCCAAAATGTATGGCCCTAAATAAGCATTTAAGGATATTGCCGAATGGGGATATACCGGTCTGCCTTTTTAACGGTGATGTTGTCGGCAATTTAAGAAAGGAAAAATTTAAGGATATCTGGTTTGGCGAAAAAATTAAATCTAGTCGTAGTTGGGTAAAAAAATGCCCGGGTTGCTGGCAAGGTTGTGAAATTGTTGTTAGCGCCAGTTATACGGGAGACATCTGGAAAGGTTTATTTTATTAATAATATGAAAAAATTTATTAGGTACGGATTAGTAGCCGTTCTCGGGTATTCGATTTTATTTATCGGCACTTTTTTATTGGTTGAAGTGTTTAGGTTTTCAGAGGGCTTGTCTTATTTTCTGGTAATTACTTTTGATTATGTAGTTGTTTATTTTCTGAATTTAAGATTTGTTTTTGAATCCGACTTTAGCAAAAAAAATTTGGTTAAATACGCGGTTTATCTAATAATTTCCTGGGCGGCGAATAACTCGTTCTTTATTATCATGACTGATATTTTAAATATTTATTATCTTATTTCAATTTTAATCAACATTGCCCTGTTCGGCCTGATAAAATTTTTCGTGCAGAAAGAGTTAATTTTTAAGAAATATGAGTAATAATTTTGTTAGAAGATATCTAAAAAAAATTGGGCAGGCAATTAAAGATCATTGTATAATAATCTCGATTATTCTGGTTGCCTTTTTTGTCCGTTTTTACGGCATATATTTTGACTATCCCTATCGGCCCGAGCTTATTTGGGATGAGTTTTACCAGATTAAATACCTTTTAAATGTCATAGAGGCAAAAAGTTTATTCGCAACGTCTTCCGGCGATCCGGCGCTGTTAGCCTTTTTATATTTCCCCGTTTTGGTTCTTAGAATTATTTTTCTGGCTTTGCGGGAAGGTATTTATAATCTGGATGAATTAAAGGGGTATTTGGTTGAAAACGGAATGGGCCAGATACATATAATAATAAGATGGTATTCGGTATTTTTCGGCACGGCCACAGTCTATTTAATATATAGAATATACAAACTGATTTTTAAACATAAACTTAGTTATTATTATCCTGCCCTGGTTTATTCCTTTGGCCTGATTCCTGTATTTTTATCCCATTGGGGGAAAACTCATTCGGCTATAGTTTTTTTTCTGGTTTTGTCCTTATTTTTTATTATCCGGTTTGAAAAAGAAGGAAAGATTAAATATTTTTATTGGTCGGTAATAGCGGCCGCTTGTTCATTTTCTGTTCATATTATAGGTTTGTCAGCTATTATTTTCCCCTTGTCAGGGTTTGTTTTTAATCGGTTTAATATCTTCAAGAAACGAAATGATTCTTTGCAAAAACCGCAAAGTAATATAATTAATAATAAAATTTTAATAAAATCTTCCTTATTTTTTATAGGTATTGTTGGCTTTTTTTATTCTTTTATTCTTAAAGATTTTATCCCATATTTAGCAGCTGAGGGAGCGGATGATAAGATTTTACCTGCGATTGGGATAAAAAGGCTTTATTATCTTGTCCAAGGATCTTTCAATATTGAGCCAATATTTATATCTTTATTTTTTATAATCTTAGTCTTTAATTTTAAAAATTTTTTTCGGAATCGATATTTGAGATATATAATAGTGGGAATATTATTTAATTATCTGCTAATGGCAACTGTTTTCGCTCTCCCGATGAGATCGCGTTTGTATCTAACATTTATTACTTTAGCTGTACCGTTAGCGGCGGGTTATTTAATAGAGCTTTTTTATTCTTGTAATGAGAAAATAAAAAGAAAAAAAACAGGTGCGATTTTAATGTCTGTATTTATTATTTTATTAATCCTGCCTTCAATTATATTGTCTGCTCATTGGTTAATAATTGTAAAAAACAACACGGAGATTGAAACCGTGGATTGGCTGCAAAAAAACTTAAACCAGGGTGAAATAATTTATTCTTTTGACAATTTATTAGCCGGTCCGCTCTCATATGAGGCGGCTTTATGGCACAAAGAAAACAATAAGGTAGAAGAATCGGTGAGAGTAAATTTTATTTTAGATCATAAGAGTGACTTTGCGGGCAAAGGGCTAGATTTGAGATACGATTTTAAGAATAATCGGTATGAAACGTTGGGCGGCCAGGGCACTAAATATGTGATTATTTATTATTGGTTCACTAAAAAGACTGTTGAGAACCAGCCGGGTCGGTTCGAAAAAGAAAAAGCCTACGATATTCTAGAAAATATTAAAAAATATCATAATCTTAAATTAGTAAAAACTTTTTTTCCAACCAGCGATACAAAATTGATTGAGATGGGTATTATGGATTATTTGAATAATCCGCTTTCCTGGCCAGTGCTCTTAAAGTTAGAAAAAAGCGGGCCTTTTATAGAAATCTACGAAGTCTTAAATTAAGCCTAATTATTATGTCGGAAAAAATAAATGGAAATTATAAAAAAAATGGAAAATATAATATTTAAGTCTAAAACCAGGAAGAATTTAATAATATATTCCTTGGTTGGAGGGTTTATATCTTTGCTAAACATTATTTTGGTCTGGTTGCTAATTGACGTGTTTCATATTTCAACCCTGCTTAGCACCTCGGCCGTTGTCGCTTTTCTGTTTTTCTTAAAGTTTGTTATTTATCGTAAAACCGGTTTTACCGAGTAGGGAAGCATGCTTAGAATAAAGAATAACTATCTTAGCATTTTTTATGATAAAAGATAAAGTAATCCGGACAATAAAATATCATTGGTTGGCTTTTTTGCTGGCTTTTATTATCGGCGCCCTAGTTATCTGGCCCACTTTGTGTTCTGTAGGTAAAATAGGCAGGGAAAATTTTAAGGGAGTTTACCCGATGTTTAATAATGATGAAGAGCATTATTTGTCGCAAATTAAGGAAGTATTAGACGGGCATCCGGAATTAGGCAATACTTTTATTGCGGAGCATAAAGACAGGCCGGCCGTCCGGCCGGCGTTTGCGGCCCGTATTTTAGCCGGTGTTTCCGGGATTTTTAAGGTTTCGGCGCCAAAGTTAGCCGCGATTAATGATTTTATTTTTCCGGCTATTGGATTTGTTTTATCATATTTCCTATTTTTCAGAATTACTAAAAATAAACAGATAACCGTATTTTTTTCCGTTTTTTATTTTATTATATTTTTAAGAGAGTTCGGTCGCCCCATTAACCCGCAATTTAGTTTTATTTTTTTTGTCTTAGGTTTATTGGTCTTGGCGGCCGTGATAGAAAGTTTTGAGATAAAGAAAAAATTTATTTTTTATAATATTTTGCTCGGGATTGCCCTGGGCCTCTTGATAAGACTTTATCCTTATTACTGGACTTCAGTTTTTGTTTTATATGCAGTTTATCTCTTTTTTCTGATTATTAAAGAGAAGAAATTTTTTTATTATTTTTCAGGCTGGGCCGTCTTTGCCTCGGCCGCATTCTTTACCAGCCTAACTTATTTTATTAATATCAGCAGAGCCTCTTCAAATCCATTTTTTTCCGAGGTTAGCGCTAGACTGGGGATGCTGAATACTCATTGGCCCGGGTGTTTTATTAACGTATCACTGCTCATTATTACCTTATTAGCTGCTTATTTATCAAGAAACAAGATAAGAGATTATAGACTGTTATTTTTAGCTTATTCCCTGCCTATTAGTGGCATAATAGTAAATTGGCAAAACATAATAACCGGCAAATATCTGCAGTTTAGCAGCCATTATTATTTAATTACAATTTTATTCGTTTTATTAGCTTTCGCAATTATTTTAGAGCCGGCCGTTAGATCTTATGGAAACTATAAGTCTAAAATTATCCTGTTATTTTTCTTTTTTGTTTTAGCCTTTTTATTTTACCGCCAAAGCAATGATGTGCTCGCCTCGGTTTATGTAAGTAACGGGAAAATAGAAAAGACAGCCAGAGACCAGGAATTATCTTATGTGGCTGGCTGGATTAATTCTAATACTTTGCCAGACTCTTCTTTCTTAACTTTTGGAGCTGACTATAGCTGGCTGATTCCGATTTATACGCAGGGCAACCTGTTTACGAACGCCTACGCCAGTTATTATCTAACTTCAGACACGGAGCTGGAAGAAAGATGGGTAATACAAAATATTTTTTATGAAAATATCGATTACAATTATATTTTCAAGAATAACCGAGGCATTTGGGGGAACAAATTTATTGATAATTACCAGAACAAAGAAGTAAGGAGAAAAATCAAAGAATTTCTTGCCGGAAAAAAATATGATGAAAATACGCTTGTGGCGGGTGAATATATTGTTAGAGTACTAAATAAATATAATGAATATAAAAATTTAGATTTGAAGGAATTATTCAGTCTATATTCAATAGATTATATATTGTTGGATATGAAGGATGTTAATAGCGCAAAGATAGCGGATATACTTGGCAATAATATTAATTTCATAGAAATAGTGGGGGAAGTTGGTAATAATAGAATTTACAAAGTAAACTCTGTTAAATAGGCATCTTTTATTCGCTTATTTATTAAGCGAGGGCTGATTAAATTTTATAACCTTTCTGATAAAATCAGAGAGGTTTTATTTAAATCAGATAAACATCAAATAAGTTGACACCTGTTGACACCTGTTGACACCTTACGGTATAATACCAATATGAACAATGACGAAATAAAATCAAACGCAGTTTATACCACCATAGAGACTCAAGAGCTGTTAAAAATAAGCAATAGCACTATTAAGCGTCTGCTCAAGAAGGGGCTAATAAAAGCCAATAAAGTTGGGGGCCAGTATCGAATTTTAGGTAAGGAAATATTGCGCTTAGTATCGCCGGAAGCGGAAAAGAAGGCTGTAAAATCATATTTGGGGCTAAAACAAAAAGTTGTGGATAAAATTAATAAATGGTAATTCTTAGGAGTTAGATATTTAAAAGAAATAAACACATGCTTGAGGATAACAGACTCATAACAATACTAAAATTATCAAAACGAGCTTTTGGCCAGTACAAGAAACAGATTATTATTTTAACTGTCCTGGGTTTTCTAATTGGCTTATTGGAGGGAATCGGCATTAACGCTTTAATCCCTCTTTTTTCTTTTATTATCGGGAAGGAGCAGGGCGGAGATGACTTTATATCCCAGATAATTGAAAAAGTATTTTTATACGCGCATGTTGATTTTAATGTAAAATTTTTGCTTATTTTTATTTCCTCGTTGTTCATTTTTAAAGCTTTTGTTTTAATTTTATTTTCTTATATAATTGTTAAGATAACTGCGAGTTATGAAGAGCGGACCAGAAATAATTTATTTGAGGCCACTCTCAAAGCCGATTGGCCTTATTTATTAAAGCAGAAACTTGGACACCTTGAGACAATTCTAATGATAAATATAAGCCAGGGTTCGAATTTATTGCGCCATATCAGCAATACCATTATGGTGTTTACCAGCTTAATTATTTATATTTTAGTAGCTATAAATATTTCTATTTATATCACTTTAATAACTTTAATTTTGGGGTTGCTATTGTTTCTTATATTTAAACCCCTTATTTATAGGGTAAGAGCATTATCTTATAAATTGCAACAATTGAATAAAGAAATTTCTCATTATGTTAATGAAAACATAGTCGGCATGAAAACCGTTAAAGCTATATTTGTGGGCAATAAAGTAGCCAGAGTCGGCCGGGGGTTTTTTCGTCACTTAAAAGATATGCAAGTTAAACAAACCTTATTAAGCACTATTACCGGAGCTTTTATGCAACCGGTTAGTTTAGTCTTTGTCTGCATCGTCTTCGCCCTGTCTTATAAATCTCCGAATTTTAATTTTGCCGCCTTGGTAGCTGTCGTCTATTTAATTAAGCAAATATTTTCCTATTTTGAGCAGTTGCAAACAAAAGCTTTGATTATCAACGGCTCAATTCCATATTTAAGGAATGTGCTGGATTATGAAGATCGGGCTATGGGGAATAAAGAAAAGAACCTTGGCTTAAATCATTTTAAGTTTAATGATTTTTTAGAATTTAAGAAGGTAAATTTTTCCTATAGTCCCGATAAAAAAGTTTTGACTGATTTAAATTTTAACATTAAAAAAGGAGAATTGACCGGGTTAATCGGCCCTTCAGGAGTGGGGAAAACAACCACCACTGATTTAATTCTTCGCTTGTTTATACCTACCAGCGGCGAAATTTTACTTGATGGAAAAAATATAAAAGAAATCAATCTTGAAGACTGGAGAAAAAGTATCGGTTATGTTTCCCAGGATATATTTCTAATTAATGACTCTATTGCCAATAATATTAAATTTTATGACGATTCTATTACCGATGATGATATAATAGAGGCGGCAAAAAAAGCCAATATCTACGATTTTATCCAGAGTTATCCGGAAAAATTTTCTACCATAATCGGCGAAAGGGGGGTCCTGCTTTCTGCCGGACAGAGGCAGAGGATTGTTATAGCCAGAGTTTTAGCCCGAAAACCCAAGATTTTACTGCTTGATGAGGCGACCAGCGCCCTGGATAATGAGTCAGAAGCGAAAATTCAGGAAGTGATTAAAAATTTAAAGGGGAAGATAACGGTTTTGGTTATCGCCCATAGGTTATCAACCGTTATTAATTCTGATAAATTAGTCGTTTTAGATAAAGGAAAAATTATTGAGCAGGGCAGGCCGCAGGAATTATTAGAAAATAAAAGTTCTTATTTTTTCAAGGTATATAATATTAGAAAAAAATAAAAATATGAAAGTATTTTTAATTTGGGCCGGTAAAGGTCCGGAAATAAAAAATTTAATGTTAGAATTAAAAAAGCATGGGCAGGAAATAGTTTATTGGGTTGGTTCGCCGGGAGGAGAAAAGGATAAATTGCCCGAAACTATTTTTCATGACCATTGGCAAGCAATAGCCGGACTGCCTGCCGAAGATATTAATATGGCCGAGTTTTCTCCGCCGGGCGAAGATTTAATAGAAAAGTTATACCGGGCAGAATCTATTATTTTAACCATGATGAATAAGCGATATGATAAAATGGGCGTTGACGAGCGCAGGCATTTATATTATAATATGTTGCAATATTGGCATGGTATAATAAAAAAATATAAACCGGAACTAATAATTTTTCCCATTATACCTCACACAGTTTTTAATTATCTTATTTATGAATTAGCTCGTTTATTAAACATTAAAGTTATTACGTTTGAAGATACCTGGGTTTCTGACAGAGCTTTGCTTTATACTGATTTTTGGCAGGGTAGTGAAGCTTTGCACAAAGAATTACGGGAAAATCAGGATAAGATCTTCTCCTTAGGTGATTTAGACAGCGATTTACAAGAGTACTATAAAGCGCAAAAGGATAAGGATAGTGATAAGGCTCCCCCCTATACGAAGAAATGGAGACAACAACACACAATAACTAACAAATTTTTCCGAAAGATGAGAATTATTATTGCCAGCCTAAAAGACTTTTCTGTTTTCAGGAAAGGGTTGACGTATTTTTTAAAAATTAAATCAAACCCCAAGAGAGAATATGCCAGCGTTGAGGCAGAAGTTGATTTTGCTGAAAAATTTATATATCTGCCTTTGAATTATCAGCCGGAACGCACGAGCAGTCCGCAAGGAAGCATATTTGTTGATCAGATATTAATGATTGAGATTTTGGCGGCTTCTTTGCCTAAAGATTGGGTAATTTATGTCAAAGAGCACCCCACGCAAATACCGGCTCGAGGTTTAAATTTCTCTAGTTCTCGCTATCAGGGTTATTATAAAAGAATTTCCGAATTAAAAAGGGTTAAATTAATTCCCATTGAAACCGATACTTATACTTTAATTAATAAGTCTTTAGCCGTCGCCACGGTTACCGGGACAGCTGGCTGGGAAGCAGTTTTACGGTCAAAACCGGCAATTATTTTCGGCTATCCCTGGTATCGGGATTGCCCGGGAGTTTTTAAAGTTAATGGGGTTGAATCCTGCCAGAAAGTTCTGCAGAAAATTAAGGAGGGATTTAAAATAGAGCCGCAGCAAATTATTAATTATTTATATAGTTTTGATAAAGCAACAATTCACGGCTATGTAGATACTGGTATTTCCGTAAATTCCAAGCTTAACAAACAGGAAAGAATGAATAATTTTGCTCAAGCGATACTTAAGGAGATAAGAAAAATATAAATATTTATAACATTTATTTAATTATTAAAAATATATGATTGACATCCTTAAAGACAAAACAATATTAGTTACAGGGGGGACCGGTTCTTTCGGCAGCAATTTCGTTAAGCATCTATTAAAGAATTCTGAGGTTAAAAAAGTGATTGTTTTTAGCCGTGATGAGCTAAAGCAATCCCGGATGCAGTCAGAAATTAAAGATAAAGACAAAAGGTTAAGATTTTTTTTGGGTGATGTCCGGGATCTGCAAAGATTAGAAAGAGCTTTCAGCGGCGTTGATATTGTTATTCACGCCGCGGCCTTAAAACAGGTGCCTACCTTAGAATATAATCCTTTTGAAGCAGTTAAAACTAATATCCTGGGCAGTCAGAATGTTGTCGACGCCGCTATTGACCAGGGGGTAGAGAAAGTAATATTAATTTCTACCGATAAAGCAGTCCAGCCAATTAATTTGTACGGTTCAACAAAACTTTGCGCCGAGAAATTATTTATTAATGGAAACTCTTATGCCGGCGGGAAGACAAAGTTTAGTTGCGTTAGGTATGGTAATGTCATTGGCAGCCGGGGCAGTATTGTAGATATTCTTTTAAAAAAATCTGAAGTAAATAAGGTATGTTTAACTGACGAAAGAATGACCCGTTTTTGGATGACTCTAGATCAGTCTTGCCAATTAGTGCTGTTTGCTTTAGCCAATATGGAGGGGGGAGAGATTTTTATTTCTAAAGCGCCAAGCATGAAGTTGGTCGATTTATTTTCAGTCATAGCCCCGGAAGCAGAAAGAGAAATTATCGGGATAAGATCAGGAGAAAAATTACATGAGATATTATTAACCGAAGAAGAAGCCAGGCACGCAATAGAATTAGATAAATATTTCGTGATTATTCCCGAGCACTTCAATATATTCAGTGAGGATAGATTTAATAAATATTATGAAATGGGCGAGGAATTGCCGATAGGATTTTCTTTCAGGTGCGACACCAACAAAGATTGTTTGGATAAAGAAACCTTTAAAAATATAATAGATGAGATACGCGAACAAATAAAATATGATTCCTTACGGTAAACAATTTATAGATAAAAAAGATATAGATGGAGTCGTAAAGGTTTTAAAATCCGATTGGCTTACTCAGGGGCCAAAGATTTTAGAATTTGAAAAAACTTTGGCTAAATATTGCGGGGTTAAATATGCAGTCGCTGTTAACAGCGGGACGGCCGCTTTACACTTGGCTTATTTGGTCGCCGGTTTTAAAAAAGGTGATGAAGTTATTACGACACCCAATACTTTTGTCGCTACGACTAATATGTTACTTTCCGTTGGGGCTAAGCCGATATTTTGTGATATTCGTTTGGATACTTATAATATTGACGAAGAAGAAATAAAGAAGTTGATTAGCTGTTTGCCGGCTAGGAAGCGGAAGAAATTAAAAGCTATTGTTCCCCTTCATTTTGGCGGTCAGCCTTGTGAAATGAATAAAATCAAAAAGATTGCTAAAAAATATAAACTGTTAATCATAGAAGACGCTTGTCATGCCCTTGGTGCTGAATACAGAAATAATAAAATTGGCAATTGTAAATTTTCTGACATGGCGATTTTTAGTTTTCATCCGGTAAAATCGATTACGACGGGCGAGGGCGGCGCAATTTTGACTAATAATAAAGAATATTATGAAAAATTAATCTCATTGCGTAGCCACGGCATTTATAAAGATACGGCTGGCAAAAATATTATGACGGATTTGGGCTATAATTATAGAATGACAGATATCCAGGCGGCACTGGGTATAAGCCAGATGAAAAAACTAAGTAAATTTATTAAAAAAAGACGGCAGGTTGTTAGATGGTATAAGCAGGAATTAAAGGATAAAAAGGATATTATTCTGCCTCTCGAGTTTTCCGGAAATCGTTCTAGCTGGCATATTTATGTTATTAGGGTAGTAAAAGAGAAAGTCAGAGATAAATTGATGAAATATTTAAAGGTCAACGGGGTTGGGGTTAATTTTCACTACCCGGCAGTATATTCCCACCCCTACTATCAGCAAAATGGGTATAAGAATTTTAAACTAGTTAATGCCGAGAAATATCAAAATTCCTGTATTACTCTACCCTTGCACACCAAGTTAACAAAAAAAAATATTAAGTATATTGGTGATTGTATTAAATCATTTTATGCTTAATATGTTTTAATAAGAATTTAAATAATAATAAGATAATTATACAAAATTATGCTAAGAGTTAATTTTCAGGAAAAAAAATGGAGCGGCAAAGACGGGGAAAAATATGTTCTAAGAAATCCTAAAAATATAAAGGAAACGGATAAAATATACCGTCAGACATTTGGCATTACCAGGTCAGAGTTAAATAAACAATTCCTCGGCGGATTAAATCGTTCTATTAAAATTTTAGAAGTGGGGTCTAATATTGGTGTTAAATTAATATTTTTGCAAAAAATGGGATTTAAACATCTTTATGGCGTGGAAATTAACAGAAAAGCAATTGAATTTTCCAAAAAAAATACAAAAGGTATTGACATTATTGAGGGCTCGGCTTTAAATATTCCTTTTCGTGATAATTATTTTGATTTAGTGTTTACTTCCGGTTTGCTTATTCATGTGTCGCCGAAAAATCTTAAAACTGTAATGAAAGAAATAGGCAGATGTACAAAAAAATATATTTGGGGTTATGAATATTATGCGGATAAGATGGGGGAAGTTATGTATAGAGGCAAAAAGAACCTACTTTGGAAAGCAAATTTTTCCAAAATTTATTTAGATACTCTAAAAAATTTGAAATTAGTGAAAGAAAGAAAAATAAAATATCTGGATAACACCAATGAAGACGTTATGTTTTTATTAAAAAAATTAAATAGCTAATACCATGAAGAATAAAGAAAGGGTTATCGCCATAATAATTGCCCGGGGGGGATCAAAATCTATACCGCGCAAAAACGTTTTACCTTTACAGGGAAAGCCACTGGTGGCCTGGCCGATTGATTTAGCTAAATCGGTTTCTAGAATTGACCGGGTCATCGTTTCTACAGATAATGATGAAATTTCCGCTATTGCCAAAAAGCATGGCGCCGAAGTTCCTTTTAAAAGGCCAGCCGAGTTATCTACTGATGAAGTGCCCACCCTGCCGGTTTTGCAGCATTGTGTAAAATATTTAGAAGAACAGGAAAATTATAAACCGGACATCGTTTTGTTATTATACCCTACCATGCCGTTTTTAAAAAAAGAAAGGATAGAAGAGGCTTTAAATTTATTTGGAAAAACAAAGTGCAGCAGTATAGTAAGCGTAACGAAAGATAAAGGCCGTTTCTGGAAATTAGATGAAAATAAAAATAAATATAGACCTTTTTATCCGGCCGAAAGAGTAAACCGGCAATACTATCAACCGCTTTACAAAGAAGATGGGGCAGTTTACTTTTCTCGCTATGATGTCTTAATGAAAATAAATAAGCTAATTGATGAAGATAATATTGAATTCATAATTATGGAAGATGGTGAAAATATAGATATTGACGATC
>JAQUPG010000004.1 GCA_028716725.1 Patescibacteria group bacterium | reverse complement strand
CTGGTTCTGGGTCTGGAAATTCTAAGCCAGTCTAAGACTCCGCCGTTTGAGATTGATGAAGAAAAAGCCAAAGGGGCTAACGAGGCCCTGCGGTTGGAATACAGGTTTTTGGATTTGCGCCGTCCGGAACTGCAGAAAATAATTAAGACCCGCGATGAAATAATAAGATATATTCGGGAGTATTTTCACAAGCGCGATTTTATTGAAGTGCAGACGCCGATTCTGGCTAATTCCTCGCCGGAAGGGGCGCGCGATTATTTAGTGCCGTCGCGGCTTTATCCGGGAAAATTTTACGCCCTGCCGCAGGCGCCGCAGCAATTTAAGCAATTATTGATGGTCGCCGGAGTTGATAAATATTTTCAGATAGCGCCCTGCTTTAGGGACGAAGACACGCGGGCGGACCGGCATCCGGGAGATTTTTACCAAATTGACTTGGAAATGAGTTTTGTCAAGCAGGAAGATATCTGGCAGGCGGTTGAGCCGCTGATGATAGAATTATCAGAAAAATTCGGGAAGAAAAAGATTTTAACTAAGCCATTTCCGCGCTTAACTTATAAAGAGGCCATAGGCAAATACGGCTCGGACAAACCGGACTTAAGGTTTAATATGGAGATTGCCGAAATCACGGATTTAACCAAGGGTTGCGGGTTTAGCGTATTTAAAGATGCAATAAAATCAGGCGGAACCGTTCAGGCCTTAAAATTTGATGGCGGGGCCAAGTTTACCCGCAAGGAAATTGATGAGTTAACCGAAGTGGCTAAGGCAAAAGGCGCCAAAGGATTAGCTTATTTAATTATTAAAGAAAAAGGCGAACTGCATTCCCCGATAGTAAAATTTTTGGGCGATAAGCTGGCAAAAGAGATAGTGAAAAAAGTGGGGGCTAAAGACGGCGATATAATATTTTTTAGCGCTGATAGCTGGCGGTCGGCCTGCCAGGTCTTGGGTGCGGTTCGCAGCGAATGCGGAACAAAGTTAAATTTGAAAGATAACGGGAAAGTCGCCTGGGCTTGGATTTATGATTTTCCCATGTTTGATTATTCGGAACTTGAAGAAGGTAAAATCGATTTTTCCCATAATCCTTTTTCCATGCCCCAGGGAGGGATGAAAGCCCTGGAGACCAAGAAGCCGCTGGAAATTTTAGCTTATCAATATGATTTGGTCTGCAACGGGTACGAAATATCCTCGGGCGCTATCAGGAACCACGAGCCGGAAATTATGTACAAAGCTTTTGCCATTGCTGGTTATTCGAAAAAGGAAGTTGATAAAAAATTCGGGCATATGATAAAAGCTTTTAGCTACGGCGCTCCGCCGCACGGCGGGTTTGCGCCGGGCCTTGACCGGCTTCTTATGATTTTACTTGACTGCGAGTCAATCCGCGATATTTACGCTTTTCCTAAAGACGGGCAAGCGCGCGACGTGATGATGGGAGCCCCGAGCGAAGTAAGCGAAAAGCAGCTGAAAGAGCTGGGGATTAAAATCACATAACGCGTATCGCATATCGCATATCGCATATCGCATATCGCACAAAATAAAAAATGCAAAAAGTTTTGATAAAACAAATTTATAAGGAACCGGAGAAATTTTTATCCGGCCATTTTTCAATTAAGGCGGAAAAAATTTCTGTTTCCGGCTGGGTAAGAACCGGGCGGTCGTCCGCTAATGTCGGTTTCATTGAATTAAATGACGGAACTTTTTTGAATAATTTGCAGGTTGTTTACGGAGATAAGCTGAATAATTTTGAAGAGCTTACAAAATTATCTATTGGTTCGGCGATTACGGCGGAGGGCGAGCTTATAAAATCGCCGGCGGCCGGGCAGGCCTTTGAATTAAGGGCGGATAAGATTGAAGTCATCAGTTTAACTGCCGAAGGCTATCCTTTGCAGAAGAAGCACCATTCTTTTGAATTTTTGCGCACGGTTGCCCATTTGCGGCCAAGGACCAATACTTTCTCCGCGGTTTTCCGGCTGCGTTCGGTTCTGGCTTTCGCTCTCCATAAATTTTTTCAGGAAAGGGGATTTATTTATCTTCATTCCCCGATTATCACCGGTAGCGACTGCGAAGGGGCCGGGGAGATGTTTTCCGTGACCACGCTTGATATGAATAAGCCGCCGAAAAATGAAAAGGGGAAAATTAATTATGAAGAAGATTTTTTCGGGAAGAAAACCAACCTGACGGTAAGCGGGCAACTTAATGGCGAAGCTTTTGCCCTGGCTTTCCGCAAGATTTATACTTTTGGCCCGACTTTCCGGGCGGAAAACTCCAATACGCCGCGCCATGCGGCCGAATTCTGGATGATAGAGCCGGAAATGGCTTTTGCTGATTTAGGGGATAATATGGATTTGGCGGAGGAGATGGTAAAATATCTAATAGATTATGTCAGGAAAAATTGCCCGGCCGAGATGGAATTTTTTTCTAAATTCATTGATAAAGATCTGGAAAAGCGCCTGGATAATGTCGTAAAATCTGATTTCCAGCGCTTAACTTATACGAAGGCGATTGAGATTTTAAAAAACGCCAAAGAGAAATTTAAATACCCGGTTAAGTGGGGGATTGATTTGCAGACCGAACATGAGCGTTATCTGACGGAAAAAGAATTCAATAAACCGGTTTTTGTTACGGATTATCCGGCAAAGATTAAGGCTTTTTACATGCGCTTAAATGACGACGCTAAGACCGTGGCCGCCATGGATTTATTAGTGCCGGGCGTGGGGGAAATTATCGGCGGCAGCCAAAGGGAGGAGCGGCTGGACGTTTTGGAAAAAAGGATAAAAGACTTTGGTTTAAACAGGGAGGATTACGAGTGGTATCTGGATTTAAGAAGATATGGCGGAGTAAAGCACGCCGGGTTCGGGCTTGGATTTGAAAGAGCCATAATGTATTTAACGGGCATGGCCAATATCCGCGACGTTATTCCTTTCCCGCGCACGCCGAAGAATGCGGAGTTTTAAAATAACTTTTAACATTTGACAGTTAACAATTGACAATGATTATGGAAAATATGAACCCCGTTAGAAATAGTTTTCTAAAGTGTGGTTAACAGGGAAAATATTTAAAAAATAAACAATATTATTATGGAGAGAGAAAAACAGGAAATTTCTAACGGGGTGAACGAAAAAATTGAAAAACCAGATAATGAAAAGGAAAGATGGTTTAAGGAAGCCGCCCTTTTAAGGGAAAGATTGCACCGAATTTTATATAGAGAAGGCATAACCATCCAGGAAAAAATTGCTATTAGTGAAAAAATGGGCCATTTTAAAAATGATTTATTAAAAAAGTACGGCATGGAGGGAGTCCGCGAATGTGTTTTGTATCATGCTCTAGCAGGAAGCGATGGCTACGAAGATATTGTTAAGTTTTTGGATTTTCCTGATTTCGATTATTCAGTAGAAAAATTTATAGAAAAATTAGAAGAGGAGCAAGGAGGAGAGAAAGAAGAGAAAGATAAAAAATAATTTTTAAAAATATGCAGGAAAAAATTGAAAAACCAGGGAATGAAAAAGAAAAGGAGCTGGTAGAAAAAGAAAAATTTGATAATTTGAAGGGTAGATTGTTAAACCTTTTGGATAAAGACTGGCAAAAGACTAATAGTGAAATGATTAAGTTTTCTAGGTATTTAAAAAATAAATATGATGATTATGAAGAATATGCTCTATATTATGTCTTGAACTCCCCCGATTATAAAAAATGTAAATATTTTGAGTTTCCCGACGATGAACATTCAATAGAAAAGTTTATAAAAAGATTAGAGGAGGAGCAAAAAGAACCTGAAGACGGAGGAGAAGACGAAAAATAAATTAAAAATATGCGGCTGTCCGGATTGCAAAAATATATTTTAGGCCAATGCTATCTTAATAAAAACGGCCTGGTCGCGAAGGCGGATTTTTACGGCTTTTATCCGAAAGAAGAATTCGAGGAAAATAAAAAAAGCATCCAGGATATAATCCATAACAGTCTGGAAGGTTTAGTGGCTAAAGACTTGTTGGTGGCTTTCGGCCGGAAAACCGCTAAGAAATGGTTTATAAATAAAGTTAAGCTGACGCCGGCGGGGAAGCGGGCGGCCAAAGAAATAATAAAACAAAGGCAGAGAAAACTGCCGATTAAATAATTAACTTATAAAAAATATATGGAAACAAAAAGCAATGCGGCGAAATTCGCCTTTTTTTACATGCTGTCCCTGGTGGCGCTAATTTTCATGGCGCTTACTTCGGGCATGATTATTTTTCAGATTATCAACAAAAACATCCCGGATATCCTGAACCTTTATCAGGGCCAGTTTTCCCCGAGCCAGCTTAAATTCGCGATTTCCGCTTTAATAATTTCCGCGCCCATATTTTATATTTGTATATGGCGGATTTGCAAAAGTTTATTATCGGGCGCCCTGGATAAGGACTCCGGCATAAGGAAATGGCTTACTTATTTTATTCTCCTGGTTTCGTCCGTCGTAATGCTGGGCTGGCTGATTGCAACAATTAACAGTTTCTTGGACGGGGAGCTGACCACCAAGTTTATCCTAAAAGCCATTACCGCGATTTTTATTGCGGCCGCGGTTTTTACTTTTTATTTTTATGATATCCGGCGGGAAGACGTAAAAAAGAAAAACCGGGTTATCCAGGTTTATTTTTATGCTTCTTTAGTTTTGGTAATAGCAATTTTTGTCGCTTCTCTTTTTATCGTGGAGTCCCCGACCCAGACTAGGAACCGGAAATTTGATAATTTTATCCTGGATAATTTTAATAGCATAGATATGGCCATTACCAGCTATTATCAGGAATTTAAGAAATTGCCGGAAGGCCTGAACGAGCTTAAAACCGAATACAGCTATTTAGGCGAAGAGACCATAAAAGACCCGGCTTCTAAGATTTTGTTTGACTATCGCATAGTTGATAAAAATACTTATGAGCTTTGCGCTACCTTTAAGGCCTCAAATAAAAATGAGAATATACAGGAATATACTTATTATAAGGATAAGTGGACGCATGATGCCGGCTACCAGTGCTTGCAGCAAAAAGTTCATACCGAAGACAACCTGAAGGCCCCCATTTCTGTGCCGGTGAGATAGATTGCTCAAAAGAGAAAAATATAGTAATATAAAAAGTCCAAGGAGGATTTATTCTTTGGGCTTTTTAAATATAGTTCTTTAAAAAGTGAACAACTAGCAAAACACACAAAACATAAAAAAGCGAGGTTGGAGAAATGAGAGGGAGACCTTTGATTGGTAGGTTATGTGATACGGCCTGGGGCAAGCGACATCAAGGACTGATTGATTTTTTTCTTCTTATCCTTTATGTGATCGGGCTTATCCTTTTGTCTATCCTCCGGGCGGTAAAAGGATTTTTTGTATTTCTGGGTTTCTGCCTGGCGATGTTTTTTCTTCTCACGATAGCAGCCGGGCTTTGGATCGTCGCCATTTTTATTGACCCCAAGAGTAAGCTCCGCAGAGGTATAGCCAAGTACTCAAAATTGGCAGTTGAGTTCTTAAAATTAGGGAGGGATGCTTTTAAAGCATTCGGCGTTCTGGCGTTAGCGGCGTTGTTAATTGGCATAGTTGTCGCTACTGACCCAAAACATGCCTTTTCTACCGGCAGTGAGGCCAAGAAAAAGATGGAGAAAATGGACAGTATATCAACACTGGGAGTTTGCATAATCTTCTTGGCCGTTATTTTTGGGATCATGGGTTTATTCCTGACTGCTTTAGCGGCTGTTGTTTTGGGTATAGTGTTTTTTATTTTATTTTTTGCCAAGGAAAAACTGGCTTACCGGAAGATAAAATAAACAGAAAAAGAAAGGGGGAGGAAGTATGGCAGTAAGGCTAAAAAACAGGAGACCTCGTAAAGCGGAAAAGACACAAAAATGCGACAGCAAGACCACAAAAGGTTGCCAAATCTGGCGGAGACACCATCCAAGAAAGTCTCTTTTGGTCTGCCGCAACTGCTCGCACCAACGATTCAGACTCGGAAGAATAGCAAGAGAAATCACAGTTCCTCGGCAATTTTAACCTGTAAAGAAAGGAAGGAGAAGTAAAGAGATGGCAGACATCATTGTAGCCTTGGACGATTTAACGGCTGAAAAGGCTTTGGCGTTAGCCGAAAAGTTGTCCGGAACCGGAGTGCTTTTCAAAGCAAACGATTTGCTGGACGACCCGGGGCCGAATATTATCGAAGAGTTGTCCGTCTTTGGTGGAGTCATGGCTGATCCAAAATTCCATGATATCCCCAATACCGTGGGAAACAGGGTAAAAAAGATGGCTAATTACGGTCCAAGATTTATCACTGTTCATGCTTCAGGCAGAATCCCGATGATGCGGGCAGCAGTTGAAAAATGCGGTGATTCGCGGATTCTGGCGGTTACCGTGTTAACATCTTTGGGCGAAGACGAGTGCCAACTTACTTTCGGCGCTCCGGTTAAGGCCAAGGTTCTGCAGTTCGCCAGAGATGCTGTCTTGGCCGGGGTGCATGGCATCGTCTGCTCGCCGAAAGAACTTGAATTCCTGTCGGGATTCCCGGAACTGGCAGGTTTGATCAAGGTAACTCCGGGGATCCGGCCGGTTTGGCATCTTGGTACGGAAGATCAGGCCAGGGTGACGACGCCGGCGGATGCGGTGAAAATGGGCGCTAATTACCTTGTTATCGGACGGCCGATCGTCAAAGCCGAAGATCCGGCGGAAGCGGTGAGAAAGACGCAGGAGGAAATTTCGGTCGCGGGCGGAAACGCAGTTTAACCCTTTTTCGATTTAAGGAGGTGAGAGAATGACCAAATTGAATCTTTTGGGAATGGGCAAAGATGAGCTCCTCTTGCTCAATCCACTTGATTTCGCGGAACAGCTGTTGTCTGCCAAAGAGGTTATTTATGTCGCTGAGGTTTTAGATGCTTTTTGGCGCTACAACTACGCGGCGGCAGAGCAGGGGAAACCAGGCAAACACGCTCTGCTCAAGTCCGGCTTGCATAGTGACGGTTTCCTGATATCAAAAATTCTTCTTAAGCCGGATAATATCAGGTTGATTATGGCCTATCAGCTTAAGCAGCTGTTTGGACACTTAAACATAATGAAACCTGATTGGCTGGTCGGTATCCCTGACGGCGCTACCGCTCTGGCTGAAGATTTGGGCCGCATTATGGGGGTTAAGGTGGCGGCTTTACAAAAGGTTGAAGGCGGCCGTATTACCGTGATAACGCCATTCAAGCCGGGCGAAAGACTGCTCATTGTCGAAGATTTTTGCACGAAGGGTACGGGTTTCAAAGAAACTGTAGTCCTGATAAATTCCAAGCAGCCCGAAGCAGAAATTTTACCCTATGAGATGGTGATCGTGAATCGTGGTGGTCTGAAGAAGATTGAGGTAGATGATATTGGTGTTTTTTCCATCGTCTCGGTCGCTGATCACCGGATTGGAGAATGGACTAAGGAAGAGTGCCCGCATTCCGGTCCTTGCAGATTTGGTTCTGTCGCCATTAAGCCCAAGGTTGACGAGGCGAGCTGGCGAGATATCACCACCTCGCAGTTATAAGACAAACGAAGGAGGAAATAAAAAGGAGAGAATAAAAAGAAGGCCGACCTATCGGGTTGGCCTTTTTTCTTTGCTTTTAGGCTAAAATTAAGGTATAATGTTAACAGTTAACAATTAACTTTTAACAATTAACAAACATATGAGTAAAAAAACTAAGCTACCGGCTAAGTTAGAAGAATATCTAAATAAAGCCGGGGTAAAGCATAATGTTTTAGAGCATAGGACAGTTTATACAGCCATGGATGCGGCCGCGACCATGAAGAAAAAAATGGGCGAAATTGCCAAGTCGCTTCTGGTCCAGGCGGACAGAGATTATTTTTTAGTGCTTTTGCCGGCTGATTATAATTTGGATTTTAAAAAATTAGGCAAATGCTTGGGGGCGCAAACCGGCAAAAAGATAAAAACGGTGAAAATTCCGGGCGAGAAGGTAATGAGCAAGGTTTTAAAGATTAAATCCGGGACAATGAGCGCTTTTGGCAAACTCCATAATTTGCCGGTAGTCGCGGACAAAGCTTTGACGAGAGTAAAAAAAGCGGTTTTTTCTTCCGGGGGCTTTAACCATTCCATAGAAATGGCGGTCAAGGATTTTATAAAACTGGAAAATGCGGTTTTGGGAAGTTTCGGGGTGAGGAAGAGGATTAAAATGCAGAAGGTGAATAAAATAAAGAAAAGCAAAAAGAGATAATAAAATTAACTGATAGTAAACAGTAAATAGACAACAGTAAACAGATAATTTGTTTTGGCAACCAAAATATTATTTTTATGTCAACGCAAATTAGGCACTTTACACATTTAGATACCTGGCAAAAGAATCACGATTTGGTTTTAAAAATTTATAGATTAACTAAAAAATTTCCTAACGATGAATTGTTCGGGCTGGTAAGTCAAATAAGAAGAGCTGTTTGTTCCATTACCGGGAATATCGCCGAAGGTTATGGCCGATACCATTATAATGACAAGATGAGATTTTATGTCATGGCTAGAGGTTCATCCTCCGAAGTGCAGAATTATTTAATTATAGCTAAAGATTTAGGTTATATAACAGATGATGAGTTTAATCAGATAAAAGTGATAAGTTTTGAGGGTTATAAGTTAATCTGCGGTCTTATTCAAAGTACGGAAAAATTTAGGGATTTTTAAAAGAGAAAGATTCAAATTCTACTCAATTCTAATTCTTAATTATATTTTGGTTTTCTATTACTTTTTACTGTTTACTGTTGTTTGTTTACTATTATGCTTCAAGTTAAAACCGAAAAATTCGAGGGGCCTTTGGGTTTATTGCTGCAGCTGATTGAAAAGGAAGAGCTTGATATTACGGAAGTGAGCCTGGCCAAGATTGCCGACCAATACATTAATTATATGAAAGAGTTGGTTGTAGCTAATCCGGACGAGACGGCGGATTTTTTAGTTATTGCGGCAAAATTATTATATATCAAATCTAAGGCGCTTCTGCCTTATTTATATACGGAGGAGGATGAGGGAATTGAAGAACTGGAGCAGCAGCTTAAGATGTATAAAGAATTTCTGGAAGCGATGAAAGTTATAGAAGCGATGATCGGCAAAAAGAAGTTTACGTTTGCCCGGGAGTTTGATAAAAAAGCGATTTTAGCCAATTTAAAGATTTTTTCTCCTCCGACAAAGTTGAACAAGGAAGATTTAGCCCTTGTTTTTAAAAATTTAATAAGCCAAATAAGGCCGGAGGAGGAGAAGTTAGAGGAGGAGAAGTTAGAGAGGAAAATAAATATTGAGGATAAAATTTTGGCTATCCAAAAGGCGCTTTTAGATACAATCAAGGTAAATTTTTCTAAATTTTTAGCCAAAGCCGGGTCAAAAACGGAAATTATCGTAAGTTTTCTGGCCATTTTAGAATTAATAAAACAGCGCGACGTTTTTGCCGAACAGGAGGGCCTTTTCGGCGAAATTACTATAAACAAAAACAATTAATATGTCTATAAAAGGAAAAATTGAATCTTTGCTTTTTATTTCCGCCAAGCCGATGGCGGTTAAGCAGCTCGCCCAGTTGACTAAGAAAGACCCGAAAGAAGTGGAAGCGGCAGTGAAGGAATTGGCGGATGATTATAAAAAAAGAGGGGAGGGGCTGGCCATAATAAAAAACGGCTCCTCTTACCAGATGGTTAGCGCTCCGGAGAACTCGAGCTTAGTCCGCGATTTTATTAAAGACGAAACTACGGGCGAGCTGACCCGGCCAAGCCTCGAAACTTTAACCATTATCGCTTACCGCGGCCCGATTTCTAAATTAGATTTGGAAAGAATCAGGGGAGTAAATTGCTCCTTGATTCTCCATAACCTGCTTTTGCGGGGCTTAGTGGAAGGCAAACAAGATAAGAGAAAAAAAGAAACTTATTATAATATTACTTTTGATTTCATTCGTTTTTTGGGGGTTAATAATGTGGGAGAGCTGCCGGATTATGAAAGGCTTAATAAAGATGATACTTTGGATAGAGTATTAAGTGATAATGCCCAATAAGTGAGAGAATAAAGTATAATAACCAATAATCAAGAAACAATAACCAAACAAGTTTTAATATTCAATAACCAATTAAATAAAAATTTGAATATTGAAATTTGGTTATTGAGTATTGTTTGGAATTTGATTATTGTTTCTTGATTATTTTCAGAAGTTTATTATGTTAATATCCGCCTTAACAAGTTTAATAATTACAGCCATGATTTTCAGCTTTGCCATTTCTCCGGCTAAGCCGGGTTTTAGTTTTGATATTTTTGGCGCTTTAGCCGGAGACAAGGGAGAGGTTTTGGGCGTGGATGAACAGGAAATGGGCGAGGCGGTCGGCCGGGCGGTTGAGGAAATAAAAAGGGTGCCGCTCGCCGGGAGAATTTTGCCGGAAAGCCCGGACAAGCCGGCCGGGCCGCAAAAGTTGCCAGCCTCGCCAGCCAATCTAGGCGGGCCGGACGCTGGCGATTTTATAATTACGGCTAAAAGCGCGGCGGCCGTTGACCGGGAAAGCGGCGCCCTGCTTTTTTCTTATCAGCCTGACGAAATAACGCCTATTGCCAGTCTGACCAAATTAATGACGGCTTTGGTTTTTCTTGACCATAATCCGGGCTGGGATTCGGTTTATGAAATAAAACGGGAAGACAGGCGGGAGGGCGGAAAAATTTTCTTGTTTCTCGGGGAAAGGGTGACAGTTAAAGATTTATTTTATTTAAGCTTAGTGGCTTCGGATAATACGGCCGCCATTGCTTTAGTCCGATCCTCGCTGCTTAGCGAAGAAGAATTTGTTAAAGAGATGAACCGGAAAGCTTTAAGCCTTGGTTTAACAAAAACGAAATTCAGCGACCCGATTGGCTTAAATAATAATAATGTTTCCACGGCCAGGGAAATCGCCCAGCTGGCTAAAGCCGCTTTTTCCTCGGAAGATATCCGCCAGGCGACTTTAAATAAAGAATATGAATTTAAAACCTTAGGAGGAAAGAGAAAGAAGGTTTTAACCACCGATTATTTATTGGAAAATTTCCCGGCTAACGGCCTAAAAATCATCGGGGGCAAAACCGGCTATACGGAATTGGCCGGATACTGCTTTGCCGGAGAATTCGCCCACGAAGACAGCCAGGAAATCGTTACGGTTATATTAGGCGGTCCGACCAGCAGCAGCCGGTTTAAAGAAACAAAAGACCTGGCGGAATGGATTTATGAAAATTACGAATGGTAGTCAGCGGGGAGGTCTCAAGAGTTTTTAGAATATTTGGGATTTTGGGGATAAGTGGTATAATAGAAAAAGATAATTATTAGTTAGTCCATATAATATGGCAAAAAATAAAATCATTATTGCTAACTGGAAAATGAAGCTAACCTTAGCTGAAAGTCTGGAGAAGGCAAAAAAATTTAAAGAAAAATTTAAAGGTTTTTCCAGGGGCGAAGTTGTAGTTTGCCCGCCGTTCATAGTTTTGGACGAAATCGGAAGATTATTTAAAAAAACCGGTTTAAAATTAGGGGCTCAAGACGTATTTTTTGAAGAAAGCGGAGCTTATACCGGTGAAATTTCGCCGAAAATGCTCCTTGAAGCCGGCTGCCAATATGTTATTATCGGCCACAGCGAACGCCGCCGCTTCCTCTTAGAAAATTACGCCATGATCCACCAGAAAGTGAAAGAAGTTTTGAATATCGTCGGCCTGACTCCGATTGTCTGCATCGGCGAAGAAAGCGAGGAAAGAAAAACGGATAAACGGGATTTTGTTTTAGTTGACCAATTACAGCAGGCCCTTGGCGGCATCAATATTATGGAAAACCAGCAGGTGGTTGTTGCTTATGAGCCGGTCTGGGCGATCGGCTCCGGCTTGGCGATTGAACCGTCAGAAGCCGAATACGCCCATAAAATTATTGGGTTGGCTCTAAATGATATGTTCGGCCTTGGCGTGGTTAATAAAAATTTTCGGATTGTTTATGGCGGCAGCGTAACCAGTAAAAATGTAAAGAGTTTCGCTGATTTAGAAAATATTGACGGCTTGCTTGTGGGTGGCGCCAGTTTAGACCCGGAGGAGTTTTATAAAATTGCCAAAGGAATATTAAGATAGTAAATAACCAAGAAACAATAACCAAATCACCGCCTTGGCGGGATCCCGCCCACAATAAAAACTATAATAAAGTGGTGGGACAAATTTCAATATTCAATAACCAATTGACTAAAATGTTTGGAATTTGATTATTGATTATTATTGTTTTATGCTTGTCCACATTAAAGAAATAGTTAAGGAAGCGGAGAGGGGCGGTTATGCCGTCGGGGCTTTTAATATTCATAATTTAGAATCGGCTCTGGGCGTGGCCCGGGCGGCCAATAAAATGAAGTCGCCGGCTATTATCCAGGTTTCGGAGGGAGCCATTAAATATATGGGTTTAAAACCGATTACCCATATTGTTTCCACTATCGCCAAAAATATTGCCGCCCGGGTGCCGATTGCCCTGCACTTAGATCATGGCAGCAGCTTTGATTCTATTTTTGAATGCATTAATTCCGGCTTTACCTCGGTTCATATTGACGCTTCTTCCCTGCCTTTGGACGAAAATATTAGTTTAACCAAGCATGTGGTTGAAGTGGCTCATAGCCGCGGCGTTTGGGTGCAGGGGGAAGTGGGAGCCATGGTTGGAGGGCACGGCGATAATGGAAAAAAATTAAAAAATATTCCTTTAGCCGAAGTTAAAGATGTGCTGGAGTTCGTAAAAGTGACGAAAGTTGACACGATTGCCGCGGCCGTCGGCACAGCCCACGGCGTTTATACCAATGAAGATATAAAATTTCCCCTTCTGAAGGAGATAATCGGAAAGACAAAAAAACCCTTTGTCCTGCACGGAGGTTCCGGCGTAGCCGATGAAAAAGTTAAAAGAGCCATAAAAGAAGGAGTAGACATAATTAATATAGGCAGCGACATAAAGATTGCTTTCTGCACAACTTTGATTAACCATTGCCTAGAAAACAAGAAAGAAACCGATCCGAGAAAATTACTAGCGCCGACTATTGAAGCGGTAGAAAAAGTAGTTGCCGGAAAAATGAAATTATTTGGCAGCGCCGGGCGGGTAAAGATAAAAGAAGTAGAAACGTAATTTAGGGTAAAGTTAAAAATTAAGAAAGTTCTTAAAGTTATTAGCTTTTAGCTTTTTTTATGTACAATATTATTCCCTTAATTTTAATCCTTATAAGTTTGAGCATAATTGTTTTTATCGTGGTGAGGAAATTTTCCGTTTTAGCCGGAGTGGATGTGGATAATATCCCGGCGGAAAGAGAAGCCAGGGTTAAGGAGCGGATTATAAGCAGCCGCTTAAAGAGAAATATTTTTAAATGGAGTTCCCGGATAACAAAAGTTTTTACCTGGCTGGGAGGGAAATTAGGGATTTTTTCAAAATGGGCCTATAATAAGCTTCATGAGCTAAAAGAAAGTTACGGAACGGAAATATTTCTGCCGACGGCGGATAAAGAGAAAAAAATCGGAGAATTGTCGGTTGAAGCCGAAGAAATGATCGGGGAAGATAATTTTAAGGAAGCGGAAAAAAGGCTGATTGAAATTATCGGCCTTGATAGCCAGAATATTGAGGCCTTCAAAAACTTGGGGAATTTATATTTTACCAATAAGAATTATGAAGATGCCAGGCAGACGTTTGAACATACTTTAAGGCTTTTGAAAGATGAGGGAAACAACGAGGAAATAGCAGAGGTTAATTTTGAGCTGGCTTTGGTTAACCGGGATGACGGGCAGCTGGAAAGGGCTCAGGAGCATATAAAAGAGGCTTTAAAGATTGTTCCTAATAATCCACGTTACCTTGACACAATATTGGAAATCAGTATAATGAAAAAAGACAAAGTTTTAGCCCTGGACGCTTACGGCAAGCTAGCAAAGGCCAATCCGGATAACCAGAAATTGAAAGACTTAAAGAAGCAGATTGACGGGCTATAGTTAAAATAATATAAAAATAAAATAATAAAATAAAAAAGTTTTAAACCATTTTTGTGCTGTGCAGAACAGTATTTTTTTAATAAAGGCCGGGTTATGACAATTAACAATTAACTTTTAACAATTAACAATTTAAGGAAGGCCGTTGTAGCTCAGCTGGTAGAGCAACTCCATGGTAAGGAGTAGGTCCGCGGTTCAAATCCGCGCAACGGCTCAGGAAATAACAATTAACAATTGACTTTTAACAATTAACATAAAAATATGAAGACATTCCGTTTTATGGACTTCCCGGTTTATAAGGCGAGTGTTATTTATTATAAAAATATTTTAACGATTACGGAAAGAATTAATGATTATAGTTTAAAAGACCAAACAAAAAGAGCGGCTTTATCAGTTGTCCTAAATATAGCTGAAGGTTCGGCGGTAAAATCAGACAAAGAATTTGCGCGTTATTTGGAAAAATCCCTAGGTTCTCTGAATGAAGCAGTAGCCTGTTTACAGATCATGGCAGAAATTAACTTGATTAGCGGAAAAATTTATAATATCATGCTAGAGCAGTCCGAGAATATAGCCAAACAATTAGGCGGTTTTAAAAAACAGTTATCATTCTAAAAGTTAAAAGTTAATTGTTAATAGTTAAAAGTTATCACCCGGGTCGGTACCAAAGCGGTCAAATGGGACAGACTGTAAATCTGTTGGCTCACGCCTTCGTAGGTTCGAACCCTACCCGGCCCACAAAACACAAAAACGGCATCAGTGCCATTTTTGTGTTTTGCTGAGTTGGGTGTTGGAAGAACCTACCCCCCCGCTTCGGCACCGAGGAGTTTTCGAACCCTACCCGGCCCACCTACGCTTAAGCTCCGGTCGCACGTCGCCATAGCTTTAGCGGCGGCACGCGGACAAGCCCACAAGAAAATAGAGATCCATGATATATCACCATGGATTTTTGTTTTCTCGCCCGGAGAAATCTCCTGGGGGAACCGTAGGGGGCGAAGCTTCATTTTTTAATAAAATTAAAATAAAAAACAACATGTTTAACGCAGACAAAGCGGGCGTAAGTATGATTAAAATTATTTCTTTGGGAGTGGCTATTTTGGCCGTTATATTTGTTTTGCTGAAGTCTTTTTAATATAATCATTTTTTAATTTTACTAAATCAGACAGGCACCCCTTAAAGCCGGGAGTGTTTTTTATTTGACCCCGTTAGAAACATGTCTTATCCCATTAGAAATGTATTTCCAACGAGGTGAGTTTCTAACGGGGTTTGACTTTTTTCTATTTTTGTAGTACAGTTTAGTATAATAAAACCTTATTTTTAAATAAATGAAGTTTTTTATCAAGGTCAATAATATGAATAGAGAAATAAAAGATTCTGATGCCGACGGCTTGCTTGATGAAGAAGAAAAAAAATTAGGGACCAATCCGAATAAAAAGGACAGCGACAATGACGGCCTGGCTGATTATGAAGAAGTTAATGTTTACGGCACGGACCCTAATGATCCGGATACGGACAAAGACGGGGTTTCTGACGGGGATGAAGTAAAAATGGGCAGGAACCCGCGCGGGCGGGGGAAGCTGAAAGATTTATTTATCCCTTATGCCGGCAATGATTATAAACCGCAGGCCCTTCACCCGCAGCGGATATTTTTTCATGCTTTAAGCGCGATTTTAGTAAAAGTGCTGGTCATCGCTTTTGTCGTTATTATTCCTGTCGGCGCCTGGCTTACGCCTGATGTCCTTTTGGAACAAGCCAAAAAGATTATTGAGTTAACTAATAAAATAAGGCAAAGTGTTGGCGTTCAGTTATTAACAGAAAATAGTTCATTGACCCAGGCTGCTTATAACAAAGCTGAAGACATGCTCTTAAAGCAATATTTTGCCCATGTCGGTCCGGATGAAAAAACAGTCAAAAATTGGCTTGCCGGCGTAAATTATAAATACGCCATTGCCGGAGAGAATTTAGCCATGGGGTTTAGCAGCGCGGAAGAAGTCGTTAACGGCTGGGTAAAGAGCCAGACTCATTACGCCAATCTGATTGACCCGGATTTTTCCGAAATCGGGGTGGGGATGGCGAGCGGCCTTTATAATAATTACGATACGACTTTAGTCGCCCAATTTTTTGGCGCGCAAAACCAGCCGACGGCCGGCCCGGAGATTCAAAAGCCGGATGCTTCGGAAGCGGTGAAGAATACGGAGATTCGGGTGGAAGCGCCCGCTATTTTAGGAAGTGCGAACGAGACGGCCGTTATGGGAGAGAAAGAGGAAATTATTCCTCTGCCCTTGGAAGCGCCTATTTTTATTTCTCCGGCTAAGGGGTTATTAGACGGTGGTTCAGTAAAAATTAAGGTTTTTTCCCCGGGAGCGGAAAAAGTCGCCGTTTATATTGATGGCGAAGAAATCGGCGGCGCTGTTGCCCTTGCCGGCGGATATGCCGATTTAGCCGCGAATTTAGCCGAAGGCCCGCATAGTTTAAAAGCGGTTGCTTCCCGGGGCGAAGAAAATAAGGAATCGGAAATTCTTTCTTTAATGGTTGATACCATCCCGCCGGAGATTGACCAGGCCAGGACTAAGCTAACGGTTGTTGAAGCGGCCGGGCAAAAAGATAAAGTTGTTCAGGCGACCGCCTATTTAAGCTCGGATACGGTTTTAGCCGAAGTAGTTTTCAGTAATTATCATATGGCTTTATCCCGGGACGAATCGGAGGATAATAAATGGGTCGGGCAGACTATTATTTTTAACCAGGACCAGGATCAGGTTTTTAATCCGGTTGTTCTCCCTTCCTTAAGCGCTACTGACTGGGCCGGCAACAAGACTTTGTCAGATATCAGCTGGGAGAACATTACCCCGGTTAAGCCCTCGCTCCTGTCCCAGTATTTCTTTCTAAAGAAGGAGCAGCCGAAATTCGTGAAAGCGCTTTTTGACGTCAGCTCGATTTATTATAAAATTATTTTAGGCATAGTTATTATCGCCCTGCTTTTAAATATCTTCATAGAAATTAAAAAGCAGCATCCGAAAATAATCGCCTCGGCTTTAGGTTTAATTTTCTTATTGGTGATTTTGATTGTTTTGTAATTCCGGTAAAATGCAAAGGAATTTTAATTTTTAAAGTCCATGGGGAATTTTCTGTGGACCTTTTTAGATTATTTGACTTTACAACCTTTTTACGCTATTATTTATTATCTTGTTGTTATTTTGTTTTTTTAAATTGTTTTTCATACGCAACAAGGAGGATTCTATGGACAAGCAAGCTCTAAAGACCCTGCTGGGTGATTTTTTGGGGAAACCAACGCCGTTAGCGGAAAGCGTTTCTTCCATATCTGATATGAATGAACTAATGAGGCTTTGGAACGAACATAAGAAGGATTCCGGAGTCCAAAAAGCCGTTGAAGCAAGGATGGCGGAAGTCATAGGGGCTTTACCCATTGACAATGCCGATAAAATTCCAGAGTGGTTTGCGACTATTGTTAAGGACGAGATGTTGCTTCCTTCAAAGTCGCTCAGGGATCTTTTAAGGAGAAAAGCCAAAAAAATTTATTCGCGGCTCGCAAAAGGCCAGAACACCCTTCAAGTTTGAGGGGTGTTTTTAATTATTTTTTAGATTTGACATAAAATATTGAACGTGTTAGTATTAAAAATTAACAACCAAAAATTCATTCTTTAAGGTAAGGAGTTAGCCGATGTCAGTTAATCCCATAAGACCTTTAAGCCAAACCACGAGGCTGGATGAGGCTGGAATTAAATTTCCAAATACGCCGATGGGCAATCTCGCTAAATCTATTGAAAGGGGAATGGCGGGAAATAAAATTGATGATGCTTTAGGCATTTTTAAAAGAGTTATTAATTCCCGGACGCCTGATTTTGCCGAAAGGGTTTTGGAAAGCGCGCCTATCTTTGCCGCTTTTGTGATGAAGATGGCTGTTGACCAAATAATGCAGAAGTTTGATGTGGAGAAAGAAAGGGCCTCAAGACTTCAAAGGTTAGCGCAGGAACGCGCTGACAGAGCAAGAAAGGTATCGCCCACCGAACCTCTTTAAAGGGCAGTCTGTTTTAAAGCAAATTGCCCTTATTTTTTGACCCTATTTTTGACCCCACTTCGTCCCGCTCCGCCGGCTGGCGGATTGCGGGACTGCGAGGGGCGAGACGAGGCGACCTGAAATCTAAAATTTTAGAACAAGCTCTTGTGCTTAATTCGCCGCTGTACCTAATCGTTGACATAAAAGGCGGGATTTATTATAATAAATTTCGCCTTTTTTATGCACAACCTATCCACTTTATTAATTTGACTAATTTTTAGCCGATGTTTATAATTAAGTCATAAGTTATGTTCTTATGTAAATTTATATATTTTTATTTTTAAATTAAAAGGTTTAGATTTTTTCTCTAAATTTTAGGGAAAATTTAATATCTTAACTTTTATATCAAAAATATGGGCTGTAAGAATAAGAATATTATAATCAAGGGAAGGAGAATTTTTTCAATCGTAACCGCAATTATTTTAGTAAGCGGTTTTTTTGTGCCTTCGGACATTGCTCGGGCGGTTACATTAAATGTCGGTTCGGACCAGAATTATAAGACAATTCAGGCCGCTATTGATGCCGCTTATCCGGGAGACGAAATTAAGGTTGCGGCCGGGACCTATAAAGAAACTCTGATTATTAATAAATCCGGTTTGACTATTAGCGGAGAATGGGAAGATAAGGTAATAATTAACGTTTCCGGAAAAACCGGCGGTAGCCCTGAAAGCGGTATTGCCGTAACCGCTTCAGGAGTTACTCTTCAGGGGCTTACTTTAATTAGCAACGGGGCCAGTTCGCCCGCTAGCCCCAGATACGGTATCAGATTTAATAATACAACTGGCGGTAGAATAAGATATGTGACAGTGCAGGGATTTTCTGGCTCCGGCGTAGATATGGCGAGTGGGATCAATATGACCATTTTCCATCTTACGGCCAAGAATAACGGCGGAAATGGATTAGGCCTTCAGGATGTTAGCAATTCTTCCGTCAGCTATATTACAACCAGCGGAAATTCAGGAGGCGGTGTCCGTATCCAAACCTGGACAGGCGCCATTAAAGGCGTTGTTTTTTCCGGAGCTAACAGCTTCGGAGAAAGTGGAACTAATAACGGGGGATTATACCTCTCGCAAAGCAATGTAAATCCTTCCCGGTCACCTTTTCTTATAACTTACGGCGTTTCCGGTTCGCCTGATGTTCTACTCCAATCTGCCGATTTTGGCTATGCTTTACGCGGCAACGATGACCAGGCGCCGAGTTATAGCCGAATTTGGTTCTATAAGACGCTTAATGAAGTAGAAGCAGCCGCGGCATTTTCTTCCGGCAAGCCAAGCCATATAACTGACGGCAGGTATATAGAGAGTCTAGTAGATAATAAATGGTATGTACCGAGTAATTTAGGGAGTATCCAGGCGGCAATTGACGCGGCTTCCCCGGGAGACGAAATTAAAGTGGCGGCCGGAACCTATAATGAAACTCTAACGATCGCAAAATCCGGTTTGACTATTAGCGGAGAATGGGAAAATAGAGTCACGATTAACGTTTCCGGGGAAACTGGCGGTAGCTTAAAAAGCGGTATTGCCGTAACTACGCCGGGGGTTACTCTTCAGGGGTTTACTCTAGTCAGCACCGGGACCGGTCCCTTATATGGTATTAAATTTAGTGATACGCAAGACGGGGCTATAAGATATGTTACGGTAGAGGGGCCATTTGAATCGGGCGTAGACACATCAACCGCGACCAGCATTATTACCCCCAATGTCACTATTAATGTCATTAAAGAGAATAATAATAATGAAACAAATAATAGCGCTCCTAACAATATCATAACTGCCGAAATTAATAATACGGTGGTTCCAGTTAATAATTTTCAGGGAAACAATTCCAATAGCGGGAATTTATACAATGGGCAGAGCGGTGCAGGTTCTTCTGGCGGGTCTTCGGGCGGTTCTTCCGGCTCCGCAGCCAGCACTCCGTTATATAAATCAAGCGCTTCAAGCCTTTCTGTCTGCAACAGCGGTTGTAGCTATACGACAATCCAGGCGGCAATTGATGCGGCTTCTGCTGGGGATATAATAAACGTTGGTGCCGGGACCTATACGATAAATAGTTCCATTAACGTAAATAAAAGCGTAATTATAACTTCCGACGCCTCGGCGATGGTTGTTTCCGCAGTTGAAAATACTCCAGTATTTAATATAACCGCGGATAATGCCACCGTGGAGAAATTGAAAATTACAACTAGTTTATCTCCTTATAGTATAATCGGCGATGAATTAAATAGCGCTTTGATCCTTATTAATGCCCAGAATGCAACAATTACTCAAAATACCATTTATGCGGATGAATCTTCTTTGGGTGGAATGTCCACCTGGACCGCCAGAGGCCTAACCCTTCAGACAGGTTCAGCCACAATTACCGGCAATAAAATATATGGGGTCAGAAACGGCATTATAACAAGGTATAATGTAACAGCAACCATAAGCAATAACACTATTTTTGATACCAAGGGCGGAATCATGAATTATACCAATACTCAAGCTGATGCCAATAACCGCACTATGACTGGCAATTCCTGGACCTCAACTGTTTCCGGTTTAATAAGCCATAATGAATGGGATATCGTTTGGAATACGGCCTATTATGTTCCGGATTATCAACAAAGCGTTCTTGCCCTATCTTCGTCTAATAACGGCGCTTATGTGGTGGACAGGCGCGCGGCTGATGCGACTGCCTGCGCTAATTTAACTGGCAATAGAAGCCATGTTTTCGTGAATGCCGCCACCGGGACCGGCACAGCCAGCCCGGTTAACGGTAATATAAATTTACCTTATGCTACCTTTGCCCTGGGCGTTGATGCCGCTGTGGCCGGTGGAATCGTTAATGTCGCAGCCGGAACCTATACTGAAGGACCGCAAATTGTGATTAACAAAAATTTAAATATCGTCGGAGCTGATAAGAATAGCGTCATAATTAATCCTTCAGCAAATACGGGAAGTTCCGGAGATGCAAGAGGCTGGTTCCTTGTTAATGCAGGGAAAACGCTTAATTTGCAAAAAGTCACTTTGGATGGTTCTGGGAAAAATATATATCAGGCCATAAGATACAACGGCTCCGGTTCAGTTTCAGATTGCGCTATAAAGAACATCAAATATTCTAAATATATAGGTATGGGCGTCGCGGCTATGGGGGATGGTGATGTTGATGTAACTAATTGTGGATTTTCCAATATAGAAAGACTGGGCATTATTTATTTTGGCACAGGCATCACTACGAATTCTGTAGCCAGCGGAAATACTTATACCGGCAAAGGAACGGGTGATTGGCTGGATTATGGAGTTGAAGTCGGGGGAGGAGCAAAAGCGACAATTTCAAATAATATAATTTCAAATTGTAAGGGCGTGGCCAGCTCTGACGGCTCAACTTCTGCCGGAATCTTAGTTACAACTTATTACGGGGCAGGCACGGCGGCCACGATAACCGGAAATACAATTTCAGATTCAACTGACGGGGTGGCGGTTGGTTATGACGGAGCCGATACAAGCAGTGTTGTCGCCCATAATAATAAATTTACAGGGATAACAAACCATGGAGTAGACAGCACGGCGCCGGCCGTTAATGCTGAAAGCAATTGGTGGGGAACGGCTGACGGCGGTGTGATTGCCGGGTTGGTTTCCAGTAATGTTGATTATGTTCCTTATTATAAGGATGCCGCTATGACAACCTTATCAGCCGCGTATTCTGTCTGCGCCAGCGGATGTAATTTTTCCAGCATTCAGGCCGCGGTTAACGGAGTAAGCGCCGGAGAAACGGTTAATGTCGGAGCCGGGACTTATGGTGAAAATATAACCATTAACAAGCAAATTACCTTATTGGGAGCTAAACATGATATTGATCCGGCTGGGAGCGCGGACAGAGGCGGCGAATCCATTATTACCGGGCAGGTTGAATTTACGTCTGCCGGCGCTAATTCTGTTTTCAACGGATTTAAGATTAACGGCAACAGAATCTGGATACATGGCGCGGCCAACGCTAAGGCGAGTTACAATATTATTTCGGGTTCAAGCATGCACGGCATTTACATTGACGGTTCTTCGGCTAATGCCCAGGTTCTCTATAATACGGTAGCCAATCCGGAATGGCAGGGCATTTCCAACCAGGGAAATTCCGGAGCAATTATTTCCCATAACTACGTAAAGGGCGTGACTGACCAGCAGCCGATTGAATCCACTAATCATACCGGCACAGGCATTAAAATTACCTATAACATTATTTCCGGCTGCAGCGGCGCCAAAGGCATTGACTATTGGGGCGGCACCGGACCGGAGATTAGCAACAACCAAATTTCCGGCATCAGCGCTCCTTTTGAAGCAATTTTCTCGGACACAAAGACCAACACCATAAAAGACAATGTTATCAATAATATCGGCGGACCGGGCATCCAGTTATACCCGGCGGACGTATTGAGCGTCTATGAGAAAAGCGTTATCAGCAATAACACGATTTCCTCTACAAAATATCAAGGCATCGTTGTTCTCGGCCAGGCCTATACGGAAATCAGCGGCAATACTTTAACCGGGTGTAATTATTACGGGGCCGACGGAACCGGAGATTGGGATTATGCCGGAATTCACATTCAGGATGAAGGCGGAAAATCAGCCGGACATTCCACTATAACCGGCAATACGGTCGCGGGCGGAATTAACGGTATCCAGACCTGGTCGGATTATGTCTTTATAAAGAATAATGAAATATCCGGCATGGGCGGTTCTTTCGGTACGGAAAAGAATGCCGGCGGTCGGAATTACAAAAATTCCGCGATTTTGGTCGGTAGTAATTTCGGCACCGGAGACATTGACCCGGTGGGGGTCGTAGTGGAGAATAATAAAGTTCATGATAACTATAGAAATCTATTCCATAATCCTGATTTTTCCTCTACTGTCAAGGCGGAAAAGAACTGGTGGGGAAGCGATATTTTTGAGACCATAAAATCCTGGATTGTTGGTTTGGTTGACTTCTCCCCATGGTTTACTTCTTCAAGCATGGATAGCATAAAAGGAGAAACTGTCGTTTCCGGGGAAAATAAAACCCTTACTTTGCAAGAAGAAACCACGATTCAGGGAGACAGCATTGTGGTGGCTATGCCTTCGGGAACTACCGTCACAGGCGACAAAAATAACTGGGACGGGACTGTAAGAGCCCCTGAAGTTAAAGTAACGGCTTCGGTTGAGCCCCCGAAAGAGCCGGGCAAAAAGACCCAGGTTAAGAAAGTGGTTGAAGTTGGCTTTCCCAATGTGAAATTAACTTTTAATAAAGCGGTAAGGCTTTTAATCCCGGGAGAGGCCGGAAGCAAAGCCGGTTATGCCCGAGGCGGGGTGTTCACGCCGATAACGGCTATCTGTAGCGCTGATACCCAGGCCGCGGGCGACGCTTTAGCGGCGGAAGGGGATTGCTATATAAATGCCGGAGCTGATTTGGTCATCTGGACAAAGCATTTCACGGAATTTATTGCCTATACTACAACTACCGGGTGCGTGGCCAACAGCGAGTGTTCTCATTTGGATGAAGCCCCGGTTTGTCAGGGGAATAAATTAAAAACAGTTACCGGGACCTGCTCGGGCAATGTTTGCGTAGCCGTAACTTCTTTAAATTGCGATTCTTCCCAGTGCGGATCAGCCTGCGATGCGAATAATCCTTGTCCGGCAGGAGAGGGAAACGGATGGAGATGCAACGGGCCGGATTATTATAATTATCAAAGCAATCCCGGCACTTGCGACAGTACCTGTACCTGTGTTGGCGGTTCATCGCAAGTTATTGACGTAATAAAAAATTATAAAGAATGTGTAGAGAAATTGGAATGTGTAACGGACGATGATTGTAGTAAATATACCAGAAATATGTGCGATGGCAACAAGTTGAAGAACGTGAGGGGCGTATGTGTCAGTTATATGTGTATGATAACTCCGGTGTCGTCTTCTCTTGTAGTTGATGAATGTACCTATGGCTGCGAAACATATAATGACCCGGATACCTTTTACACGACTGGAAAGTGCATAAAGCCAGAAGGGTCTGGCCAGGAACCTTGGCCAGCCTGCCAAAAGTCAGACAACGCTCTGGCTGCCTGCCGAAAGAATTGCCCGGGCGGAAAATGCAGTCTATATGGGTGGGGAGCGCAGTGCGGCCCGGCTAATCCAGGTCAAGACGGATTTTCTTACAAAAATTACATGATTATAAAAGGGTACCATAATACCGGCGGTTGCGGGAATTGGTATTCCTTCCCGGGAAAAACCATGGTTTATCCGACCACCGAATGCAAAGACTGGTATGTCGGGGATAATTGGTGCAGTGAAGGAGACAAGTGCGGAGACAACGTAGTTAATGGCTGGGAACAATGCGATAGCGGTAACGCCAATACCAATACGCCCTGTACCGCTCTTTATGGAGGGAGTTGCACTTATTGTGATACGAATTGCCAAAGTCATACGATCGGAGGAGGTTATTGCGGCAACGGCACGATTGATAATGGGGAGCAATGCGATAAGGGCGCGGCTAATACGGATACACCTTGCACAGCCCCTTACGGAGGAACCTGCACTTATTGTGATACTGCCTGCATAAGCCATACCGTTACTCCTGCCCCAAAGACAGAGGGTTGGAGCAGCAACGGGTATAATTGGTATGCGGCTACAAGCTATACGCAAAGCTGTACTGACGTTTGCGCTTCTCATGGCGGGGTAAGCGGAGGGAATTGTTCCTGGCCGAACCAGCCCGCGGATTGCTCAATAGTAAGCCATTTCTTTGGCTGCAGCAGCTGCTGGAAGTATCCGGCCAGCAATTCTCCGTCCTATCGGCCGAAAGATAATCTCTGTTTCTCGTCTAACGGCGGTGGAGAGTGCGGGGCAAATCCGAATAACGATCCAAACGGATTTAACTATTTGCGGGTTTGCGCGTGTAATAATTAGGCGGTTTAAATAGTTTGACTAAAAGGGCGGGATTTATCATAATAAATCCCGCCCTTTTTATGCACCTTTTATGCACTTTTTCATCTTGACTTTAATTTCCTTTTGTGGTTATATTTAAATACTTAAATAAAAAAGCTTTTATATATTTTTTATTTATAAATTAAAAAGGCTTAAATTTTTACCCCGTTAGGGACAAATTTAATATTTTACCCCGTTAGAAATAATACCCCGCTGCTCTGCATCGGGGGATTAGATTCTAAAATAATTCCGGCGGGGTTTGATGTTCTGCTGGAATTTCTAATGGGGTTTGCCTTTTACTAAAAATATGAAACACAGTCTTATCCAAAAGAGAGCAGTTTTTTTAGTTATAACCGCGATTGTTTTAGCAAGCGGTTTTTTTATTTTCGGAGGAGTTAATGTTGGCCAAGCTGATCCTGCACCGCAAGTTATAATTAATGAATTTGTGTCTGATCCGGCAGAAGGCAGTAATGAATGGGTGGAACTATTGAATACTACTGACAGTGCAGTTGATTTAACGGGGTGGACAATTTCTGATTTTGCTGGGGCAACCAAATCTCTTTCTGGGCTTAGCGCTATTCCAGCTAAAGGCATTGTGGTTTTTGAAAATTCCTCGGCTTGGTTAAATAATACTCCGGACCCAATAGAAACAATAACGATTTTTGATAGTGGCAATAATCCTATTCATAGTGTCAGTTATGGTAGCGGGGAAGGAGTGGATCTTTCTGCTCCTGGCTCTGGAAAATCTGGAGCTTATATTTCCGGCGCTTGGCAAACCGATCAGGTTCCGACCAAAGGTTGGTTTAATGGAGCTCCTGCAATTTCTACTATTGTAGCTGGTATTAACGCCGCTGATATTACGACAAATTGGGGTACGATAGATATTCCAGATTCTTCAGCCGCGGCCGGGCTATATTTTGAAAAGACGGATTTTGGAAGAGTGACATTTAATGCAGCTCTTAACTTAACCGATTCAGACACGGCCATTTTCCTCCAAAATTTGGAAACATATATGGACGCTTCTGCCGGAAGCATGAAGTTTGATGCGCGAACTGCTACGCAGCTTAAAAGCGCCGGAGCGGAAATTAAGATGTACGGCTTGGATGCTCTTGGTTTTATTAGCGCCCCAGGCCTTATCGTAAAAGATGATGAGGGAGCAGTTATTCCGTCAGACGACTCCAACTATCCAGATTTAAATATAATTAGTTATGCCGCCGGGGTTTTAACTTTCACTACCGATCATTTTACCCAGTTTGAAGTTGATAATAATATTTATGTTTCACCAATCGGTAATGACACAACCGGCGATGGTTCGCAATCAAATCCTTATTTAACAATTCAAGAAGGCATTGATTCAGCGCCAGCCGGCGGGACAGTTAATGTGGCGGCGGGTATTTATAGTGAAAGTCAGATTGTTATTAATAAACCATTAACACTACAGGGCGTTGGATATGCAACCACCATAATAGATGGTGGAAATACCGTACTTACCAATCCAGGACTAGTTAGAATAACCGCAAATGGAACAGTTACACTTTCAGGGTTCACCATACAAAATACCGAAGTGGGAAGCAAGGGAATTGGTGTCTATGTGGATAATAGCGCTGCGATTGTCGAAATTTTAGATAATACAATCAACAAATTAGGCAAAGCAGGTATTGTTGTTCATACCGCCTCTTCCGTTCAAATTGAGGGGAATATTATTTCTACAACCGATCATAGTCTTGCGCCGAACGGAATACAAATCGGTTATCTTGTAGGTGGAAATTCTCCAGATTTAGGTATTGCGGGCACTATTAAGGATAATGACATTAGCGGTTTTTCTTGGGAAGATTATGTTCCCGAAAATGGATATGATGGCGAAGGGCTTGAACCGGGCAGCATTAATTGGACTGGTGCAGGAATATTAATTACGGACATCACAGCTGATTTAGAAATATTAAACAATAATATTCACGATAACAATGTTGGTATAGATATAGAAGCTGGAGTTTCAACAAAGATAGAGGGAAATAATGCTATCCATAATAATGACTATGGAGTTGTTTTATACAACGAAAATCCAACTATAAATAATAATAAAATTGAAAATAACAGCACTGGCGGCGTATTCAGAACAACCGCGGTTCCACAATCAGGAACAGTTAATGCTAAAAACAACTGGTGGGGGACTGTTAAGAAAGCGACAATTAGCGGCTTGGTTTATGGCACGGTTGATTTCGAACCTTATTATTTAGACGAGAATGGCAATAACTCTAGTTCTGAAACTTTAACCCAGGTTTATGTGGATTCTGCTTATAGCGAGGGAAACGCTGATTCGCATACTTTCGGCTATGACGCATTTGCTACTATTCCCGAGGCGATAGCCGCTGTTGATGCTGGAGGCACGGTTAATGTGGCAGAGGGGACGTATGATGTGACTAGTCCGATAGTTGTTGATAAGGCTGTCGTTATTACTGGCCCGGAGTCTGGAGTTGCTAAAGTGCAAGGTACGGCCGCAGATTATGTTACGGTTTTTGAAATTACCACAAGCAATGTTACTATCCAGAATCTGGAAATTACGCACAATATGCTCCGCACAATGGCTGCTTCACCGACTCCATGGACTGAATTGGCTAACAGCTTAATCCGCATTCCCAGCGGTACAAGTTTGTCGGGGATTGCAATCACAAACAACAAAATTTATGTACCCGCACAATCGGGCGCAATGAGCACTTGGAATGGTGTAGCTATCACTGTTGGCGCTGGTACCACGGTTGGTATCAATATAACTGGCAATACGATTTATAACACCCGCGATGGTGTGGTTGTCCAATACAACAATATTGCCACCGTTAGCAATAATGTGATTTATGACACTAAGGGCGGAATAATGAATTATACTAATAATCAAACTGATGCTGATAATAGGACTGTGAGCAATAATTTTTGGGGAACTACACATAATGAATGGGATATTGTTTGGAACTCCGCTACTTATGTCCCAGACTATCAGCAAAGTGTTTTGGGTCTTTCTACTGCTAATAATAATGCTTACGTGGTTGATCGCAGAGATACCAATTCAGACGCAATGGCACTTGGAAACAGAAGCCATGTCTTTGTGGATCCAGTAGGTGGAGTGACTGCGCATGAGGCTAAAGGTGATTTTAATGAACCCTTTGCTACTCTTGCGCTCGGTATTGATGCTGTTGTGCCAGGCGGAACCGTTTATGTCGCGGCCGGGACCTATTATGAAAGTCCACTTATAGAAAAATCATTAAAATTAGTAGGCGTTGGCGAGACCAAGCCGGTTATTACCGGATTGGCATCGACTAGCTACATTATAAAAATTAATTGTGCGAACGACGTTTTGATAGATAATTTAGAAATTAATGGCGGAGGAGACAGTGTCGGAGACAACGGTTTTGATTATGGAATTTTTGTTAATAATTCCGGAACTTCCGATAATCCAATAGAAATTTCGAATTCCATGGTTAAGAATATTTGGAAAAACAGTGGCAATGGCATTGAGGCAGATGCCGGAAGCTACGTATTGATGCACGATAACGACATCTCCTCATTCCACAAGCGCGGTATAAGGTTTATTAATTCCGAAGGAAAAGTTTATGACAACGAGGTTGTTGGCGACAATGTTGATGGTACAAGTCGAGTACAGAATTTGGTAAATTTGTGGGGCGGTTCAACAGCTGAAATTTACGATAATATCCTACATAACGCGCTTACTATTGGAGAAACACCAACTTGGGATTCACCTGGAATATTTGTTACCTCTTATGGTGGTAATGGCGCTTCGCAAGCGAATATCCACAATAATGAAATATATGATTGTGATAGCGGTATTATCGTGGGATCATATTATGCTACAACTGATAATTCCACAGCGACAATTACTAATAATAATTTCCATAGTTTGAATCAAGCTATAAATTTCGAGAAAGGTACAGCATCCGCAACCGTTAGCGAGAATAAATTCTCTGTCGTTAATAAAGCGATTAATGCCGATGACGGTGATGGTGGACCAGATATCAAACCAGAGATTAATGCTGAAAATAACTGGTGGGGTAGCGAAGATCCTGATTTTGCGACTTTAGTTTACGACGCAGTTGATTATTCCCCTTGGTGGGTAACTTCTACCGGTCCGTCTTCGGAAGTTCCGGCTAAACCGACTTTAATTTCCTTAACCACGCCGACAAAGAATAATAAGCCGACTTTATCCTGGAATGCTGTTTCGGCAAAACCCGAGGTTAAAAATTATTCCGTAGAAATTATGTTTGGCGAAATGGTTGTCGGGGGCGATACTGATTTAACGACTTTTACTCCGACTGACGCTTTGGCTGACGGAAATTATACCTGGCAGGTGAAAGCGACTAATTCCATGGGCGACAGCGAATTTTCAGACGCCGGCAGTTTTGCGATTGATACAACTTCTTTAGCCCCGGCCAGTTTAACCGCTGGTTCAGCCACCGCTAGTTCTTTGGTCTTAAGCTGGACGAATAGCGAAAGCAATGGCAGTTATTATATTATTAAGCGTTCAACCAGTCCTATAACCGCGGAAAATTTTGACGCGGCCATGACTTTAGGCGGAGCGCCAACAGTAGCCAGCGGCAGTCAGGGATATGTAGCGAAAAATTTAACGGCTGGCACGACTTATTATTTTGCCATTCAGGTTACAGATGCTTTGGGAAATGTTTCTGATATTGTCACAACCTCGGGCACCACTTTAGCTCCGACCGCTACGCCTTCTGATAGTGCTCCACCGGCCGCTATTACTAATTTATCCGCTTCTGCCGGCAGTCCGGCTACCAGCCAGATAAAATTAACCTGGACCGCGACCGGTGATGACGGCAATGACGGTATTGCTACTAAGTATACTATTAAGCGTTCAACCAACGCTATAACTGATGATGCTAGTTTTGAAGCGGCTATCACAGTGTTTAATACTCTTTCTCCTAAATCGTCTGGTTCTCCCGAAACCTTTACGGTAACCGGCTTGTCTGCCAATACAACTTATTATTTTGCGATTAAAGCAGTAGATAAAGTTTCTAAAGTTTCTGATTTAGGTAACAGTAGCATCACGAACCGGACTACTGCGGATAAACTGCCGACTATAAGCTCAATTGATAAAACCGAAGGTGTAAATAATGTAGCGGTTGCTATTATAGTCACCGGAAAGAATTTTGATAACGGCACGACTACCTTAAGATTCTCTAATTCCAGTAATACTTTTGAATTAGCGGCGACTGTTAATAGTGCAACTCAGTTAACGGCTTCTGTGCCGATTGGCGCTCCGGAAGGCGTTTATAGCTTAAAAGTTATTAACGGCAACGGCGCTTCCGCGGCTTTGTCTTCCGCCTATACAGTAAAAGTTGCCCCTACACCTTTACCGACTGTCAGTGATTTGATTCCTGCCAATATCGGCTCTAATGATTTTGGTATCAGTTTAACTATATACGGAAACAATTTCACCGGAGCGACTGCAGTTAGTATTGATACAGCTCCAGAAACTACTTTGACCGTCACTTCAATAAGCAGTACAAAAATTGTTGCTACTATTCTAGGCACGATTTCAGCCGGTACTTACAACATTAAAGTAACTACAGTTGGCGGTACTAATGCTATCAGTTCTGTGAAATTGAATGTTAAAGAGCCAGTGGCTATAGACTCTGGCTTAACACAAGACAAGACCACTAATCAGCCGCTTAATTTAAGCACAACCAATGTTATTCCGGTGCAAATAACTTTGCAGTCTGACGAGACGATTGTTAACACCGATACAGTCGCCACAATTGAAGTAGTTATTCCGCCGGCCACGAAAATTACAAAAGCTGACGGCACCACGGCCTATACCGGCAATATCAACCCGCCGCAGATAGTTAAGACAACCGAAGAAATGAAAGAAAAAGCCGGTAATGACGCGATTGTTATTACCATGGGAAACCCGGATGAAAAAATTACTTTCAGCAATGATTTCGTGACCACGGTTACTTTAGAAAGCACTAACACCACAGCGCCGTTAATTTGGTACTATAAAACGGATGGTACTTTTGAAATCGCGGGCAAAGACGGAATGAAAGATGGAATAACCTATGCTAAAGGCGGGACAGTCTTAAATACCGTTAATAACGGCGGCGTTTATACTTATACGATTGGCTTGCTCTTAGACCACATGTCCAGCTACGTGGCCGGTGTTAATCCTTCCATTACTTCCGTTTCCCCTTCATCCGCGAAGGCTGGAGAAACCGTGACAATAACCGGTACAAATTTCAGCACAAGCGCAACCGTTAAATTCGGCGCGACATCAGCCTCTGTCTCTTCTTTAACCACGACCAGCATTTCCGTTGCCGTGCCCTCAATCAGGGTTGGCAGTTATAATATAGTTGTGACTAACTCCGATGGTTTAGCCAGCAATGCTAAGGCTTTCAGCATTACGGCTGCTCCTTCTACCAGCATTGGCGGTCCGCCTTTTTGGATGCTGCAGCAGCCACAACCGGCCAAGCCGGCTACCCCGGCTATTCCCAAGGTTTCTCCGGCTGTTCCTGCTACTCCGGCTACACCTGCCGTTCCCGGAAAGCCAGCCCCGCAGGTTTTGGGTGAAAAAATCTATGCTGACGGGACGTTAGTGCGAGGCAAAGACAAAAAAATATTTGTTATAGAGAACGGCCAGAAAAAATATATTGCCAACCTGAAAGAACTGGCTAAATACGCCGGACAAAAAATTTATGACGTGGAGAATACAATCTTAATCCAGTATCCGGAAGTCTTGGGGACAAAGGTTCTGGCTGACGGCGCTTTAATCAGGGGAGCGGACGGCAAAATCTATGTGATAAAGAATGGCCAGAAACAGCATATCAGAAGCTTGGAAGAATTGAGGAAGAATTATTTGGGGAAAAAGATTTATGATGTAAGCGATGAGACGCTAGCGAAGTATTAAAAGTTGGAATTGATATATACAAAAACGCCCTGGGTTCATTCCGGGGCGTTTTGTTCAGGGATTAATTTTAAAGACATTTGGACGTTTCGCTAGGACTTACTTTTGTAACCAAAAGTAGGCAAAAGTTTCGGGGGCCTCCCGCCGTCTCCGCCAGCTGGCGGATTTGGCGGGCAAGCAATTCTTAGCTCAGCCTGCTCCGCAGTATTGTGGGGTTCGGCCCCCGAACCCCTTGGTGATTTAAACATGTAAAATGGAAGCAAATTGAAATTGGATTGTTTGTTTTACAATATTTTTATTATAATGATATACTGTATACTGGAATTATAAATAACAAAAACATATGCCGGAACTGCCGGAAGTGGAAACAATTAAAAATGATTTAAAAAAAAGGATTTTAGGTAAAAAAATAACCGGGGTTGAAATAAGAAGCCAGAAGGTGATAAACCCCATTAGAGATAAATCTCTAAACGGGGTAAGAAATAAGCCGGCTGATTTTATTAAGATTTTAAAGGGCAATTCTTTTTCCGGCCTGGACCGGATTGGCAAGCTGTTAATTTTTGAACTGGCTGATAAAAAAAATTTTTTGCTAATCCATCTGAAGATGACCGGCCAGCTGATTTATTGTAAAGGAGGGGAAATAGTGGCCGGCGGCCATGAAACAGGGGAAGAAGGAAATGAAACGGGGGCGCTGCCGGGCAAACACACCCATCTGATTTTTTCTTTTGCCAATAGGGCAAAATTATTTTTTAATGATTTGCGCAAATTCGGGTATGCTAAGATTGTTGGCGAGGAAGAGCTGAAAAAGATAAAAGGAGAGTATGGCATTGAGCCCCTGACAAAAGGATTTACTTTGGCGGCTTTTAAAAAGGTTTTGGAGGGCAAAAATGCCCCTGTTAAGGCGGTTTTACTGAATCAGGGCCTAATTGCCGGAATTGGCAATATTTACGCCGATGAAGCCCTTTTTGAGGCCAGAATAAGGCCTAGCAGGCGAGCCGGGAGTCTGGCAGATAAGGAAAAAAGGGCGCTTTTCAAGGCCATCAATAATTTGCTGAAAAAGGCCATAAAATACCGCGGCACCACTTTTAGCAATTATGTGGATGCAGCCGGCCAAAAAGGCAATTTTACCAGAATGCTGAAAGTTTACCATCGGGAAGGGGATAAGTGTAAGCGATGCGGGGCCGCGATCAAAAAGTCAAAGGTAGCGGGGCGGGGAACAAGGTTTTGTGATAAATGCCAGAAATAAGCCAAATGATTGACTTTTTAACTGTCTTATGGCTATAATTAGATATAATTTAGTAAATTAGTTAATCAGTTAATTAGTTGCTTAGTTTTTGGTTTTTCAACTATCCAACTAAGCAACCAAAAGTTATGTCTCAAGACAACATGATAAAATTAGAGTGCAAAGAATGCAAAAAGCTCAATTATTTTTCTCGGAAAAATAAGAAAACTTTAAAAAACAGGCTGGAACTGAAAAAATATTGCAAGCATTGCAAGAAGCATACTTTGCACAAAGAAACTAAGTAAGGCGGTTTTTTATGTTTGGGCTAAAAAAAACTAATCAGCTCGCCATCTCGCTGATTTTTGTTTTGCTTTTTTCCGGCTGCAGCCTAAAGGACGTTGGCGGAAAGTTGAAAAAGCTTGACGACAAAGTCGGGCAGAGTTTTGACAAGATGCAGCAGAAGCAGCAGGAAGAAGTGATTAATTTTTTCGGCGAGAAGAAAGGCCTGCCAAAGGCCAAAGACCTGACTAAAGAGCAGAAAGAAAAAATTGATATTTGGATAGAAAAAAATAATTTAAACCGCTATGGCGATCCGGCGGAGACGATATATGCGGGCGGCACGCCCTTATTTAACGAAGCGACCGGAGAAAGCGTGGACCGTTATGATTATATTTTAAAAAACCATCCTAGTCTTTTGGATGAGTAAATCAAATATATGAACCCCGTTAGAAATATTACTAGAAATAATGGGGAAATACAAAATATTAAAAAATTAAATAGTATATTATTATGGAGAAAGAAGATAAAAAAATTTCTAACGGGGTGAATAAAAACGTTATCTCCAAAGTTTTTTTAATTATTCTGATTATTTTTGTTATTTTTGCCTGCTATCTGGTCTTCCGGCCATTTTTGGTGGAAATCCTGGCGGCCGCTATCCTGGTTTCAATTTTTTACACCCCTTATGAATGGCTGGTTAAAAAATTCCGCAACCACCGGAATCTAGCTTCGCTTGTCATGTGTTTGCTGGTGATCCTCATTGTAATTATTCCGGCCATAAATTTAATTATTTACACGGCGCAAAGGTCGGTTCTGGCTTACTCGGATACGATTAATTTTTTAAACAGGACTAATTTGGACGGAACCATAAGAAACAGTATTTTGGAAAAAGCTAATTTATTGGGCTTAAGCAGCGATAGCTTAAAAGTTTTTGTCGCTGACATGGCCAAGAAGTCCAGCAATTGGCTGGTAAGCGGAGCGGCGACTTTAGTTAAGGGGACAACCAGTTTTATTATCTCCCTGATTATAATCGTTTTTACCATGTTTTTCTTTTTTGTGGACGGCAGCAGGATGATGGACAAAATAATGTATTGGACGCCCCTTTCCAATAAATATGACCGGGAAATATTTAAGAAATTCCGCGATGTAAGTTATTCAACCATGATTTCAACTTTCGTGGTGGCGATTGCCCAGGGAGCGGCCGGCGCAATCGGATTTATGATTGTCGGTTTGCCGGCCTTTTTCGCCGGTTTGCTTATGGGGTTTTTTTCTCTCCTTCCTTATATCGGTGCCGGTTTTATCTGGTTTCCGGTAGCAATCTATCTTCTTTTTGTCGGTAAAATCTGGCAGGGAGTTTTTCTTCTGGCTTGGGGCGTTTTGGTGATTAGCGTGATTGACAACCTTATCCGGGCTTATGTTATCAGAGGCAAGGCCCAGGTCCATCCGATTTTTATAATTTTATCCATTCTGGGCGGGATTTCTTTATTCGGCTTCTGGGGCGTATTTTTAGGGCCGTTGATAATTTCCATTGCCATCACGGTTTTCCATATTTACGAGCTGGAATACGGAGAAGCGCTGGAGAAATGACAATTAACTATTAACAATTAACAATTGACTATTATTAAAGAACGAAAATAGTTAATTATGAAGACTTTTAGATTTTTTGACTTTCCGGTTTATGAGCAGGCGAAGAGATGTTACAAAAATATTTTGATTATATCAATAAGAGTTCAAGATTATTCTTTCAGAGATCAGATAAAACGGGCAGCGCTGTCAGTAATTTTGAATATTGCAGAAGGTTCTGCGAAAAAATCCGATAAAGATTTTGCTAAATTTTTAGAAATTTCTGTCGCCTCAGCAAACGAAGTAGCTGCCTGTCTGGATATTATGCGTGATTTTAAGAAAATTTCAGATAAAGAATCAGAAGTTCTAAAAGAAGATTTAGAAAGTATAGTAAAACAGTTAGGCGGATTTATAAAAAATTTAAGAAAATAAAGTCAAAAGGTTAAAAGTCAACTGTCAACTGTCAACTGTCAACTGTCAATTGTCAATTGTCAATAATGGGGGAATAGTTCAATGGTAGAACACGGGTCTCCAAAACCTGTGATGAGGGTCCGATTCCTTCTTCCCCTGCGAGATAAATAAGAGGGTTCGACCTGCCTCGCCGCAGCGAAGCGAAGGCGGGTTCCCTCATCCTTGCTAGCGTAGATGAAGAGAGGCGGAAGCCTCTTTTTGTGTAATAAAAATGGGGTTATTGTTCGGTTCTAGCCTTGCCATTTCGGTGTTAAGTTTTTCCCTAAGGGTTGCGGCTATAAGATGTCATGTGTTATAATATATTTATAGAATATTTTAAATAAACGAAAGCTTATTTAAATGGCTTCATCAAATAAAATAATGTTTAAAATTAACCCCTCAAGACTGAGATATCTTTTAGATTTATACAAGTTGTCGAAAGGGGAATTTTTAAATTTGTTGAATCGCAACAAAAAAAGAGATGTAGTCAGTTTAGAAAGTTTAAATGAAATTTTAGATCAGAGGGAAAAAGTTAGTGAATCTCTGCTAAAGAGAATTGATAAAATTTTTGAGAAAGGTATTTCTTGGTATGTAACAAACAGAGGAATACCCGATGTTAAAAAAAGCAGTATTTTTTTCAGGAAGGATATTTTTAATTCCGAGATAAAATTAGAATCAATAAAAATAGTAAATAAATACGAGGAATTAAGCACTGATATCAAAATTTTAGGAAATTACATAAATTTTGTTTCCGTCAAGACAATTAAGAGATATAAATTGGTAGATAACCCCGAGAATGTCGCGCTTGAAATTTCTAGCCTTGTTTTAAAAATAGAAAATGATTTGATTGAAAAAAAAATTATACAAAAAATAAAATTAGGCGACAGCCGTGGTTATTTGAAAAATTTGATTAGGACCTTAGAGCAATTAGATATTTTTGTTTTTGAACACTTAGAAATGCCTCGCAAGAAAGATAAAGTAAATTTTAATGGTTTTTTCATTGGTCCTAATATGATCGTAATCAAGAAACAGCATATAAGGAGAGAAATATTTACCTTAGTGCATGAATTTTCCCATTATATTCTTGAACAGGAAGAAATTGATGATGTGATTGAAGAAAAGACGAACTTTAATAAAAATAAGGTTGAGCAATGGTGTAATACTTTTGCATTTTATTTTCTATTAAATAATCAAAAAGATAAATTTAAAAAACTTGGTCAAGCTTCAAAAAATAACAACTTTTATCGGGAAGCAATTGAATATCTTCATAATAATACCTTTTTGAGTTACTCGGCTTTCTATACGAGGCTGCGTATAGAAGAAAAAATCTCAGAGAAAGATTATAAAAAAATAATGGAAGAAATAAGTCAAATAATAAAAAAGAACAAGGAAGAAGAAAAAGAAAAAAGAAGAAGAGAAAATGAAAAAAGAGTCGCTGCGGGCAAGGAGCCAATACACCCTACCTTTAAGGCTATTGAATCTAGTTTGTTGAAAGAGCTCGTTAAAATTAATTATTTTGAAGGTAACATCAACGAAAACAGTTTAAGGGAATATTTAAAGATAAAACCAGAAAAAAATATTATTGATGTAATATATTAAGATGGCAGAAGATTCTAAAAAATTAGTTATTGATAATAATAGTTTAGTAAATTTTTTTAATTACTATTTTTTTGATCGGGATTATAGCGGTGAAATTTATAAGAAATTAAGAGATTTTCTTCTTGATAAAATTAAATCAGGAGAAATAATAATTATTGACAGGGTTTTTAAAGAATTCACGACAATAAAAAGTCAACAAGAAATTGACGAGCTCAGAAAATATATTAAACCATTTTTTGTTAATACGGTAGATTTAATAGATGATGTGCAAATTCTTAGAGATAAATATTATAAGCCGGAAAATGAAAGATATTATAGAGATCAGACGACTGGTAAGGTGGATTACAATTTGATAGATCGCGTGTTGAACCTTTATTTAGACAAACACGCCGATTTATATCTAGCGGCTTATTGTATGGCCCACAGTGATTCCATTTTAGTTACTGACGAGAGTTTTAAAAAAGATAACAAGCTCATCGAAAAATTGCCAACGATATGTAGCAAAGAAAAAATTAAGCTTATCGATTTACCAAATTCTTTATTTAATTATTATAAAGATGAATTAATTTTTAAACTCAATTGAGTGCCTTGGTAAATTGGTAAAATAGTAAAAACAGTCCTGGGAAAGCCTCCAAAGCCTTGTCATAAGCAAGTTGAAATTGGAGTGTTACGCTAGCCAGTAATAGCCGATGTTGGCTATTTTTGTTATAATAAAAATAGTCTATGATATATATTTTTTTATTTGCAGCCATAATTTTTCTAATCGGCGGCCATTGGCTGGTTTACAATTTTTTTATCCAAAGTTTTTCCGTCAGCCGTCGGCGGACGAAGAATATCCTGCGTTTGGTTTTCTGGTTTCTGCCCATAGGTTTTATTTTTTTTTCGTTTTTAGTCCATTGGCAGGAGATTTTGCTGACTAAAACCTTATATTTTATTTTTTCCCTTTGGCTGGGCGTATTAATAAATTTTTTGTTAGTTATCGGGGCGGCCTGGCTTATAACCGGGGCCGGTGAAGCTTTTGGCAAAAAAATAAGCCCGTTTGCCACGGGCATAGCGGTTTTAGCCCTTGTTCTTCTTTTCAGCGGTTATGGCGTCTTTAATGCTTTATCCCCGGCAGTAAAAAGAATAACCGTCTCTCTTGATAATCTGCCAGAAAATTGGCAAGGAAAAACAATTGTCCAGATTTCCGACCTGCATTTAGGGGAAATTTTAGGAAAAAATTTTTTAGAGCAGGTTGTGGGAAAAGTAAATAGCCTTAATCCGGAGATGGTTGTGATTACCGGGGATTTGTTTGACGGCATGGACGGAGACTTGGATTCTTTTGTTGATCCTCTGAACGGATTTAAGGCGCCTGTTTATTATGTGACCGGCAACCACGAAATTTATCTGGGTACAGAGAGAGTTTTGTCTGTTTTAAGGAAGACCAAAATAAATGTTTTGGATGATAAAATAGCGGAAATAGAAGGCCTGCAGATAATTGGCGTAAGTTATCCCGAGCTTGGGCAAAAAAAGGATCTGGAGAGTGTAAAAAGTAATTATAATCCGGAAGAGCCGAGTATTTTACTTTATCATGCGCCAGTTGATGTTTTTTCCAGCCAGGCAAATGGCAATAATTCGCATAAAGATATTTATTTATCGCCCAAGACGGATTTTACCGGCACCAAAGAGTTTGGCATTGATTTGCAATTATCGGGCCATACTCATGCCGGCCAGATTTTTCCTTTTAACCTGATCACGAAATTGATTTACCATGGCTACGACTACGGGTTGCACCAGGACGGAGATTTTACTCTTTATACTACCAGCGGCACCGGAGTTTGGGGTCCGACGATGCGCACCGGCAGCCGGGGAGAAATAGTTTTAATTACTTTGGAGTAATTTATGGATTTTATAAAATTGCAGTCAATACTTAAGGAAATAGGGGAGCCGGCTTTTAGGTACCGGCAAATTAAGGATGCTTTTACCAAGCAGTTTGTTTTGGATTTTAAAAATATTTCAACTATCTCGAAATCTTTAGCCGAAGATTTAGCCGAAAAAATTTCCCCTTTGTCTTTTAAGGCGGAGAAAATTCTTGAGTCCAAGGATGGTTTATCGTTTAAGGCTTTGTTGCGCCTTTCTGACGGCGCGGTAATAGAAACGGTTCTGCTTTCGCCTTTGCCCGGGCGCTGGTCAGCCTGCCTCTCAAGCCAGGTCGGCTGCTCTTTGGCCTGCCGTTTCTGCGCCACCGGACAAGGCGGATTCAGGCGCAATTTAACGAGCGAGGAAATTACGGACCAGGTTCTTTTCTGGAAAAATTTTTTTAAAGAGAAGAAGCTGGCCGGAAAGTTTTCCAGCCTGGTTTTTATGGGCATGGGCGAGCCGTTTCTTAATTGGCCCGAGGTTAAAAGCGCTTTAAAGATTTTGATAGATAAGGAATTTTTTAATCTCGGCTCAAGGAGCATTTCCGTTTCCACTTCCGGCATACCCGACGGCATAAAAAACATGGCGCGGGAATTTCCCCAAATTAACTTAGCCGTTTCTCTTATTTTCCCGAATGACCGGCAGCGCAGCCAGTATATGCCGGTTAACCGGCGCTTTAACCTAAACCAATTAAAAAAAGCTTTAACCTATTATTTTAGCAAAACAAACCGCAAAGTTTTTTTTGAATATGTTATGTTCAAAGGCCTGAATGACCAGGCGGCTCAGGCCGACGAGCTGATTGAATTTATTAAGTCAATTGAAGGCGGGGCAAAGCTTATTCATGTTAATTTAATCCGCTATAATGCTGCCAGCGGCGGCTTTTCCCCGTCCGATGCTAAAACAACGGAATGGTTTAAAGATTATCTTAAATGGTTTAAAGATTATCTTAATAAGAATAAAGTCGGAGCCACTATCAGAAAAAGCCTGGGTGAGGAAATAAAGGGGGCTTGCGGGCAACTGGCGGGCAATCAATAATTTAACGTTATAAAAATTATGCCAAAGCAAAGAGACCAGGAATTATTTAAAGGAGCAGCTTGGTATTATGCAAGATTTAGGCGCGGTTATCCGGCATCTTTTTATAAGTATTTGGCGAATTTATTTAAGCTAAACAAGGGATCCAGGGTTCTGGATTTGGGAACTGGCACTGGCCAGATCGCTATCCCTTTTTCTAAAATTGTCAAAGAAGTGGTAGCCGTTGATCCCAATAAAGAAATGCTTCAAGAAGGCAAATCTCTGGCCAAGGCAAAAGGAATCTCTAATATTTTTTGGCAACAAATATATGCCGAACAAATTTCAGAAAAATTGGGATTTTTTGATTTAACGACAATGGGCGCATCTTTTCATTGGATGGAACAGGATAAAGTTTTAGAAAAAGTTTATAAAATTACTAAACCGGGCGGCGGTGTAGTTATTTTTTCCAATATTTCTTCAATTCAGAGAAATCCGGGAAATGACGCCTGGAAAAAAGTTGTTTTAAAGATTATTAAAAAATATTTAGGAGAAAAACGGCGGGCAGGCAAAGGTTACTTTAATGAGAAAAAAGATCGTTATGAAGACATACTTGACCGCTCAAAATTCACTGTTTTAGCAAAATATAAAGATAAATATAAACAAAACTGGGATATTAATAGTATTATAGGTTTTTTGTATTCCACCTCTTTCGCGGCGCGTTGGCTATTTGGCGACCAGATTAAGGAGTTTGAAGATGAGCTTAGAAAAAATCTTTTAAAACTAAATAAAACTGGCAGATTTGCAGAAACAGCCATGTTAGAGGCATTAATTGGGGAAAAATGAGATGGCAAAAAATAATTGATTTTTTAATTTTTTTCTTTAATATTAGCTAAAATTATATATTTTTAGTAAAAAATAATTTGGTAAAATTTCGATTTTCTTTAAAATTATTGGTGTTTTTTAATATTTTACTGTATAATGTAATTAGCTTGTGGATCAGTTGTGGGTAAATATATAAATAAAATTAAGGATTTAGGCCTTTAAAACTCCTTAATTTACCCAGCACCTTTCTAGAATATATTATCTTGCAGATAGTATTTTCTAGTAAGAAAATAGAGCTTTCTGGCGAGCTGTTGCTCCATCAGAAAAGTGCGGGGTTTATTTATATATTTACTATCATTTCCAATTGATTCCGCAAATTAACAAATTAATTTTTAAAAAACTTATGGCAAAAATGACCAAGTCACAGATGCTTTCGGCTTTAGCCGAGAAAACCGGCTTAAGCAAGAAAGATGTGGCTAATTTCATGGACTCTTTGACCGAGATGGCGTATAAGGAGGTAAAGGGCGCAGGAGAGTTTGTCGTTCCTGGAATCGGCAAATTGGTAAAAGTGCACAGAAAAGCGAGAATGGGCCGCAACCCGGCTACTGGCCAAGAAATCCAGATTCCGGCCAAGACCGTAGTTAAATTCAGAGTGTCTAAGTCTGCTAAAGATGCTGTTCTCTAATAGATTTTAAAAGGTTTAAAAAAATAATCCCGCCCCTCAAGGGGCGGGATTATTTTTTATTGAGTTTATTCTTAATTATCTTGTCGCTCCAGAATAAGCGATAGCTCGAACTACATCCCAGGCCGTAGCGGCGGAAGGCGCATATCCGTAAATAGCCTTAAAGGATTTAATCGCCGCTTTTTCACTATTGAGGTTTCTGTCAGCCGGCCTTAAGCCGTAAGCCATTACGGTTACAGCGGCATCGTCATGGGCATTCTTTCTGTCCGGATCCCTTAAATAAACTTTTTTAAAGTTTATTGTCGCCTTATCTTCAGCCGCTTTGCTTATTTGGCTTGGCCAGCGCCCATTAGCTATCTTTATAACGTCATTCCAGTCCGCTTCCGTGGTTGGCAATTTGCCCAAAGCTGCTTTAAAGCTGTTAACCACACCGGCCCGTTCGCCCGCCCCTAATGATTTAGTGGCTTTTGTGCCATAAGTAACGAAGTTATTTATGGTATTGCGAATTTCGGCTGTAACACTGGCGCCAGTCACTACTTTAGCGACAATACCCTCACTATAGGTTTTTTCCGCAGCCGTATCCCGGCTTACGCCCATCTCGGCAATAACCTGGTTAACGTCAGCGGAAGCAACCGCTGTCGCATCAGCCGTCATTTGCTCCAAAGTGACTTTACCGGCGCTATCAGTAGCCGGCACTCCGGCTGTGGTAGAAACTTTTTCCGCCGTAGCAGCGGGAGTAGCGACAGTAGTTGGGGTTTCGGTGGTTGTTGGAGTGGTTTCGGTGGTTGTTGTTTCTTCGGCGGCTGGGGTAGCGGCGGGAGCAGGCGTAGCTGAGGCGCCAGGACTGGACGAAGATGAAGAAGAGGCCGGGGTGCAGGATTGAGTTGTTACTGGGCTACCGCCGGTGCAGCCGCTTGGCGATGAAGATACAACTGTTCTTGTCTGTTGTCCGCTTGATGAACAAGTTCCCCAGCTAGAGTATGTCCAGGAAGTACAAGTCGGGGTAGTACCGCCAGTGCCAGTAACTACGCAACCAGCGTCAGCTCCGCTTCCGGAAACAGAATATCCGGAAGCGCATTCGGAGGCGCCGCAACTGGTATTATAGATAACGGCATTGGCAACATTTGTTGTGACGGGCACTATAGTATAGGTGCCGGCGGTGGCTGGGAGAGTGACGTAGTTTGTTCCCGGAGTAGTATTTTTAGCACAGGCGACTGCAACTCCATCCAAGGTAACCTTAATTCCTTTGACATTCGTCTCGGCGACAGCGGAACCGACCATAAAGTTGCCGGGGTTAGTTACGGTAAAAGTGCCGCCACTGGTTATTGTCCAGCTTTCGGCGGTAGAGCCAGTCATAACAAGCATTTCAGCCGTAGTTGATCCGAAAGTGACGGCGCTAACCGTGATATTACCATCAGCCGTGAATTCGGTAGTCGCCGTTGTCAGGGCTGGAAAAGCAAGCAGGAGAGCAACTAAGAATAAAACCAATTTAGGTGTTTTAGCCATAATTTTATCAAGATTAGTTATAATTCCTCTAAATCTTCCCATAAAATCAAACGGGAAGGAGAGCAATAACTATATCTAATTACTGCCTGCAATCAATAGTAGAAGTAGCGAAAATACCGGCGCTAGCATCGGCCGCGTCCATATTAAGGGTTATATAGACATTTTCTCCGTGTTGGTCTTGCACATACATACAAAATTTTCCCATACCAACAGTGGAAGTAGCGGAATCAGCCCCTATGCTAAGTTGAAAACTAGGCGTAGAAGTGCCAATACCAACTCTGTTATTAACAGCGCTTACATACAAAGTATCAGTATCAACCGTTAGATTTCCCGTATGGTCCATTGTTAAGTAGGTAGAGGTTGAGGAGCCAATAACAAACGGGCTGGTTGCTTCATCTACGTCTATTGCTAGGGTTCCGGAAGGAGTAGAAGTGCCAACGCCCATAGTTCCGGTGGTAGAAATATTAGTCCCGATAGTAGTGGCGTAAGCAACGCCGACTATAGCTAAGGCGGCGACAAAAGAGGTTATGGCAATTTGCGCAGCCAATTTTGATTTAGTAAATTTTTCCATAATTTTTTTATTGTTCACCCTTATAATTAATTTAATCGACTTTTAAAATTAAATTATCAGATAGGGTGATTGTTTTTTAATATTAGCAGAATTAATAAATAGGCCTATAAGTCATTAATTTTTGCTAATTTTTAGTATACTAGAGAGGAAAAAGAGCTTCCCATAAAATAAAGTTTATGGAATCGACCTTTTAAAGCTTTTTATTTTTTTAATCCTCCTTTTGTATTTTTATATATTAAGGCCTCTTTAACTAATAAAAAATAATACCGGCCATCATAAACTAGACCGGTATTATTTGAGTAAGAATAATGCGGGTAGTTTTAAAATTTAGGGTTTGAAAAAAAATTTTATCAGCATTATCAAAAAAGTTGTCCTTTTTCCAATTAAAACTAAACATAAAGCATGGGGTTGTTACGTTAGTAGTTTGAAATTTTTTTCCTTGTTAATATTATAAGATATTTTTTAATTTTTTACAATTTTTGGCTGTGGATAACTGATAAAATAATAAAATAATATAAAAATAAAATAAAAAAGAGGCTAAAACCGTAAAATTATGGTTTAAGCCTCTTTTCCAAAGATTGCGTTAGCCTGTTTTATATTTTTAAGCTATTTTCCCCATTTTTCTATGTATTGGCCAAGGCCGTATTGGTTTAATTTATTTTTGAGCTTTCTTTTGGTATACGAAAAAGCGATTAGAGATTCTAAATTGATTAAATAGCGGTTGCCAACAACTTTATACCTTAAATGATTGGATTTTATGGCCCGCCTGATTGTTTTTGTCTGCACCCCGCCCAATTTAGCTGCTTCAGACACAGAGAGCCAGAGAGGATTTTTTATGGTTTTTATTAACAAGGGCAGATATTCATTCTTTTGATTATTTCCCCCGGGTTTTTCAATAATTTCGGTATTATTAGTTTCAAGGGATTTGGCGCGTGTTTTATATTTTTTTGGCATTTTTTTACAACTTTAGTCTACATTCTTGTAGACTAAAGTATGGAATTAGCTAATATAAAACAATTTTTTAGTTTTAGTCTACGTTTTTGTAGACTAAAGTATAATTAATTTGATTAATGGATGGTATTTTTAGCTGTTTTCATGGGTTAATGTAAGGAGAAATAATACTTTAAGTCTAAGATATATTAGACTAAAGTCCATTTATTTCTAATATCTTATCATATTACTCAAAAAAAGCAAGAGGGGAAAATAACAATTATTAATTGTTAATTTTCAATTATAAATTTGCTGTCTTATCGGCAATCTTTTACGGGTGGTTAAATCGTCCGGAAGCCGGAAATTGGTTATTGATTTTTACCCTTAATTTGCCTTATTTAATCAAATATGTTAGGATTTAAAAAGTAAATATAGGTGTTAATAGTAGAGGAAATAATAGATTTTTGGGGCTAATATTAGCTCTTTTTGTTGATAGCAGGGGACCGTTTTCCCTGATTTTTGAATTATTTCTTTAATTTTTTTTATTTTTTTCCATTTATTTCCCTAGAATTTAGTGTAATATTTCCTTATTTTCCACGTATAATTAATTAACTTGCCAAAGCCAAAAACTTAGGCAAGCAACAGAGATAATGGACTTTAATAAAATTCAAAATTCCTTGGTTACAAAAAAGCAGGAAAAGGAGTTATTGTCCGGAGTAAAGAAAAGGGATAAAGAAGCTTTCATAAAAGCTTATGATTTATATGTTGATCAGATATTCCGTTTTGTATATTTTAAAGTAGGCAACAAAGAAGAGGCTAATGACCTGACTTCGGTCGTCTTCCTAAAGACCTGGAATTATATTCAGGACAGCAGTATAGAAGATTTTAAAACTTTAAGGGCTTTGATTTATAAGATAGCCAGAACTTCAATCATTGATCATTACAGAAAAAATTCCAATTTTAGCAAAGTCTCTTTTGAGAATAAAGAGGGCGAGCCGATAGACATAAAAGACGAGAAACAGGATATTGCCAGGCAGGCGGAAATAAATTTCGATTTCGGGATAATTGAACAGAAACTTAAAGAATTAAAAGACGAGTACCGGGAAGTTATTATCTTAAGATTCATTGACGAATTAAATATAAAGGAGATGGCGGCTATCCTGGATAAGCCGAAAAACAACGTGCGGGTTCTGCTTCACCGCGCCTTAAAAGCTTTAAGGGAATTAATGGAAAACGAAAATGGAAAATAAAGAGTTAATAGAAAAATTAAATAGCTTGAAATCAATGGCCCCGGACAGGGAATGGAAAGAAAAAAACCGGGCGATTTTATTTAGCCAGATTTCGGCTACGGTTGTTCCGGCCGCGAAAGAGAACGGAGCGATGGTAAAGATTTTTGTTTTACCGCGGACGCTGGCGAGATTTTTCTCAACTCCGGCGTGGGCGGTATTTTTTGTTTGTTTGCTGATTGTGGCCGGGAGCGCTTTTAGCGTCGGGGCCGCCCGCTTAACTAAGCCGGACAGCTCTTTGTACATAGCGAGGATTATCAGCGAGAAAGCCCAGTTAGCCGTTACTTTCGGCGAGGAGAAAAAAGCCAAGCTTAGTTTTAAGTTTGCCAATGACCACGCCAAGGACATAACGGAAATTTTAGCCAAGACTGATTCAGGTGATGAGGCCGGGAAATCAAAAACAGAAAAATTATCGGAAAATTTTAAGAATGAAATGAAAGTGGCGAAAACAAAACTCAAAGAGATGGGAGCTGCGCCAAGCAAGACGGAAGGGGGAAGTGAAGAGGATAAAGTTTTTAGCGCTAATTTAGGAAGAGAAGAGCGGGGCGTCCAGGTTTCTGAACCGCAGAAAGAAGAAATTGTCGCGGAGAGTAACCAGACTGAAACCGGAGAAGTTGGAATAATTAAAACCGAAGGAGCAGAGAAAGCAACGAATACGCCGGCCAAAGAAGCAGGTGGGCACCCGGCTGATTTAGGAGACGCCCACAAAATACTGGAAGAAGCCGAAGAGCTTTTTAACGAGAAGGATTATGGCGGCACTTTAAATAAACTTGAAGAAGCCAATAATATTGTGAATAATGTCGGCCTGGAAGATAGGGGCGAGGTGAAAGGAGCAAGCGACGGAGCGACCAGCACGGAAGAATATAAAGTCGAGAAGTAAGATTTATGAAGTCCAAACGTTAAAATCCCAATACCAAAAATAGTTTTGGATTTTGGCATTTGAAATTGATTTGACATTTGAACCTTGGACTTTTATTTGAAACTAGTGTTGATTTGCTAATTATTTTTTGGATAATTGCCAAATCCACATTAGTGGAGCAAGTAGGCCTGGTCAAGGTCGAGTCCCGAGTTCTCGGGATAGGTTTACTTAAATTAATAAATAAAAATTGCTTTTTGAACCAAAATTTCTTTAGTAAATCAACAAATTTTACCCCCACACTTATGTATATTAAGTGGGGGAGGTCTGCCAAGTAAGTCGATAAGGCAGATGGGCGAATTTCCCTATGCAATTTGCCCCCAGCTAAATACTTATATATATAAGTGTGGGGGGACGGGATTCCGGTTGATTTGCTTAAAATTTAGGTTTATTCAAGAAGCGAAAATCCCGCACCTTTTAAGCATAAGTATTTTTTATGTATTATGTTTACCTTCTGAAGAGTTTGAAAGATAGGAAGTTATACATTGGATATTCTGATGATTTAAAAGAAAGATTTAAAAAGATTTAGAAAGATTTAATAAGTATCATAAGGAAGGTAAAGTAAAATCAACAAGACATAGAAGGCCGTTAGTTCTGGTTTATTATGAAGCTTATAGATCTAAGGAAGATGCAAAAGAAAGAGAGAAACAGCTGAAACACTTCGGGAAATCCTATAGTCAGTTAAAAAGAAAAATCAAAAAAAGTATAGAGGGTGATGAAGACGATACAAATGCTTAAAAGGTGCGGGAAAAAAGACTTATTATGAGTAGAATACGAAAAGTTTTTACTATCAGCGTCATGCTAGTCACAGTTTTGGCTATGAGCGTAGTTGTCGTTCCGGAAGTGAACGCGGCCGCCTCTGCCGGTGACTTAATCAAGATGAACGGACTTTCCTCCGTTTATTATTTGGGCGCCGATGGTAAAAGATATGTTTTCCCTAATGAACAGACTTATTTCTCCTGGTACAGCGACTTCTCCGGGGTTGTGACTATTCCTCAAAGCGAGTTAGAGTCATATCCTTTGGCAGCTAACGTCACTGTTAGGCCAGGTACTAAATTAGTTAAGATCACAACCAATCCTAAGGTCTATGCGGTTGAACCGAACGGGACTTTGAAATGGGTTCCGGACGAAGCGACTGCTTTAGCCCTTTACGGAGCTGATTGGGCCAAGCGCATTATTGACGTTCCTGACGCTTTCTTTACTAACTACACGGTTAGTTCAGGCCAGATCAGCTCAACCGCTTACCCGACCGGCAGTTTGGTAAAGTTCGGGACAGCGGCTGATGTTTATTACATCAACGCCGATGGCACTGCCAGCAAAGTTGCGACTGAAGCCGCTTTCACGGCTAATCGCTTCAAATGGGCTGATGTCATCACTTCCACTTTGGCTATGCCGTCTGTGGGTTCCGAAATCACTACCGCCACTAAGAACGATACTTCTCAGGGTGGCGGAACAGGCCAGGGCATTGTAGCCGGCGCCGGCACGGGTTTGACTGTAGCTTTAGCTTCAGACACCCCGGCCTCCGCTACTACCTTGACTGACACCACGACTGCAGCTGGGCAGGCTTTTATTCCGGTAACCAAAGTTAACTTTACCGCGGCCGCTGACGGCGCAGTCAAAGTTACGACTTTGAAGTTTAAGAGAGCCGGCGTTCCTTCAGCTGATACTGATTTTGCCGAGTTCTACCTGTACGATGGCAGCACTTTATTGGCAAAATACAGTTCAATTTCTGAAGCTGTTTTAACCTTTACTAACAGCGCCGGTTTATTCTCGGTTCCGGCCGGAACGACCAAAGCTATTACCTTAAAGGTTAACCTTGATAAGGACACGAACGCTTCCAGAGCTTATAGCTTTTCCGTCTTAACTGCGGCTGACATTGTTACCGACGGCGCTGCCGTTTCCGGCAGTTTCCCGATTACCGGTAATACCATGTCTACCGCAGCTGTTACTGACTTAGGCAGATTACAAGTAACTACCAGCGGCACTATGTCCAATCCTGATCCGGGAACAACCGGCCAGGAAATTTGGAAATTCACGGCCGCTTCCACTGACCAGAAGATTGACATTGAAAGGCTGAAATTCACCATTATCGGAACGGTGAGCGTGGGCGATTTAGCCAACTTCAAATTAGATGTTGGCGGAACCCAGATCGGCTCAACCGTTTCCGCTATGGCTTCTGACAAGACCATCACTTTCGATTTTTCACCAGCTTATAGGATTGACAAGGGCATTACCAAGACTATTTCCTTAAAAGCTGATATTGTCAGCGGAACCAGCCGGACTTATCGCCTTTATTTCTACAATAAGGAAGATATAGTCGCTAAGGACGTGCAATACGGCGTCTACATAACTCCTAACCAGGCTGATACCTGGGCGAAGGTTAGCTATGGCGCAGACGTTACCATTAACACCGGGAGCTTAACTATTTCCAAGAATATAGCTTCGGCGAGCGGCAATGTCGCCGCCGGCGCTACCGGAGTTGATGTTGCTAAGTTTGACTTAAAAGCGGTTGGTGAAGACATTAAAATTGACAGTGTCTGGATCCATACCGTTGAAAGCACATCGGCCAACGGTTTATATCAGGTTAAATTATCCGTTGACGGTTCCCAGGTTGGCACAACCCAGAATGTAGTCGAAACCGTTGCCACTGAATTTACCTGCGGCAACGCCCTTATTATTCCGGCTAACACGACCAAGACTTTGGTTGTGACAGCGGATATAAAGGATTATGACGGCGTTAGCTTGACTGACACCGAAACAATTACGCTCCAGTTAGGCGACGTGAAGTCAGTTGATTACACCAGGCAGGTAACCGGCACGACCGGAACTGGAGGCGTTATTAGCGCCAATGTTCTGACTGTCAGGACCGGCGCTTTGACCTCGGCCGAAAATACTTCTTTCGGCGACCGGTCAGCTACCACTCCGACCGGCGTGGCCAGCGCCAGCAATGTTAAGATTGCTTCCATAACTTTGACAGCCGGACCGGGAGAATCCGTGACCGTTACCCAGATTTCTTTAATTGATTTTTCTGCTACTACCTTAATGGGTAATAACTTCCAGAATTTGAAATTAAAGAATTCCAGCGGCACCCAGTTAGGCAACACGATCGGCAACCTTAATACTTCAACTTCTGGCTCTTACAACTTCAGCCCGAGCCCGGCGATTAAGATCGCGGCTGGCGGGCAATATGTGGTTGACGTTTATGCCGATGTTAAGAGCAGCGCGGCTAACCAGGGCTATAATATTTATGGCATAAAATTTGCCTCTGTATCTGCCACTGGCGACGTTACCAACGCTTCCGCGGATGAAAATCCGGCCGATTACGAATTGCAGACTATGTATATTGCCACAGCCGGCAATCTCTATATTTCTGATGACGCTGATACCCCGGTTGCCCAGCAATTAGTCATGGGCGCCACGGATCAGGAAGTCGCCCGGTTCAAACTGGAAGCCACCGCTTCTGAAGACATTAATATCACCCAGTTATCAGTGTTTGACAATGTCTCCGCTAACGCTACCGGTACCTTAAGGAATGTTAAGATTTATGATGCGGCTAGTCCTTCGACTGCGCTTGGCGGTCCGGTCCAGTTTGTGTCCGATAGCACCACTTCTACTTCCACTTTGGCCCATGCCACTATCGGCGGGATCAATCTAACGGTTCCGGCCGGCGGCACCAAGACTATTATTGTCAAAGCTGACGTGTCTACGGCATCTGACGGCGCGGTTTCCGGTTCCACCCATACGATTACTATACCGGCAGAAAACGGTCTGACTGCGACTGAAACTATAGTTGCCAAAGGCGCTTCGTCAGGTACGGTTTTGACCAATGCGGCCAATACCATTCTCTACTATGCGAAGTCTGATGCAGCCGGTGATCTTGATCAGGCCGGCAACCGGATGACGGTGTATAGGACTAAGGTTTCTGCGGCTTGGGCCGGCGACAGTCCGACTGGCGCTACGGTCGGCAGTTCTGCCCAGATAATTGCTAAGATTAACATTACAAACTCGGCTAATGCCGGTAATTATACCGCCATTATCAAGTATGTTAACTTGGCTTTATCAACCACTATCTCGAACACTGCTGACAGAACCTTAACTGTCTATAAGGACAGCACCAGTACTACCGCCTTAGAGGCCACTGACTTTTTAGCTTCCGGAGCAAATCAGAACTTTGGCGATACGGCTATTACTGATGACGGCATGAGTGATGTTGAGATCGCGGCCGGCGCCACCAAGTTGTTCCTCTTCACTTTGGACACAACTGATGGCAACGTTTCCGGCGATTGGTCTTTGTCAGTCAATATGGCTGCCGGAGATATCGGTTGGGATGACAGTGCAGGCTCAACCCTCATTTCTGTCAACAGCTTACCGTTGACTCCTAAGACTCTGACTTATTAATTGTTGAGACGATTGATATAGAAAAACCCCGCCGCTTTCAAGCGGCGGGGTTTTGTTTTTAGCGACGAACAGCGTAGAGACGAACGGCCGTTCGTCTCTACGCTGTTCGTCTTTACAATTTTTTATGATATAATATGGTTAAATGGAGGGCGATTTATACAAAAATAAATATCGCATAAAATCCTGCCGATATGATGGGTGGGATTATTCTAACGATGGATATTATTTTGTAACGATTTGCACAAAAAATAGGGTTGAATTATTTGGCAGAATAAATAACGGGAAGATGATATTAAATAAATTCGGGGAGGTTGTTGGAAAAGAATGGAAGAAATCCGCCATAATTAGGAAAGAAATTATTTTGGATTATTTTATTATAATGCCGAATCATTTGCATGCGATTGTTATAATTAATAATAATAGCGTAGAGACGAACGGCCGGTTTCCCGTTGGCGTAGAGATGAACGGCCGTTCGTCTCTACAGTATTATAAAAATAATTTCAGAATGGAGAAAAAATCAATATCGTCATTAATGGCAGGTTTTAAATCTATAACCGCAAAAATAATAAATGAAAAACGGAATCAACCTGGCGCAAAAATATGGCAGGATAATTATTATGACAGGATAATACGGAATGAAGATGAATCAAATAGAATACGGCAGTATATAATTGACAACCCATATAAATGGGCGTTAGATAGAAATAACCCAAAGAATTTATAAAAATGAAATATTTAGAAAAGACAATAAAATACGGCATTTATCTGGCGCTTATCCTGCCTTTGGTTTTTACCAGCCGGACAATGCAGCCTTGGCATTTCGGCAAGACGGTTCTTTTCCAGGCATTGGTTGAAATATTATTGGCTTTGGCTTTGGTATATTTCAGTTTTAACAAAGAGAGAAAGATCGCCAGATTGAATTTATTGGACTGGCTGGTTTTATTATTCCTGGGCCTACAGTTTGTTGCCGCTATTTTGGGGGTTAATTTTAACCGCAGTTTCTGGGGGAACCAGACCCGGGCGCAGGGGGTTTTCACTTATTGGCATTTCGGGGTTTTTTATCTTTTGTTGCGCCAATTTTTTACTGCCAAAAAAGATTGGCAAAATTTAGGGATTTGGATTTTAATAATAAGCTCTATTTCATCTCTTTTAGCCTGGTTCGGAAGATATTTTTCTTTTTTCGACGGGATTATTGACAAAGGGTCGAGGCTATCCGGGATGATAGGGAATCCGATATTTTTTGCCGCCTATTTGATTATTCCGGCTTTTTTAGGATTGGCCTTGTTCTTTTCATTTGATAAAAACAATAAATGGCGCTACCCGGTTTTCTTAATCAGTTTTTTAAATTTAGCTACCTTATTTTTTACCCAGATTAGAGGCGCTTTTATCGGTTTAATGGGCGGAATTTTTATAGTCGCTCTGGCATATTTATTATTAGGAAAGCATAAAAAGGCAAAAAAAATAATTATTGCCGCCGGGGTGTTATTTCTAATTTTATCCGCAGGCCTTTATATTTTAAACCAAAAAACTCCTTATCTTGAGAATAATGTTCCGGTCGTGGCCAGGTTATTGGATATGGATCTTAAGACTACGACCGCCAATACCCGGCTGATGGCCTGGGAGATTGCTCTAAAGGGCTGGCGGGACAAACCGGTTTTTGGCTGGGGAACGGAAAATTTTCAGGATGTTTTCGACAAGCATTACAACCCGGAATTTTTGAAATATTCTTTGGCGGAAACTGTTTGGGACAAGCCGCATAATTATCCCCTGGAAGTTTTGGCTACCATGGGGTCAGTTGGCTTTTTCAGCTATTTAGGGATTATTGCCGTCCTCATGTTATATTTAATAAAAACAACCGTCAGGCAGGAGAACGAAAAGAAAAAATTGGTTTTTATTATTTTAATCGGAGCGGCCGCCGCTTATATAGGGCAAAGCAGCTTCGGCATTGAAACTTCCAACTCGTTGCAAATTTGGTTTTGGCTGTTAGCTTTTATTAGCTTCTGCTACGGCTCTGCTGAAAATGAAAGTAATTTTTACGGCCGGAATGTTCTTTATAAATCAATCGGCTGGCTGGCCTTGATTTTTATAATTGTCGCCCCTTTTCTTATTTATAAAAATTATTCTTTTTTCCGGGCTTCGGTCTTAATGGGCGATGTTTCTGATGCGGCTGATATTAGCTCTCTATATTTATGGCGGACAAAGGCGCCGGAAGTTTTGCGGGCCAAGGTGCCGTTTTTGTGGGAGCAGGCCATATTTTTAACCCAGGATTTATCCCAATTTGACGGTAGGGGAATTTTAAACAAAGACACTCTGGAGCCGGTCGCTTCCCAGTTAGCCGATATTTTTGAAGGCCAAATTAAAAGTTACCCGACTTCCTATGTAATGCGTTTTTGGGCCGGACAATTATACGGCTTTATGGGCGAATTTATTGATAATAGGTACTTCGCCAGATCAGAGGAAATATTTAAGGAGGCCTGGAATATTAATAAGGGCAGGCAGAATGTTCCTTTGATGCTGGCTAAAAATTATCTGATTGCCGGCCAGAACCAGGAAGGTATAAAAATATTGGAAGAGTTAACGGCCAATAATCCGGAATTTGAAGAACCGCATTGGTTTTTGGGGCTGGCTTTGATGCAGGACGGGCAGAAAGAAAGAGGTAGGCAGGAGCTTGAAAAAGGGAAAGACTTCGGCATAAATTTTAGCAAGGGCAATATTTTATATTTAATTGATGTTTATGCGGAAGTAAAAGATTATGAAAAAATTATTCCTTTATATGAGCTGCTTATAGCCAGAGAGCCGGAAAATCCGCAATATTATGCGAGTCTGGCCGTTGCTTATGCGGGCATCGGCAATGACGAGGAAGTTGTCGCTAATTTAAGCAAAGCCGTGGAGTTGCAGCCGGAGTTAGCGCCTGAGGCGGAAAAATTTTTGAAAGAGCAGGGGATAGATATTAATAAATTTAAAAATTAAAAATAAAATATAAAAGGTATGAAAAAAATTATTTTTATCATTTTGGTTCTAATTATCGTCGGCGCCGGTGGCTGGTATTTTTTTGCCAGCCACAAAGAACAGGCGAGACTGGAGGATTTAAAGCAGCAATACCCGAAATTGGCGAACTATATTGATGATGTTATAGAAAAACAGGCAAACCTTGAAGAGGATAAGAACGATATTGAAAGATATACTACTTTGGGCCTGGCCTGGAAGAGTTTAGCCGATTGGGCAAAGCAAGCCGGCATTGCCGACTACGCGAGTTATTATCAAAAAGCCCTTGATATTTATGAGCAGGGGATTAAAAAAACTTCCCGGCGGAATACTTTGCTTATGACCAACGCCGGCAATATGGCTAAATATTTGGGGGATTATAAATTAGCCGAAAATTATTATAAAGAGGCCATTTCCGTATCTCCCGGAGACGAAACCTATTATAGCTTATTGGCCGATTTATATGAATATGAGATGGGGAAAACAAAGGAAGAAATTATTGCTGTTTACGACGAAGGCTTGAAGCATGTTCTTAATACCGGCTGGCTCACGGCCGGGAAAGAAGCGTATCTGGGAAGAGCGGAAAGCGGGGAATAAGATGCCGGAATTTTATTTTTTATTTTTGGATTGCCTGATTAATTAATCATTAAATACTTATGTCGCAAAATACTTATTTAAAGATTTTAAGGTGGGGAATTTACCTTTCTTTTCTTTCGGTCCTTTTGACCTGGAAAAATTTTTATTTTCCCTATATCAGCACCAAACAGATTTATTTTAATATTCTAACCGAAATTCTGTTTGTTTTTTGGCTCGCCCTTATCATAAAATATCCGAGTTGGCGCCCGAAAAAAAATTGGATATCCTTCGGATTATTAGCTTTTTTCACCGCCATGCTTTTATCCTGTTTTGGGAGCACAGATTTTAATTTAAGCTTTTGGGGGGATATTGAAAGAATGCTGGGATTTTTCCATTTGTTTCATTTTTTGATTCTCTATTTTATTATAATCACCGTGATGCGCTCCTGGCCCGATTGGCGCGATTTATTTTTGGCTTTTATTATTTTCGGATTTCTGGTAAGCCTGCATGGCATTGCTCAGCGGCTGGAAATTATAAAAAGTCCCTGGGGACCCGGCCGGGTTATTGCCACAATCGGCAACGCCGCTTATGTCGGCGCTTACGCCATTTTTAATCTGTCCTTTATTTTTATTTTGTTTTTTAAAACCAGAAACAGGCTTTTGAGGGCCGTTTTGGCGGCGGCGGCCTTTATCGTTTTGTTGGCTTTAATTTTTTCCGGAACGCGCGGAGCTTATCTCGGCTTTGGCGCCAGCCTCCTTTTTATGCCGTTCCTTCTGGCTATTTTAAGTAAGAGTAAAAAGGCGAGGTGGTATGGTTTGCTTTTTTTATTCGTTTTAATAATTTCCATAACCGGCCTGGTTTTAAACCGCGATAGCGCTTTCGTCCAAAATAATTCTTTCTTGGCTCGATTGGCAAATATTTCCATGTCCAGTTCAACCATGCAGACGCGCTTTATTTCCTGGCGGGCCGCAGCCAGGGATTTTACCAGCCATCCGATCCTCGGCACCGGGCTGGGCAATTACGCTATTATTTTTGATAAGTATTTTGACCCGACTTTCTATAATTATACCAGGAGTGAAACTTATTTTGACCAGGCGCATAATAATTTAATTGATATTGCTTCCACTACCGGTTTATTGGGCCTTTTTACGTATTTGTCGATTTTTATCGCTGCCTTTGTTTATCTTATCCGCGGCTTTAAAAAGAGAGAAATAAGCTCAGCGGATTTTATTCTGCTTATTGGCTTAATCGTCGCCTATTTTATCCAGAACTTGGTAGTCTTTGATGCTTTAGTGACTTATATTTCTTTGATGGTAATGCTTGGTTATATCTATTGGCTTTCCCGGGCTAAAGAACCAGAAGAGGATGAAAAAGAAAACTTGCCGGCTTTTAGAGAGAAGGACAGGGCCCTGGAAAATAAGGAAATTTATTCTCTGTTTGTTTTCGGCCTTATTGCCTTAATTTTAATTTACCAGTTCGACCTGAAACCGGCTAAGATGCTTATCGGGACAATAAACGGCCAGATGGCTTTAGCTAAAGGCGACGTTATCGGCGCCGTGGAGGAATATAAAAATGCCTTAAGCTATAATACCGTTTTGGACCGCGATAGCCGCGCCAGCTTGGTAAAAGCTCTTGGTTCAATGACCGTTAGCGAAGGCGGACAGGAAAAAGCCAAAGAGATTTTAGATTATGGCGTAGAGCTGGCTAAAGCCAATGTAAAATATAATCCAAAGGACAATTTAATGCAGGTGGAATTGGCCCAGGTTTTAGATAACGCTTCCCGGGTTAATACTGACAATTCCGATAAATTTTATTATTATTCTGACCAGGCTCTGGAGGCGATTGACTTGGCTGTTGCATCCAGCCCGGGCAGGATCCCGGTTTATTTTACCAAAGCCCAGATTTATCTTACCCGGGGCGAGACGGAAAAAGCCATAGAAACTTTAGAATACGCCGTCAGTTTAAACGAAGATTATTATGAAAGCACCTGCCAGCTGGCCAAAGTTTATATGGCCTTAGAAAGAGAAGAAGAGGGTTATGCCGAGATGGATAAATGCTTGGATAAAGGGGGAGCCCAAATGTTCTCCTCATCAGTTTTTGTTAAAACCGTGATTAATCATTATATTGATAAGGGAGACGCGGAAAGAATGCTTACCCTTTATGCCCAATTAACAAGATTAGAGCCGAAAAACGTTGAAATCTGGGTGAATTTATCAAAGCTTTACGCCCAGCTTGGCAGAAAGGAAGAAGCGGTTGAGGCCGCCCGGAAAGCGGCTCTTCTGGACCCGGGCCTGGAAGCTTCAGTGGAAAGGTTTATCAGGGATTTGGAGTAAAAAGTTTATGGTTATTTGATTTTTGTGTTATAATATACAGGTAATAACTAAACTTTAAAAAATATGATTTGTTTTAATTGCCGGAAGCAAATTCCGGATAATTCTGAAACCTGCCCTTCCTGCGGGCGGCCGATTGTCCACCGCGAACAATTAGGCAAAGAAATTTCTTTGCGCCGGTACCAGCGGTGGTTTTTTTACGGCGTTCTGGTCTTAATTTTTTTGGGCATGATTTTGGCAATTGTTAAAATATATAATGCCAACACTAAATTATTGCTTAGCGTTTCTAGCGTCCAGAAAGAACTGGAAGAAGCCAAGGGCACTTTGGGGACAACCGAAGCTGAACTGGCTCAGAGGGAAGAATTATTAAAACAGGTACAGGCCGATCTCTTAGAAAAAAGCCAGGCGGTGGATGTTAAAACCGAAGAGTTTAAAACCGTTCTTAATGAAAAAACCGCGATTGAAGAAAAATATTCCCAAAGCCAGCTTGACCTTAGCTCGGCCGAGGCCAATATTTATAACCTGATAATAAGGCTGGGCGTGGGCATAAGCAATGAAAATTTAAAAAAAATTCCGGTGGCGGACGCCAATTTGGAAGGCGATGACACGGACGGGGACGGCTTGTCTGATTTAGCCGAAGAAGCTCTGGGCACGGACGCGGCTAAAGTCGACACGGACGGGGACGGTTATAATGATAAGCAGGAAATTTTAACTGGCTTTAATCCGCTCGGCGCGGGAAATCTCGGCATAGATATGGACTTTGCCAATAAACAGAAAGGAAAAATTCTCCTGCAGGTAGAGGGCCATGGCGAGGCCTGGTATGTAAATACCGGGGACGGGGAGCGCTATTTCCTGGGCAAGCCGGCGGACGCTTTCCGCATAATGAGAAGCGTGGAATATTGGACGAAGAAGTAAAAAGCAATAAATATGGAGGGTAATTATTTATTTTTACATAAAAAATAAAAACCTTGTTTAGGCAAGGTTTTTGTTGTAGAGATTGGTTAGTGTTATAGTAAAATAGTTAGTAAGAGAGGGGTGCTGGCCAATAAAAACACAAATATTCTTTGATATTTTTATACCCTTTTAAAAAAATGGACGCAGTTTCCCTAACAGAAACTACGTCCAATAGTTATAATGTTCATGGTAATGTTATTTTCTTCCATTTTTTAGTTGCAAAACTCTTGAATGCTCTTTAAGATGAATCTCCATAAGCTTATTTTTTAAGTTAATTATCTCAAGCTCAAGAGTTTTAATTTCTTCCAAAACGTTTTCATCAGGATTTTTACAGAATTGCTTATTGAGCCTGCGCCGTTTTGATTCTAGAGTTTTTATCTTTTTAGAAAGTTCATCAATTTGTTCAAAATAATCAGGAGACCATCCGTCCTTAATCATCATTTCTCTTATCTCCGCGCCGGAGGCGCTATCTACTACTTTCCATAAACTCTTTTCCTTTTTATCTTTCATAAAGGTACCTCCATTTTTTAGCTATTTTATGAACAACATCTACGAACAAAATCTTATAATCATAGCAGAGATATACAATTTTGTCAATGATTAAAAAAAGCCACCAGTTTCCCAATGGCTTTTCAAGTTGTTTTGTATTTTTTATCAGAAATACAGGCCCATTACCTTGGCCTCGAGTTTGTCGTGAATTTTCAAGGCAGCTATGGTAGCCATGGCCGATATTGCCGCAACCCCGATTACGCATCCGGCTGCTGCTTCATTAAAAAACACCAGGCCGAAGGCGATGAGGACTGACAGCGAGTAAAAAATACTCGTGGCTTCAATCAGTTTTTTCACAAATTACCTCCCTTTATAAAAGGAATGTGCTTAAATTTTATGTATCTTTATAGTATATAATTTATTTTTTGTCAATATTTATTAAAAAATTAAATATTAATTTATAAATTTATGACAGCAAGATTAAAGAAGATTATTATTATCGGCATTATCGCGATTATCGTCGTCGGGCTTTTTGGCGTTTATCTTAATTTTTGGACGATGAGGAAAATGGATAAAGTCGCTTTAGGTTTGGCCAGCCCGGATTTTCCTTATGCGGATTATACCGAGGAAGAACTGGCCAAGATGTATCCGCAGATAAAATACGCGGATGTGGCCACGCGAATAACGCCGGAACAAACTTACGCAAAATTCAGGCAGGCCTTAAAAGAAAATAATTTGGAACTGGCGATTGAGCAATTAAGCAAAGAATCGGGGAAAAGATATAACGAGAATAAAGAAGCTTTAACGCAAGCGCATCAGGAAGGCCGGTTTGGGCAAATCTATAGCAGTTATCCGGAAAAAATAGAAAAGGAAAATATGTACGAGGTGAGAGCACAATTTTATTTTTTGCAGAAAGAGGGAGATGAAACCATGAGATATCCTTTAGATTTTATAAAGGACGTTAATGGGGATTGGAAATTATATAGTTTATAATATTTAATTATGAAAATTAAATATGGGAAAATATATTTAATCTTGTTGGCTGCTATTTGCGTGGGGGTTTCGGTTATTTTTATAGAAAAAATTTTTTCTTTTAATGATGTTATTACTCATCCGACGCTGGCGCGCCAGTCCATTGAATTGTTTAATGAATCTTCGGGAAATAAAATTTCCTCAACGTTGGAAATTAGCTGGATTATGCAGGGAGCTCGCGAAGAAGACACGCCCATCAGGTGGATGAACCATTTTTATAATCCAATAACCGGCTATGGATTGCCGGCTTTTTCCTCGGCCAAAGACTGGACCGGGCAGAATATTAAACAATCCTTATATCCCAAAGGCAACCAGACCTGGCAGAGAGCCATTGATTCTTATGTGAAAGGAGACAGGCAAGAAGCTTTTATGGCTTTAGGCCATAATTTGCATTTAATTGAAGATATGGCAGTGCCGGCCCATACCAGAATTGACATTCATTTAGCAGACCCTTTTGAAAATTGGGCAAAAAATAACTCAGACTGGAAATTAGTTAAAACTTCAATGACAAAATTTAATAATTTAGAAGAATATTTTAATTCTTTGGCTAATTATTCTAATAAATATTTTTTAAGCGAGGATACTATTAATTATAATGTTTTAGTTGATAGTGACACTTTCAAGAAGAAAATAAATGGAATGACAACAAACTGTGTCGCGGGTAACACAGAAGGTTCAAAATTTTGTTTAATAGCTTTTATAAAATCAAAATTTGGAGCGATAAAATATTTCATAGATGACCCCGTTGTTAACTCCGACTATTACTCCCTACTTGCCCCCAAGGCGGTTTCTTATGGCGCGGGAATGATAGATTTATTTTTTAAAGAAGTGGAAAAGAAAGAAAAAGAAGAAGCAAAGAAAAGTTTATTGGAAAAATTAAAAAGCCTTATTTCCAACCTTTATCCCAAAAGCATAGAAACTAATTTTTACAGCCCGGCCTCTTTTAAGGAAGTGGAAAAAGAAATCGCGGAAAAAATAGGCGCGGTAGCCGGAGCAGCGATAAAAGAAAATGGCAAGGTCTTAGCAGTTAAAGTAACCGCTGATGATTTATTTACGCCGGGGCAGACAGAAGCGAGCAGCAATAATTCAACCCCCGCTCCCTTGCCCCTTAAGGAGCAGGAAATAATTTCCCCTCTTCCCGGAAAAGATGAAACAGTTTTAAATAAAGAAGAAGAGAAGACGGAAAATGAGATTTTAGGAACAAAAGTTTCTTCTGGTTCCGCCTTTATTCTTCTCGGCGGGGACGGCGCTCCCCCGGAAACAACAATTACAAGCAAGCCGGAAAAAATTTCCTCATCCAGCTTAGCCAGCTTCACCTTTTCTTCTTCGGAAGATAATTCGAGCTTTTCTTATAACTTAAACAATAACGGCTGGGAGAGTTGCGGCGGCCGCCTTAATTTAACCGGCTTAGCTGACGGTGAGCATATCATAAAGGTAAGAGCTTCCGACAGATCCGGCAATATTGACGCCAGTCCGGCGGTTTTTAGCTGGGTAATTGATACGGCTTCCTTTGCCGTCACTATTGCCGGCAGCCCGGCCGGTTTTGCCAGTTCCACCGAAGCCGCCTTTTTATTCGAAGCCGACAAGGAAAATATTACTTATTTTTGCCAATTGGACAGCGGCAGCTGGGAATCATGCCGGGCCAGCACTACCATTAGTGATTTAATTGAAGGTGAACATATTTTTTTAGTCAAAGGCTTTGATGCGGCCGGCAATATCAGCAGTTCAACTGTTTATAATTGGCTGGTAGATACAACTGCTCCGACTTCAACCGTAGCCAGTTTGGCGGGAAGTTATACTGCAACCGGTTTTACCGTGGGCTGGGGAGGAAGCGACACAGCCACCACGACCGGCAGCGGCATTGCCAGTTATGATATTGAATATAAAATTGAAAGCGGGGATTGGCAGGAATGGATAAGTGCGACGAGCAGCACCGAAGCCATTTTTGATGTCGCGGTTGAAGCGGGGAAAAATATTTATTTTCGCGCCCGCACCCGCGACAAAGCCGGAAATATAGGGGAGTGGAGCAGCGAGGAAGCTACGAAAATTATTCCGCCGGCCGAAGTAGACGATTTGGCTGTTTTAGCAGCTTCCTCCACCGTTTCAACAATTAAAGTATTCTGGACTTCGCCTGATAATGCTAACTTAGGAGCAGGAGCTTATTATGATTTGCGCTATAAAGTAAAAGCCGGGGATTGCAATTTAGATACGGACTGGGATAATGGGATAAAAATCGCGACTTCAAGCCTGCCTGCGCCGGCTGCTTCTGCCGGAGAGCCCCAGGAATATGTCGTATCGGGCCTAGCCGCGGACACGGAATATTGTTTTGCTTTAAAGGTTTATAACGGCCAGTACTGGTCAGGCCTGTCAGATCAGGCAAACGGCAGTACTTTGGCAATTCCGCCAAGTGAAATAGAAATAGGCAATGTTTCTCACCGTGTTTCTGATTTTGGAAACAGTTTAACCTGGCAGCATACCGTAAGCGGCGATGATCGGGCTCTAATAGTTAATACTTATTGGCCGGATAAAAATAAGGTAGCAACAAGTGTAACTTTTGCCGGTTTGCCTTTGACAAAAGCAGTAGCAAAAGAAAACCTCATAAGAGTTAATAACTCTGTTTGGTATTTAGTTAATCCTCCTACTGGTACTCATAATATAGTTGTGCAATTTACTGCCAGTATGCCTAGAATCGCAGCGGCCGCTATTAGCTTAACTAATGTTGATACAACTGATTTAATTGGCAATACTTTTTCCCATAATTTTAATTCAGTCCATTTTGAAGATTCTATAAGTATTCCCAATAATAATTCTCTTATAATTGATGCTGTTTCTATTGATTGTAATTCTGATGATTTGATCCCTGACGCGGGTCAAACAGAAATCTTTCACCATATATTTAGCGATGTTAGCGGTAGGCAGCTGGGTATGAGCTATAAGAAGGCGCCGACAACAGGGGACTATAATCTAGGTTGGACGCAGACTTGGCCTAATAGCTGGGCGCATAGCTTAATAGCCATAAATCCAAAACCATAAAAAAATCCCTTGCGAATTCCGAAGAAAAAGAATAAGCAAGGGATTATTGGTAAAATCACGGTCAGGTTCATAGGGGCATTATATGTATAAACCATTTTATGACGGTGATTACGCCAATAGCGAAGATTAATATGCCGGCTAGTCCAATGATAAAAAGAAATGGTGTTGCTTTTTCCATCGGCGAAAGTTGAGTGCGGGCTGCGGTTCTTGAAAACACTTTTCTCACCCCCTTCTTCTATTGGCAACAAATTTTATTTTTGGTCATTATCATTTATATTACCTTTGTATTTTGGGAATGTCAAATAAAAATCCCTTGCGAATTCCGAAAAAAAGAATAAGCAAGGGATTGGAGGACCGCACTTGGTGGCGGGGTTTACCGTACGATTTCGTGTTCCGTTGGCTCGGAAACCCTCGTGTTCCCACGAATCTCCTACTGTCCACAAAGGCCATCCCTTTGATAACGGTTCGTTTTGGCTCTGCCCCTAGCCTCCGTACTGTCAGCAGATTTGGCGCCGTTAACTAGTCGGATAACTGATGGACATTCATTGGAACATTTTTATCTTAATTTATTCCTCTGTAGATGTCAAGATAAAGAAAAAAGGACTGACCGTAGGCCAACCCTTTTTAAAAGGTACGAAGAGGAATTATTCTTCCTCTTTCGGTGTTTATTCCCTGGAAAGTTTTCCGATGGCTTCGAGGAGTTTCAGCAAATTTTCCAACTCATCGTCATTCATCCGCTTTTCAGGGGGAAAGTCTTCGTCTCTTTCTTTTTCTATTGCTTCTTCCACGAGTTCTGCCGTACCCATGCTGGCAACGGCCATAGCGAAAGTTTCATGGATGTGGCAGTCGCCCCCTTGGTAATCGTATCTCCTTATTTCGGCGATAAGATTCCTGGTAAGGGCGGGGCGAATTTCTTCGGGGATATGCGACTGGCTTATTACATAAGCCAAGCCGGAGGTCACGTCCCAGGTGAGGAGGCCTACTGCCTCCATTAATTCATCATGCTCTCCGAGCAAAATCGCGATTGCGATTTCGTGAAACGGCGGTTTTTTCTTCGCTTGCTTTTCATTAGTTTCTGCCATTTTTTGCCTCCAGTGTCGCATCGTTTGAAGTTTAAAACGTAGCCAGGAATTTGTCGTTAAGCCCGTCCCACTCCCGGTCAAAAATTTCGAACCGTTCCTTCACTTCTTTCTCCGCCATATCTTTTTCCAGGCAGAAGTTTTTGAAAGCCCTTACCCATAACTGCGCCTGCCAGAGGGCCTCGGTAAAGAAATCCGGTGGGATTTCCTCAATCGCCAGAAGGCGACGGGCCCTTTTTCCCTTTTCTCCGCCCTTTTTTATTTCGTCTATCCTGTTTTTCATCAAGTTCCAGACGAATTTTAAAAGCTGGAAATCATGGCGGGTATCTTCCGGATGCTTTAGCATCTGCTCAAAAACATGATTTTCTCTGTTGGTAGGTCCGAAGGTGTTCGTTATTTTTGAAGCAACGGCCAGGGCTACTGCATTCAGCATGTCAGTGTCGGTAAATAATACACTGTCGAATTTTTTGAAAAATCCATCATCTTTTCTGGTCATCATTTCCCCCTTTTGTTTTTTTATGGTTTATTAAAAGATCCTGATAATTTTTTATTTGATTTTGTATTTTACTACGGACAAGCTATTTTGTCAAGATAAAGAAAAAAGGGCCGGCGTGTGTCAGTCCTTTTTTATAGGGGAAAGAGCGTTTGTCTTAATCAAAGTCATCAAGGCAATAAGCTATCTCGGCGATTGAGGAATTATAGAGCCAGTCAAGGAAGATTTGTCCTCTATTGGATTCATCTAAGTTTTTCGAAGTTTCCTGGGCGGTGTTTTCGTTGTTGTCTGCCATTTTATTTTCCTTTTTTATAATGTAAAAGAATTTTTGCAGCCCTATTTTAATTAATAAGATCAATATTATATATTAGCATACTTTTTGAATATTGTCAATAAGATTGTTTAAAAAAGAAAAAGGGCCGGCATCTGCCAACCCTTCTAAATATTTCTTAGATTTGTTGATTACGGATCAATATTTTCCAAGGCAAGCGTTTGAAAGTTAACTCGGCGGTAAAAGCAGTTTCTGGGTTGGCCATCCCTGTTCTTCGTATGGCATATGTTGCCCCGTTTGGGCCGCACCAAATAAAGCAGTGAATTCTGCTCGCAGTTCACGTAAGCTGCAATCAGCTCAAAAGTTTCTCCGGAAGTTTCTCCTTTTACCCACAGCTCATTTTTGGACGTGCTCCAAAGTATGAGAGTCCGGGTTTTTATGGCTTCCCTAAAAGCGGTTTCATTAGTGTAGGCAAGAAGAATAACTTCTCTGGTATCAGCGTTTTGGACCGCAATGGGAATTATGCCCGAACATTTTTCCGCTATACTTGAAATCTTTAAGAAGTCCAGCTTAAGTTCATCGCCTTCTTCAAGGAGATCCATATGATTGCGCCTCCATTTCCTGTTAACGGCTCAAAAGTTTGTCAAAAATAACTTTCAGTATTTTTTCTCCGAAGGAGGCCATAAACCCGCTGACAAAAAGCAAGACTCCGCATAACAGCATAAGGCAGGTAACGTCTTTGGGGGCTGTTTCCGGCGGCATCTTGAAAATCGCTCCGGCTGCGGTTAAGAAAAGTCCTATCAGCATAATTAGCATAGGGAATTCCATAATCAGCTTCCTTGTTTGTGAAAAACCGCTTATTCTTTCCCCCGGATTATTTTCCAGGCTTCTTTAAAAGAAATGACGATTACTACAATAAAAATTATAGCGGCGGCCACAGACCCGAAACAAAATTCTAATTTGTCATGGTTATTACACAGGCCGCGGCCAAGAACCACTAAGAGAAAGATGCCGATAGCGATATTCGGTATAGCCATGGCTTTGTTTTTCATTCATTTCTCCCTGTAGAAAATTTATTTTTAAAGGACTGGTTTTTTTATTTGTTTGATTTTTTATCTTAGTATAAATAAATAATTTTGTCAATTTAAAGAAATAAAAAAGGTTCTAAGAGTTTTCGGAAGTCTCTTAGAACCTTAAATTCAATCATCAAAGTCTTTTTCAGCTTCTTTCTCGGCCATATCCGCCTTATAATAACACTGATAATGGAAGTATTCAAAGCAAAGATAGAGAAAGTATGCCGGGATTAAAATCGGTAACCCGTCTCTGAAGTTGAGGTGGAGCAATAAAAAATGCAGACTGATTGCAGCCGCCAAGACAATTACAGCGGCGATTATAAGGCAGATAAGGCAAAAAGTAGCCAGGGGAGAAACATCATGTTCTTCTTCCCCGTCATCATATCCATAATCATAGCTTCCATCCAATTCCTTCGGAATTGTCTCGGCCGTGCTTGCTGTTCCCATTGTTATCCCCGCTTTTTTAAAGGTTCAATTAATTTGTTTTCTTATAATAAACTTCTTTTGTTTCTCTAATCATTTTTTCCAGATTAAATTCTTCTTGGGCCTTGATTCTGGCTTGCGTGCTCATTTCCTGCTGCAAGTCGGTATTATTTCTTAGTTTTTTAATTTTTTCCGCTAAATCAGAAGCATCCTGGGAGTTTATAAGGAGGCCGGTTTTTCCGTCTTCAATCAGTTCCGGATTACCCCCGACGCGGGTGGCGATAATGGGCAGGCCGTTTAGCATGGTCTCAATTATAGTATAGGACAGGCCCTCTTTAATTGAGGAGCAGACGTAAATATCAAAAGCGGACAAAAGGCGGGCGGCTTCAGGAATCCGGCCGGCCAAAATTACGTTATTTTCCAGCTTATGCTTTTTTATGAGTTCAGTCAAGGATTTTTTTTCCAATCCTTCGCCGATTATAACCGCGGTAATTTCCATCCCTTCTTCAGCTAATTTTTTAACGGTTTCTATTAAATAAGAAAAACCTTTGGTTCTATAAAGGTTGCCGATACTGCCGATAATAAATTTATTTTCCGGCAGGTTTAATTTTTCCCTAGCCTCCTGCCTGGGCAGAAATTCAATCGGAGCAATGCCGTTATGGATAACGATTAATTTTTCTTTCGGGCAAATTTTTTGTTCCAAAGCCGCTTTATAATCAAATTCGGAAACGCAGATGATTTTGTCTTTAAACCGGGCCGTAAATTTTTCCGCGTATTTATAAAAAAGTTTTTTCCAGACCGGCATTGGCTCGTTAAAAACCCAGCCGTGAGCGGTGTAAACTACTTCGGACTTCGGATGTCGGACTTCGGATGTCGGACTTTTGGTTAACAATTTTGAAATGGAAGCAGCTAGTGAGCCGAGGATGGAAATTTTAGAGCTGTTTAAATGGATTATGTCCGGTTTTGTTTTTTTTATTAATTTAACAATCTGAATTAAAGCTAAAAAATCGCTGATTAGCGAAATAGACCGTTTAAGGTAGGGGATAGGGTAGTATTTTATTTTGGCTTTGCCCAGCTTATCAGACAAAGTATTTTTCCCGTTTTCTTCCCCGGAAGCTACAATGACATTGAATTCGTTTTTCAAGGCCAAAGCCAAATCAAGCGAGTAGCGCTGGGCTCCGCCCAGTTCGCTCTGGGTTATTAAATAAAGGATAGTTTTTTTAGGCATAATTGACTAAAGTTGAATTTTATGCTTATATTATTACATTATACTATAATTTGAACTTTGTAAATTAAATAGAATAAGGAGGCAATTGTGGCATTCTTTCATACTTTAGGGGATGATGGTTTAGCAGAGATAACCGACGGTAAGATGGCTAGTTATAGTGTTGTCTTTGAAGCCCTCCGCCTTGAATCTTTGGCAAGCAAAGTGGAAAAAATCGGAGACTGCGCCGGCTTTGTCTTTTTACGAGATGTAGAAATGGGCAAAGAACAAACTTTCAAAGCCGGTTTTTGCTCCTATAAATCCAGCGGCACCCCCTGTAGAATTGTGAGATGGGGAGAAAAAGGTTATAAAAAACGGTATTTGAAGATTGAAATAATGCCAGGGAAAATTTACTGCTATGTGCGAGTTAAGAAGGGTAAGTGCGATTATCTTGAAACCGTTTAGTAAAAAGGAGGGAGTATGGCTAATTTTTGGGGTCTTTACGGCGGCAGTAAACCATATGGTGCGATCCCCAAAAAAGACAGGGGGAGAAATCCGATTTTTTTCGAGACGAAGCTCATCGAGCTTCTGCGGAAGCATCTGAAACCAAAAGGGAAGGGTTCGGCTGAAAATACGCCTTTGGCAAAAATAAAAATCGGCAAAGAGAAAAAATTTTTCGCCGGTCTGTTCGCCTGGGTTGAATTCACCGGTGTTCCTGAAGAGTTGGTAACGATTGATGATAGGCAGTGTTTAAAGGTCAGGATCATCCTGCCGGAGGAGGGGATAGCGTATTGCTATTCCGAAATTACCGAAGAGGAAAAATGTTTCTGCCTGCAGGTGGCCGTCTGACATAAATTTTCGAATATTTGAGAGCGGGATTTAGGAAGTCCCGCTCTTTTCTTTTTTTATTGACTTTTTATCTATTTTGTTTAATAATATCTATAGATTAAGAGTGTACAAGTTATCGCTTTAAACTAAGAAAAAAACTTAGTATTTTTTATTTACTTATTACTTATAATTAAACAAAATTTAAAACTCTATGGGCAAAAAAATTGGCTTTATTGGCCAGGGCTGGATCGGCAAAAATTATGCCGATGATTTTGAAAAAAGAGGCTTTGAAATCGTCCGCTATAGCCTGGAAAAGCCCTATGTTGACAACAAAGAGAAAATAAAAGACTGCGACATTGTTTTTATTGCCGTTCCGACGCCAAGTACGCCGGCCGGTTTTGACTCGAGTATTTTAAGGCAAGCCATAAAATCAGTGGGAGAAGGAAAAATCGCCGTGATTAAATCGACCTTGTTGCCGGGAACGACTGAATCCATTCAGGAGGAAAACCCGAATATTTATGTTATGCATTCCCCGGAGTTTCTAACAGAAGCCACAGCGGCTCATGATGCGTCTAATCCCACCAGGAACATTATTGGTTTACCAAAAGATTCGGATGATTATAAAGAAAAAGCTAGGGAGGTTTTAGAAGTTCTGCCTTATGCGGCTTATAAAATTATTTGTTCGGCTAAAGAGGCGGAATTAATAAAGTACGGAGGCAATTGCTGGTTTTATTTTAAAGTTATTTTTATCAACATGCTTTATGATTTAGCTCAAAAAATGGATTGCCAATGGGGAATAATCCAGGAGACAATGGCGGCTGACCCGAGAATCGGCCGGACTCATCTAAATCCGGTTCATCAGGGCGGGCGCGGCGCCGGCGGCCATTGCTTTATAAAGGATTTTGCCGCTTTCTCCGATATGTATAAAGAGCACATTGGCGATGAATTCGGCCTAAAAGTTTTAGAGAGTTTAAAGGATAAAAACATTGATTTATTGGTTTCAAGCGGCAAGGATTTAGATTTGCTCGCCGGCGTTTACGGAGAAGAAATTATCACCGCAAAAGAGGCGGGACAAGCAAAGAAATAATATGAGAAAATTCTCCCGCAAATTATTATGGCAGGGGAAATTCATAAGGGTTATCGGCAAAGGATTTTCCAATAAGAACGGAACCAGAGGCATATGGGAATGCGTAGAGCTCTCCAGAACGAAAAACATCGTGATGATTTTTGCTTTAACGAAGAAAAAAGAAGTAATTTTGGGCAGGCAATTTCGTTTTCCGCTGGAAAAAGATATTGTGGAACTGCCGGTCGGTTTGGCGGATAAGAGCGGAGAGAGCTTGGTTGGAGCCGCCAGAAGGGAACTTTTAGAAGAGACCGGTTATAAGGCAAAAAAATTTATTTTTGTTAGCCGGGGATATTTTAACCAAGGCCTTACCAATAGTGAAATTTTTTTCTATTTCGCCCCGGAAGCAACTTTTTTTGGTTTTGACGGCGTTTCCTCGGACGACAGTGAAGAAATAAAAGTGGTAAGAGTTCCTCTTAAAAAATTGGCGGATTTTTGCCTAAAAAAGCATAAGAATTTTGTGGTTGATTTAAAGATTTTAAACGCTTTAAAAATATTGGAGGAGAAAAAGTTAATAGCATAAATTTTATGGCAAAATGTTTAGTGACCGGCGGAGCCGGCTTCGTTGGCTCGAATTTAGTTGATGAATTAATAAATCAGGGCGATGAAGTTATTGTTATTGACAATCTGGCTACCGGTAAAAGAGAGCAGGTAAATTCTAAAGCGAATTTTTATAAACTGGATTTGCGCAATCTGGAAGATATTAAGTCATGTTTCATCGGCGTAGATTATGTTTTTCATGAAGCCGCTTTGGCCCGGGTACAGCCTTCAATTGAAGATCCGATAAAGTATAATGACAATAATGTTAATGCCATGCTTAATGTTTTGGTAGCGGCTCGCGACGCAAAGGTCAAAAAAGTAATATACGCCTCTTCCTCTTCAATTTACGGCAATCAGAAAAAAATGCCTTTAACCGAGGATATGGAGGCTGCGCCGATCAGCCCTTACGGCCTGCAAAAATATATCGGCGAGGAATATTGCCGTTTGTTCAGCTATGTTTATAAATTACCTACTGTCTGCTTAAGATACTTCAATGTTTATGGTCCGCGTATGGCTACCGACGGCGCTTATGCTTCGGTGGTAAGTATTTTCGGCCAGCAAAGAAAGCGGGGCGAGCCCATGACCGTGGCCGGAGACGGCACCAATTTGCGCACTTATACTTTTGTTAAAGATATTGTTAGGGCCAATATCCTGGCGGCTAAGAGCGATATCGGCGATGGCCGCGCCATTAACGCCGGGCAAAGCACGGAATATAACGTCAACCAGATAGCCGAAATGTTAGGCGGTCCCGTAACTAATATCGCGCCAAGAATTGAGCCGAAGCGCAATCTATGCGGCAACGCTTTGGCCAAGAAATTATTAGGCTGGCAGCCGACTATGGATTTGCCGGAGTGGCTCCCGGAGTATAAGAAAGAAATGGGAATATAATCGCATAACGCATAACGCATAACGCATAACGCATAACGCATAACGCATAACGCATAACGATTCTCTCCTTACGGGATTGTTTAAAATAATCTTTTAATATCTGAGCATCTAACATTTAATTACCAATTTATGAAAATATTGGTTACGGGCGGGGCCGGGTTTATCGGCTCGCATCTGTGCGAAAAACTTTTAGAGAAGGGCAATGAAGTTATTTGTCTTGATAATTTTTTTACCGGTTCGCAAAAGAATATTGAGAATTTAATGGGTAATAAAAATTTTAAGCTGGCCGAGCATGACGTGGAAAAGCCTTATGATTTTGCCGTGGACGAAATTTATAATTTAGCCTGTCCGGCCGCGCCTATTTGGTATCAGAAGGATCCGGTTAAAACCGTCAGGACTAGTATTCTGGGGGCGATTAACGCCCTAGACCTGACGAAAAAATTAGGCTGCCGAGTTTTACAGGCTTCCACTTCAGAAGTATACGGCGACCCGAGAGTCCACCCCCAAAAAGAGAGTTATTGGGGTAATGTCAACCCGATCGGGATTAGGTCCTGCTATGATGAAGGCAAGCGCTGCGCCGAAACTTTATTTTTCGATTACTGGCGCGAATACGGCGTGGATATAAAAGTGGTAAGGATTTTTAATACTTATGGGCCGAATATGGCCGTGGAAGACGGGCGGGTGGTTTCCAATTTTATTATACAGGCCCTGCGCGGAGAAGATTTAACCATTTACGGGGACGGCAGCCAGACCAGAAGTTTTTGCTACGTTGATGATTTGGTGGAAGGTTTAATCGCTTTAATGGGAGGGAAAGATTTCACCGGTCCGGTCAATTTGGGCAACCCGGCGGAATTTTCCATGAAAGAGCTGGCGGAAAAGGTTTTAGCCCTAATCCCGGAGAGCGGGAGTAAAATCGTTTTTAAAGATCTGCCGGCGGACGACCCGAAACAGAGAAAACCGGACATAAGCCTGGCCGAAGAAAAACTAAACTGGCAGCCGGCAATCACTCTGGAAGAAGGGCTTAAAAAAACCATTGGATATTTTAAAACTGTAATAAAATGAACCCCGTTAGAAATAATAAAAACGGGTAGAAAAATAAAACAATTACCATATATGGCAATCATATGGCAAACATAATTTCTAACGGGGTGAAAAGAGTTTTAATTTTTTCAACCGCTTATTTTCCTTTTGTGGGCGGAGCCGAAGTGGCGGTTAAAGAAATAACCGACCGGATTTCCGATATAGAGTTTGATATGGTTACGGCCAGGATGAACGTCAAACTGCCTAAGTTTGAGCGCCTTGGCAATATTAATGTTTACAGAATCGGCATTGGTTGGCCGATTTTTGATAAGCTAATACTCGCTTTTGGAGGAGCTAAGTTTGCTAAAAAATTACATAAGAAAAATAAGTATGGAGCTATCTGGGCGATTATGGCCAGTTTCGGCGGTTTGGCAGCCGGGATTTTTAAAAAGAAAAACCCGGAGGTTAAATTTTTGTTGACTCTCCAGGAAGGGGATAACCTGGCTGAGGTGGAGCGGAAAATGGCGCTTAGCAAAAGAAAGTTTAAGAGTATTTTTACCGGAGCCGACTATGTCCAGGCCATCAGCAATTATCTGGCGGCTTGGGCCCAAAAAATGGGGGCGGTCTGCCCGATTGAGGTTGTGCCGAACGGAGTAAATTTTAATCAATTATCAATTAACAATTATAAATTTTCAATTAATGATTTTAAGAAGAAATTGGGATTTGGGGAAAATGAAAAAGCGGTGATTACAGTTTCGAGGTTAGTTAAAAAGAATGGGGTTAGCGACCTGATTGAAGCGATGAAAAATATAAATGCGAAATTAATAGTTTGCGGGGTAGGAGAAAAAGAGAATAAATTAAGAAAGCTGGCGAAGAGTTTGGATATAGAAGATAAAATTTTATTCCTAGGCCATATTCCGTATGATGAGTTGCCTAAATATTATGCGGCTGCTGATGTTTTTTGCCGCCCGTCTTTAACGGAAGGCCTGGGGAACGTATTTTTAGAAGCGATGGCGGCCGGAGTGCCGGTTATTGCCACGCCGGTTGGCGGGATTCCTGATTTCTTAAAAGACCCTTCGGCTAGCTCAGAGCGGGCGACCGGCTGGTTTTGCGGGGTTAAAAATCCGGAAAGCATTGCCGAGAAAATAAAATTGATTTTGGACGAGAAAAACACGGCCTTAAGGCAATGGGTTATAAATAATGCCCGGGAGATGGTTAAAGAAAAATATGAGTGGGATAAAATCGCGAAGCGGATGGATAATATATTCAATAAATTAATATTTTAAATACTTTTTAAATTAATGAGTAATATTTATAAAAACTGCAAAAATTTTTTTTACTCTCTTTCCCCCGGTATTTATAACAGGTTTAAAAAATATAAGTTAATTATAAAGTATATTATTTCCGGCGGGACGGCGGCCTTGGTTGACCTTATTTTTTTGTATGTTTTTACCGATGTTTTTAAAATTTGGTATTTAATTTCGGCCTCCCTGTCTTTCTTGATAGCTTATTTCGTAAGCTTTTCCATGCAGAAGTTCTGGACCTTCCGTGATAACGGCCGGGAAACGATTTACCGGCAGATGTATTTATATTTTATTGTCGGCGTAGTAAATTTGCTGATTAATGCCGGTGGCATGTATTTATTGGTTGATGAATTTGGCGTTATGTATATTTTGGCCCAGATAATCATGGGCGCTTTGCTGGGTTTTAGCAGCTTCCTTATTTACCGATTTATAATTTTTGAAAAGAAAAAAATTGAAGCCAAAAAAGAAAAGAGAGGGGGGCTAAAAATTTTAATCGCTACCGGCATCTTTCCTCCGGATATCGGCGGGCCGGCTACTTATACAAAAATCCTGGGCGAAGAACTGCCCAAGTTCGGATGCGAAGTCACGGTTATTGCCTATGGCGACGGAGAAATTACCAACAGCGAGCGCCGGATTTTTCGGATTAGCCGCAGACAGAATATAATTTCCCGTTATTTAAAATATTTCCGGCGGGTCTGGGAATTGTCCGGCCGGGCGGATATTGTTTATGCTCATGATTTGGTCAGCGTCGGATTGCCCTGCGCCTTGGTTAAGCTTTTTAAACCGCGGTTAAAATTGGTTATCCGTTTAGGCGGAGATTTCCTTTGGGAAAAAGCTTATAATAACGGCTGGACAGAAAATCCCTTGAGCCGATATTATAAAGAGCCAAAGAATTTTACGGAAAAGATTTTTTTACTGGTTTATAAATTCGTTTTGCCAAGATGCGACAAAATAATATTTTCCACCCCCTGGCAGAAGGAAATTTACGAAAAATATTTGAAGGTTAAGCCGGATAAAGCTCTTGTTATTGATAATATATTCCCGGAATTTTTTTCGCCAGAAGAAAGGGTAAGGGCCGGGAACAGGCGGGTTTTACTGGCCGGAAGGCTGATCAAATTAAAAAATTTTGCCAAGGTTTTTGCCGCGGCCAGAGAGCTGCCGGAGGTTAATTTGTTAGTTATCGGCGAGGGGCCGGAAGAGGAGAATTTAAAAAAACTGGCCCGGGAGCTGGGAATCAATAACCGGGTTAATTTTAAGAAAAAATTGGCTTGGCCGGAACTGGCTAAAGAAATTTTAGGAAGTTTCCTGGTTTTAGTGCCCTCCATAACGGAAATAAGCCCGAACCTGGTGTTAGAATGCCTTAAATTAGGCCAGCCCGTTCTGGTTACTAAAGAATGCGGTTTTTACGGCAAATATAAAGAAGAGCTTATTTTTATAGACCCCTTTAGTGAAAATGATATAAAAGAAAAAATAATTTATCTTTTAAACGGGGATAATTATAATAATTACTTGGGGAAAATCAAGGCCGTGGACACGGCAAGAAATAAGCTTGATTTAGCCCAAGACCATTATAATTTTTTTAAGAATTTGTAAAATGAAAATTTTAAGCTTAGGGCTGGACAATTCATTGCTGGATAAAAATTCTCATTTAGCCGGAAGGGTGGTTGAATACGGCGGAATAGTTGATAAATACACAATAATTGTTCCGGCCCGGAAAGACGAAGAAATAATTTTGTCGGGCAAGGTGAGAGCTTACGGCCGGGGGGGCTGTAATAAAATAATAAAATTTTTTCGGGTTTTTAGTCTGGCGAAAAAATTATTGCGGGGAGAAAAATATGATTTAATTACGGTCCAAGACCAATACTTCCTGGGCTGGCTCGCTCTGAAGCTGGCGCGCCGATTTAAGATTGGTTTAGAAATTCAGGTGCACGGTTTTGAAAAATTTTTTGGTTTGCGGAAAATTATAGCTAAGTTCGTTATTCCGAAAGCCGACGCCGTCAGAGCCGTAAGCCAGAAGCTGAAAAAAAAGCTGATAAACGATTTCGGAGTTAAGGAAGAAAAAATTACCGTGGCGCCAATATATGTTGAACGCACAACGCATAACGTGGAACGCACAACGCATAACAGTCAGTTTATTTTTTTAACAGTTGGTCGATTGGTGCCGGTTAAAAATATCAGTTTGCAGATTAAAGCGATGAAGGAAATAAATGCGGAATTGTGGATTGTGGGAGATGGACCTCTGACGTCGGATTTCGGACGTCGGATTTCGGATTTAAAATTAAACAATAAAATCAAATTACTTGGCTGGCAGAGTGATTTAGAAAAATTTTATAGCCAGGCCGACGCATTTTTGCTGACTTCAAATTATGAAGGGTGGGGGATGGCGGTAATAGAAGCGGCCAGATCTGGTTTACCGATAATTATGACAGACGTTGGCTGCGCGGAGGAAGTTATTAAGAACGGGGAATCAGGAATTGTCATTCCAGTTGATAACCAAAGAGAACTAGAAAAGGCGATGATAAAATTAATTGATAATCCTGAATTAAGAAAAAAATTAGGTGAAGGCGCCAGAGAGGCTGTTAAAAAATTGCCTTCCAAGGAAGAAACGCTTAAATTATATTTAGAATCATGGAAGAAAGCGGCGTTGCTCAACGTATAATATTATGAAATTAATAATAAATAAAAATCAAATTGATACGGCGCCGGAGCAATGGCTGCGGAAAGCCGGGTATGCTTATATTCGGGACAGGCGAAGCGGCCAGGATAGTTTTGTCCGCCGGCTCGGGGGTAATTTTTATCCGCGCCTGCATATGTATTTTAACGAGGACGGCGAGAAGATTATTTTTAATCTGCATCTGGACCAAAAGCAAGCGAGCTACCAAGGCGCCCATATGCATAATGCCGAATACGGAGGAGAATTGGTGGGCGCAGAAATAGCGAGATTAAAAAGTTTATTAGGCAATTACCAGGATGTCCGCGCTAATGTGCCTGTTGATAGCGATCTGTTGGACAGAATGAGGGCGGGAGAGTATGATAAGAAAGCCAAACCCGAACCAAAAAAGTCCTGGTGGCAATTTTGGAAATAATCTTAAATCTAAAATCTTAAATCTAAAATTAAAAATGGATCAGGCGGAAGAAATAAAATCAAGGCTGGATATTGTGGAAATAATCCGTGAATACATCCCTTTAAAGCCGGCCGGAATAAATTTTCGGGCGCTTTGCCCTTTCCACCGGGAAAAATCCCCGTCTTTTATAGTTTCATCGGAAAAGCAGATCTGGCATTGTTTCGGCTGCGGCCGGGGCGGAGACGTTTTTTCTTTTTTAATGGAGATAGAGGGTTTGGGCTTTGCCGAGGTTTTGCGCAATTTAGCCCCCCGGGCCGGCGTAACTTTAAAAAGGCAGGATCCGAAACTGACTTCGCAGCGCAACCGGCTTTTGGATATTATGGAAGCGGCGGTTAATTATTACCATAAATCTTTGGACAGGGAAGAAGCCAAAAGCGTAAGGGAGTATTTAGCCAACCGCGGGCTTAAAGAAGAAACTATCCAGTCCTGGCAGATAGGCTATAGCCCGGAGTCCTGGGATGACCTGATAAATTTATTAAAGGGTAAGGGTTATACCGAAAACGAAATATTTTTAGCAGGACTCTCCACGAAGAAAGAAAATAGTGCAAGATTTTATAACCGGTTCCGCGGCCGAATTATGTTTCCTATTTTTGATGCCAGTGGCGCGGCTGTAGCTTTTTCCGCGCGGGTCAGGCCGGATAAAGAGAGAGAAGAAAAAATGGGGAAATATATAAACAGCCCGGCCACCATGATTTACGACAAAAGCCGGATTTTGTTCGGTTTGGATAAGGCCAAAATGGCCATAAAAAATGAAGATTTAGCTATAATTGTTGAGGGCCAGATGGACGTGATTACCGCCCATCAGAACAATTTTAAAAATGTCGTCGCTTCCTCAGGCACGGCGCTTGTTGGTGAACAAGACAGGACAAAACCATTGGTAGAATTGCAAAAAAGGCAGGTTGATTTATTGAAACGTTACACAAATAATATCGCCTTGGCTTTCGATATGGATAAGGCCGGGCAGATGGCGTCTGACCGGGGCATAAGGGAAGCGATGGCGGCGGAGATGAACATAAAAATAATTATCATTCCGTCCGGCAAAGATCCTGATGAATGCATAAGAAACAATCCCGGAGAATGGGCCCGGGCCGCGGCGGAAGCCAAGCCGATAATGGAATATTATTTTGATAAAATATTTTCCGGCCTGAATCTTGAGGAAGTGGGGGACAAGCGCCGGGCCGTTAAGGAAATATTGCCGATATTGGCTAAATTGGGCAATAAAATCGAGCAGGATTTTTGGCTTAAAAAACTGGCGGAAAAAATTGAAGTGGAGGAGAATATCCTGCGGGAGACTCTTATAAATTCGGTGAAAAAAGAGCCCCGGCGGCCGGCCGCAGTTACGCCGGAAAATAAGCCGGAAGGCCAGAAATTCCGGCCGGGGCGGGAAGAAATGCTTTCCGAACTGATGCTCGCCTTATCCATACGGTTTCCCGGTTTATTGGCCTATATTGTGGACCGCATCCAGCCCGATCAAATCGTTGGTTCGGCCCATAAGTCGTTTTACAAGGATTTAATAATTTATTATAATAATACTATTGGTAGTGAAAATGAAACCGGGGAAGCGAGAGTTTTTTCAAAAATTAATTATGATGATCTGAAAAAATGGTTTGCTGAAAATTCCGCTCCGCTTTCTTTGGCGGAGGATGCCGGCGATGTCCGGATTAAATTATTGGACCGGCTGGTTCTCTTGGGCGATAAAGATTTTTATGACCTGGACGAGGAAAAAGCCAGGGGAGAAACCATAAAAATAGTTATGGCGCTGAAAAAATGCTACTTAACCCGCCGGATGAAAGAAATAGAAAGAACAATCGCCCATTGCGAAGAAGAAGGAGAGGGGGGGAAGGCGCGGGAACTTATGGAAGAACTAAAAATGTTATCCGATGAGATAAGGGAGGTCGGAGAATAATAGCTAATTTACGAATTCTCAAATTTACAAATTTACGAATGTATAAATTTATAAATTACATATGGCAAATAAAAGGAGAAAAACCACCGCTAGGGCGGGGCAGGTGAAAAATAAAAAGAAAGCAGCGAGAAAGAAGAAAATAAGAAAGACAGCTAAAATCGGAAAACCGAAAAAGAAGGCCGGCAAAAAAGGCCGGGCAGTTTTTAAAAAAAGAAAAGGGGGACTGGTAAGAAAAAAAGGCGCGGAAAAACGCCGGGGGAAAATTTTTAAGGGCAGAAAAGCCGAGCCGGTAAAGGCAGAAAAGCCGACGGAAGAAGGGATGGGAAATTTAATCAGGAAAGGGAAAATGCGCGGTTTTGTCACAGAAACGGAATTATTGCATTTGTTCCCGGAAGTGGAAGAATACATTTTTGACTATGAAGTTTTTTTAAGCCGGCTGCAGGAAAGCGGCGTGCAGATATTTGAAGATACGGGGAAAATTTTGGATTTTGAGGATAAAAAAGGGGAGAAAACAGAGGGGAAAAAATCGTCCTCAAAAAAGGCTTTGGCCGACGCCAAAAACGTTGATTTATTAAAATTGAATTCCGATTCTATCCAGATGTATTTAAAAGAAATCGGCCGGGTGCCCTTGCTTAGCGGCGAAGAGGAAGTTGAGCTGGCTAAAAGAAAAGAAAAGGGGGATAAGGAAGCGGAGAAGAAAATAATCGAGGCCAACCTTCGCCTGGTAGTGTCCATAGCGAAAAAATTTGTCGGGGCCAAGGGCCTGAGCTTGCTGGATTTGATTCAGGAAGGCAATATCGGCTTGTTCCGGGCGGTAGAAAAATTTGAGTACCGCAAGGGTTATAAGTTTTCCACTTACGCCACCTGGTGGATAAGGCAGGCGATTACCCGGGCTTTGGCCGACCAGTCGCGCACCATCCGCATCCCCGTCCATATGGTGGAAACTATCAATAAGTTTACGCAGGTGGAGCGGCGTTTAATCCAGGACTTGGGGCGCGAGCCCATGCCGGAGGAAATCGCTTCGGAAATGGGGGAAGATATTGATAAAGTAAGGCATATCATAAAAATATCGCAGGATACGATTTCTTTGGAAACGACCGTGGGCGAAGACGAGGAAGATTCAACCCTGGAAGATTTTATCGAGGACGTAAAAAATGTTACCCCGGACCGGGCCGCCGCCTTGCAGCTTCTTAAAGATTACGTTAAGGAAGTGGTGGCGACTTTATCTCCGCGCGAACAAAAAATCCTGGAAATGCGCTTTGGCTTGATTGACGGCGTGGCCCATACCTTAGAAGAGGTCGGGCAGGAATTTGAAGTTACCCGCGAGCGCATCAGGCAGATTGAAGCTAAAGCTTTGGAGCGCATAAGAAAGCATGATGGTTTGCAAAAACTACGCGACTTTTAATCAATTACGAATTAACAATTAACAATTGACAATTACGGTTTGACATTTCCAGAGTATTTATTATAATAAGATGAAATCTTTTTTTTAATTGATAATTCGTAATTGATTAATTGAAAATTGAATATTTTCCCGGGTAGCGCCCGCCTTCACTTCGTTTCGGCGAGGCAAGCAGCGGTAGCTATTCGGAAAGAAATTTGAAAATTCGAAAATTAGTAAATTAGAAAATTGAATACATTCCCGGGTAGCGCAGCGGTAGCGCAGTTGGCTGTGGACACAAAATCTTTGCTATAATAGAGTTATGGCAAAAGATAAAAGAAAATACGCCGACCGTGCCGAATACTTAAAAAAAGCCGTGGACAGAAGAAGAAAGGCGATTAGAAAGATGGCTATTGAGTATAAGGGCGGTAAATGTGCAATTTGTGGCTACGAGCGAAGCATTAACGCTTTAGAATTTCACCATCTTGATTCCAATAAAAAAGATTTTGGTATTTCCGCTAAAGGTTATACCAGGAGCTGGGGACAGGTGAAAGATGAACTGGATAAATGCATTTTGCTTTGTTCTAATTGCCGCAGAGAAGTGCATGACGGCATAACGCAGCTTCCATGAGCAATCATGGTTGAAAAACGAGGTGAATTCGGGGAAGCCCTAATTTAAAAAATGGGTAATCCCGAGCCAATCCTTTGTTAAGGTTTATGGGAAGGCATTGCCTTGCCGTAGCTTTAGCCAAGGCAGGTGTAGAGACTATCTCGATTGTATCCTTTATAGCTTTATGCGAATAAGGAAAGAGAGTACTTCCCGCTGAATGCGGGACGGAAGCGCCTCGCTCCCCACTACATTGTAGTGGGGGGATGATATAGTCCACCCCTTTAGGAAACTAGAGGATAAGTGTAACCAATTGGTCGTCGGTTCGAATCCGACCCCGGGAGCAAAAAAAATCAGTCGAATTCGGACTGATTTTTTTTGCTTTTGTGGGTATGGATTTGAATCGAGCCCCGTTTCCCGTTTCGGCTCCGAGGAAGGCACCGAGGAGTCTTCGAATCCGACCCCGGGAGCAAGGTCAAAAAAATCGCCTTTTCGGCGATTTTTTTGTATAATAAAGAAGTAAAGATTAATTTAATAAAAACTATGAAAAAAGAAAAAATCATTTATTGGCTGCCAAGAATTTTAAGCTTATGTTTCGTCGTTTTTCTGTCTTTATTCGCTTTAGATGTGTTCGGGGAAAACACAGGCTGGCAAGCGATTTTAGGGTTTCTAATTCATCTTATCCCTTCTTTTGTTCTGCTGGTTATTGCCATTATTTCCTGGAAGTATGACCTGGTGGGGGTTATTGCTTTTCTTGGCGCGGCCGCGTTCTACGTTTTAATGGTCGGTTTTGGCCGCCATTGGAGCTGGTACGCCGGCATTTCCGGCCCGGCCGCCCTGGTCGGCCTTCTTTTCCTTCTTAGCTGGTGGCAGAAGAGAAAGCGGGGGATTAAGGTTAATTCGTAATTGATTAAAATATGCTGAAAAAAATAATAATCATTTTAGCCATATTAATAATCGTCGTTATTGCCGTTTATTTTATTAAGCATTCTTTCGTCCTGATTCCCAACGGGGAAGAGGGGAGCGAAGAAAATTATGTCGGCTGGAGCGATTATAAAAACGAAAAATTCGGCTTTTCTTTAAAATTTCCGTTGTCCTGGGATGGCTATGAGGTAAGCGAAGGCGATTATCCGACTTACAGCTACGCGGGCTTTAGCTTCAGCAACTCCCACCGCCCTTTCCTTATTTTCCAGATTCTCCAATTTGATAAAAACCAATGGCAGGCTGTTAAAGATGTCCCGGCTTTTAGAATCCTTGACAAGACCGAAGAACGAACTTTGGTTTGCGACGGCTGCTGCCAGGAAAATCAGGATTTTTCAGGCGGAGGCCAGTTTGATGAGTTTCAGATTGAGAGATGCAAAGAAGGCCCGGAAATTATGAAGACTTTTAGGGCGGAGTAGGGGAAACAATTATTTCCAATAAAAAAGAATTACGTAATAAATTACGTAATTCTTTTTATTTTTAGGCAGAGGGTGTTTATTTACATTTAGGGTTAATTGTTGTAGAATATTGGGGTAAATTATACCGGATAAGAGTAGAAAAACGGATAAGGAGATTGACTAGAAAGTTTATGAGTTGTACGGGTTGACAGAGGAGGAAATTAAAATCGTTGAAAATAATTAAAGTCAAGATTGGCGAGGGGGATAAAAAGATGAATAAGGAATTTTATGAATAATAATTTAAAGCTAAATAATATTAATAATGTTCAAGATAAAAAAATGAAAGATTATCAAAACTTTTATGAATTAAGAAAGACGATTCGGTTTATTCTTGAACCCAAGGAAATTAAGAGGCCTTATCAGCCGATAGTCAATAATGATGATTTGAGAAAGCGAATAGATAATTTTATAAATAAATATGGCCATGCCATACAAATTTTTAGGGAATTAATTTATGCCGCGCTCAGAGATTCTGAAGAGAAAAAATTAAGTAAAAATATCTCCGTTAAGCATTCTTGGCTGAGGAATTACACCAAAAATGACTTTTTTGATGTGAAGGAAAAAATTATTCAGGACAATAAAAAACGAGGTAACAAAATTGCTATTGATAATACCAATATAAAATTTTTAAATGATTATTTTGAAAATTGGCTTGAAGAAAATAAAGAATGTATTGCTAATTTAAAAATATGTTTAAATCAGCCGGAAGAAAACCAAAAAAGAATTTCCGAGTTTGCATATTGGATTAGAAAAATAACCAAGCGAAGTAATTTTGAATTCATTTTTGAGTTATTCAATGGAAATATTGACTATAAAAATAGCAATGAAAAAATTGATGTTGCAAAAAAAGAATTGGACGAATGTAAGCTATTGCTTGCATTATTGGAAAAAGCGGTCCTGCCAAGCCAGTCGTTGGGAGTTGAAATTGAACGTGCAAGTTTAAATTATTATATCGTTAATAAAAAACCGAAAGATTATCCACAAGAAATACAAAATAATAAAGATAAATTAAAATTAAATTATTCATTTAGTCAAGATGATAAGAATTTATTTAAGCGAACCGGATTTACGGATATAAATTTGCCTATAGATAAGTTGAAAGAGGCGATGAAGAAATTTAAGGCTGATTCAAAGTCCAAATTCTATGAATTTGTTCATCAAAATAAAACCTATAAAGATTTAAAGAGTAATCCGGAGTTAGCATTGCTGAAGGATATTAGCGAAGAGAATTTTAATAAGTTTAAGAAGGAAACCGATGGATCAAAAAGGGGTAAATATTTCCAGTTTGCCAAAAAAAATTTTCCAAATTTATATAATTTTTTATTATTATATGAAAAAGTTGCTAAAGAATCTGGTAGAATAAAAGCGGATATTAGATCTTTAGAAAGAGAAAAAAATGATGCTGAGAAATTACAATCTTGGGCGGTGATTTTGGAAAAAGACAACCAAAAATATGTTTTAACCATTTCAAGAGACGCAAAAAATAATCTTCAAAATGCCAAAAAATATATTGACGATTTGCAAAACGAGAATGGCGGGCAATGGAATTTGTACGCTTTCGAATCGTTTACTTTGCGTGCATTGGACAAGCTTTGCTTTGGATCGGATAAAAATACTTTTATGCCGGCAATTAAAAATGAACTTCTGCAAAATGATAATTCTTTTTTTATAAATGGTGATTTAAAAAGAAAAGATCAATTTTCAGAAGACGGGAAAGAGATGTTAAAGTTTTACCAGACGGTATTAAGTTTAAGCTCAACCAAGGAAATGCTGGCGATTGATAATTTTAAAAATTTTGATGAGCTTGCGATTAAAGAATATGGAGAATTGGCTGACTTTGAGAGATTATTTAAAAAAACTTGTTATTACAAAAAATCAATAGCTATTTCTGAAGATACAAAAAAGAAAATTATTAATGATTATCAAGGAAATTTGTATAAAATAACCAGTTATGATTTGGAAAAAGATGACGCAGAAATTTTGGCGTCTTTACAAAATAAAAATCATCTTGGCAGAAGCCACCCTGAATTTCATACAAAAATTTGGCTTGATTTTTGGACAGACGGAAATGAGGAAAAGAATTACGAAGTTCGTTTGAATCCAGAATTTAAAATAAATTTTGTTGAAAAACACCCCGACGAATTAAAAGATAGGGATTTGGGTAAATTGAAAAAAAATAGACGGTTAAACGAACAATTTATGCTTTCAACTACGATAACTTTGAATGCTCACGGAAAAAATACCGACTTATCATACAAAACGACCGATGATATTAAAAAATATATTGAGGAATATAATGACGAGTTTAACAAAAAAATAAAACCATTTGATATTTATTATTATGGATTAGACAGGGGAAAGGATGAGCTTTTAACTCTCGGCTTATTTAAATTTTCAGAAAATGAAAAGATAAAATTTATTAAACAAGACGGAACGCCGGGAGAATATAACAAGCCGGAATTTATTGATCTGGAAATATATCAGCTTAAGAAAGAAAAATATTTAGCAAAAGATAGTGGAAACAGGGTCGCTTATAAAAGCATTGATCAGTTTCTGAACAACATTGGAATCATTGAAAGGATTTCAGCAAAATCGTGTATTGATTTATCTTGCGCTAAAATAGTGAAAGGAAAAATAATTTTAAATGGAGATATAGCTACTTATTTGGAGTCAAAACGAGTAAGCGCTTTGAGAAAAATCTGGGAAGGTGTAGCTAAAAATAAATTCAGATCAGATAAAATTTGTTATAATGCGGATAAAGGAAGTTTATTTTTAAATATTGAAAACCGCGGGAAACTAGAAAATGATGATTTATATTGTTACGATGATCGGTTTGATAATATTTTATCTTTGGACGCCATTCAAAAAGAATTGCAGGATTATTACGACGGAATTAAAAACAAGAGCGGTAATGCTGAAATAATTTCGATAGAAAAAATCAACCATCTAAAAAATGCCTTGTGCGCTAACGCTGTCGGGGTTATAAATTATTTGCAGCAAAAATATTTTGGCATAGTGGCTTTTGAGAATTTAGATATGGCTAACAAGAATCAACGAATTAGTGAATTTTCTGGTTATTTGGGCAGTATAATTGAATTTAAATTATTGCAAAAATTTCAAACGCTTTCCCTTGTCCCGCCCGGCTTGAAGCAAGTTATGAGCTTGCAAAATTTTAAGGAGATAAATCAGATTGGAGCGATATTTTATATTGAAACATGCGGAACAAGCAACAAATGTCCGCGTTGTGGAACAGAAAATTCCGATAAATCGCAGAAATGGAATGCCCATGCCTATAAATGTAAAAATAATAATTGCAATTTTGGCACTAAAGAGGACAAAACTAGGAATGATTTAATCGCATTGGATAACTCTGATAAGGTCGCTTCATATAATATTGCTAAAAAAAGCTTAGCAGAATTGCATTCCAAGTGTTCTTTAAAAAATGAGTAATAAAAGTAGTAAAATTGGTAGAAGTTGTCGTATATTTATTAGAGAGAAACCCTAATGTATGTATTTGGAATTTTAGCTATAATTAGCAAAAAATCTTTATTTGGATTTATTCACAATTTTATTTTTTTGTGGCTAATTATAGCTAAATATACTGTCTAATAACTATATCCAATTTCTACTTTTGTAGATTATTATAAAGTTTCTTAGCTTTGGAGAGTCTAATAACTATATCCAATTTCTACTTTTGTAGATAGAGCCTTTAGGCAGGCTTCTGATTGAAGTCTAATAACTGTGTCCAATTTCTACTTTTGTAGATTATAATTTAATTATTAGTTGGCTTTTAAGCCTAATAATTATATCCAATTTCTACTTCCGTAGATATACATTTATTATCCAAAGGATAGGGTCTAATAACTATATCCAATTTTTACTTTTGTAGACTTCCCTAGGGGGGGGGTAATTAAAAGTTTAATAAAAACACCCCAAGAGGGTGTTTTTATTATTATGAGCGTTTTTTGGTATAATGAGAGTATATAAATGAACAAGAATTACAGAGTTAACTCTGTAATTCTTTGTTTTATGTGGATATAAGCTGGAGTAGGTCCGCCTTCGCTTAGGGCTACGGCGGGCGAAGCAGGGGACTATCCAACCCAAAACCCAAACTTGTTATTCCAAATAACAGTTTTTAATTTAAAATATATTTTAATAAAAATGCCTGGATTCTTAAAAAATCCAGGTGTTTTTTTATTTATATATCTTTACTACCTTGCGATACATAGTAGTTGGTGCTATAATGTAAATAGGGTAAAATTTGCCTGTGGATAACTATGACAACCATGAATGAAATAAATCTGGAAAATACTAAAGCGCAGATGCGGCGCGGGATTTTGGAATTCTGTATTTTGCTTATAATTTCCAAAGGAAACGTTTATGCCAATGATATTTTAAAAGAATTAAAGACGGCGAATCTGATTGTGGTGGAAGGAACGATTTATCCTTTGCTTTCGCGCCTAAAAAATTCGGGAATTCTTGATTATTCCTGGCGCGAATCCAAAACCGGTCCGCCGAGGAAATATTACTCTCTGACCGGTCAGGGCAAAAAGACTTTGGAGGATCTGGCTGAAACCTGGCAGGAGCTTGATAAATCAATCAGCGCGCTTATTAAAAAATTTAAATAAATATATGGAAAAAACAATCTCGATAACTTTAAACGGCCTGATATTCAATATCGAAGAAGAGGCCTATGCGAAGCTGGACAATTATTTAGAGTCCATCCGCGCCCATTACGGTAAAGACGAAAGCAGGGAAATTCTTCTTGACATAGAATCAAGCATTGCGGAAAAGTTTTTAAGCAAAACCAAAAACGCGAAAAAAGTCATTACGGAAAATGACGTGGAAGACATAATTAAAGTCATGGGCACGGTGGAAGAATTTGACGGCGAGGAAACTCCGGGCGCGGGAACCGGCGAAGCTAAAAAAGAAGAAGACAAAACTTTCAGTTTGGGTAAAAGATTATACCGCAACCCGGACGATGTCGTGATTGCCGGCGTCTGCTCCGGCATCGCTTCTTATTTCGGGGTGGATCCCGTTCTCGTAAGAATTATTTTCGTGGTTCTAGTTTTCTTAAGCGGTTTCGGGATTTTGGCTTATATCATCTGCTGGATCGTAATGCCGGAAGCCAAAACCAATTCGCAGAAGCTGGAAATGCAGGGCGAGCCGGTCAATATAAAAAAACTTGAAGAAACCATCAAAGAAAAAGCTAAAGTGGCCAAAGAGGAAGGGCGCGCGGCTTTAGGAAGGATTACGACTAACAAGGGCATACTCCGCAGAATAATCAATTTTCCCATTCAGATTCTGCGGGCTGTAATGCAGTTTTTAATAAAAGTTCTGAGCCTGGGCTGGCCAATTATCAGGATTTTTTTCGGGGTGATAATTATTATCGCTGCCGCTGTTTCCATTTTGGGCTTAACCGCCGCTTCCGGAGTTTTGCTTTTTAACATCAATTCGCCCTATATTGTTTCGGATTTGCCGCTTGATATTTTAATAAGTTCGGTTATGTATTATGTCGGCGTGGTCGCTGTTTATTTTTTGGCTGTGATTCCTTTGCTTTTTCTTTTTCTTCTGGGCTTAAGTCTGGGCCGGGGTAAAAATTCTTTTCGGGCTTTGGCAAGCGGCCTTTTGGTCGGAATCTGGATTTTGGCCGTGGCCGCGGCTATCGTGGCGGCCGGGGACCTGGCTCCGAAGATTTTTTCCCGGATGGATGAGCAGGCAACTACGGAAAATATTACCCGTTCGTATGATTATGATGATTTTACCAAGCTGTATTTGGGCGCGAACATGGATGTTAAAGTAAAACCGGGAGATGAATTTAAAATAGAGATGGCGGGCCGGGAAAAAGACCTGGACCGGCTTAATTTTAACATAGAAGACGGGCAATTGCAGATTGTCCAGAAAACCGCGGGCGAAGCCGGAAAATTATGCCTTTTCTGCTTTAATAAAAAGATTGAAGCCGAGATTATCGTTCCGGATTTGAAATCATTCGTTTCTTTCCGTTCGGTTCAAGCCGAGCTTGATAATTTTCCCGGACTGGAGAAATTAAGCGTGGGGGAAAGCTCCCGCGTAAAAGTTAATACGAGCGGTGGTAATTTGGAAATTTACGTGGCTGGAGCCGGGAGCAATTTAGAGCTTATGGGCTCGCCGGAAAATATTGACGCCGTTCTGGAAGGTTTTGGCCGTTTGGTTGCCGATGATCTTAAAGCGCAAAACATAAAGATTAACGGCGGGGTGGTTTCCCGTACTTATTTGAAAGGGCAGGCCGAAGAACTGGTAGTAGAGATGACCGGCTCGTCCGACCTTTTTGCCAAAGACTTAAAAGCCGAAACCGCTAAAATAAAAGTTTCGGACAATGCCAAAGCCGAAGTTTACGCGGATAAAACTTTAGAAGCGATTGCCCAAGGGCACGGCAGAATTTACTACAAAGGCGATCCGGAAATGACTGTTAAGGAAATTTCGGGCGGAAAAGTAAAGGAGCTGGAGGATTTTGACTTTGAAACTGTCAGCCGGGAGGATGAAAAGCTTAAAATAGTTTTTAAAAGCGATACTTATTCGCCGATTATGTCTTCCATTCGCGGCATTGAACTTGAGCCGTCTATAAAACTGGACGATGTCATCAGGTATGACTGGAGCACGAATTTCGGCTATTTGGTTGATAATTTGGACAATCCGGTTTATGTTAATAATCTAGTTAATGACGGCAACCGGGTTTATTGGACTTTTTTAGGAGATGAAGGCAGGAAGGAAACGGACAGCCCGATTTTTATTTATTTAAAAGCCAAAAATGAAGATGGCGATACAGTTTCGCAGGCTGAACTGGAACTGGACTGGCAGAAGCCGGGGATGGTTGAAGTCATTAAATAAAGATGCTATATTGTATAAAACGAAACTAACATTTATTTTTAAAATATTCATATGGCAAAAAGAAGCACCGGGGTAGGGAAGAGGAGAAAAACGCATTCCCACAAAACCAAGAAGCGGCTTGAAATAAAGCGGCTTATGCTTGAAAAAAAGGTTAACAGAAAAACCGCGAATAAAGTTCATGGCTAAATTTAGGTTTTACGGTTTAAATAAAAACGTTCGTTTGGACGTTTTTGTTTTATTTATGTTATAATAATATGGAAATAAGTTAATTTTTACTATTTTAAATTTAAATATGCAAGTGCCAAGAAGAAAACCCGGTAAATATACTAATTTAAAGCCGGATGCGCATATGACGCCGGAAAAATTGGCGGAACTGAAAAATAAGCTGGAGAAATTAAAAACCATCCGGCCGCAGCAGGCCGCGGAAGTGAAAGAGCTTTCCACGACCGGGGACTTTTCGGAAAACGCGGGCTACCAGATGGCTAAAGGCAGGCTGCGCGGAATTAACCAGCGGATTTTAGATTTGGAAGAAATGATAAAAAATGCCGTGATTATAAGAGGAAAAAAAAGCGGGAGCGTGGAATTGGGCAGCACGGTAACCGTGGAAATTGGAGGAAGAGAAAAAAAATATAAAATTCTCGGCTCATCCGAAACCGACCCGGGCAGGGGCGTGATTTCGCATAATTCCGCCGTGGGCCGGGCTCTGCTTGGCCGAAAGGCAGGGGAGATGGTGAAAATTCGACCGGGAGATAAGGATAAGGAAGTTATTTATAAAATTATAAAAATAGAATAACTATGGAAAAATTTAAAAAAGTTTTATTAACGGCGATTATTTGCGCTATTGTTTTTCTTATAATAAGTTTCTGGATTTTTGAATACGAGTGGTCGATTTTGCCCTATCTGCTTTTAACCGGCTGTTTTATGGCCTGGGTTCAGGCAGAAACTGCTGTTTATAAATTTTTGGATAAATTATTAATTGGCTCTTTGCTTTTTGGCTTTTTAGCAATGATTTTGATTTTTTTAAAAAGGTATATGATGTCGCATTTGGTTTATGACTCGCCGCTCCCCTTAGCTGAACTATGGGATAAGGACACGTTAATGATGGCCGCGGTTTTTTCTCTTGTGAGTTTTTTAGGCGGGCTTTTAGGGGTTGTGTTAAAAGGATTTTATGCTTTATATAAAAATAAGCTGGGCATCTTGGTAGTTTTTGTCGGACCCCTGGCTGTTTTATCGGCTTCGTTGGCTGTTTATAAAATAAAAATCGGGGGTACGATTATGAGCGCCCAGCACGGCTGGCCTTATCCATTCTGGATTCATCAGATAAAAGATGTGTTGGATAATTTTACCATTGATGAGTGGATTTTTTCTCCGGGAAGTTTGTACCATTATATAATTTTTGATTATTTGTTTTATCTTTTGATATTTGTCTTATTTTATTTCTTGGTAAAATCAGTTAATGCCCGGCTAAGGATGAAAAAAATAAACATAACTATAGCTTTATTTTCCTTTTTGGTTTTTATGGTATTAATTTTTATTTCTTTTTTATCAATTAAGAAATCGTATATATCCCGGCAAATCGCCTGGGCCGGCGAATGCCGGGAAAATTCCGATTGCGCGATCGTCGCCAACCGGTCTCCGTTCAGCTGCGCTATTGTTGTTAACAAGGCAAACGCCGACAGAATTTTAAATCTGGTCAATTCTTTTCCTTCAACCGGTGAATTGCAATGCTCTGGCCGCGAGAAAGCGGTTTGTTTAGAAAATAAATGTTGGGTTTCCATTGAGCAAACGCCGGAAGACATAAATGATGTGTTATGGCAAAGGATTAAACAGTCAATTAAAAATTGCGAAGTGGGTTCAACTATGCAAACACATAGTTTAGAAGTGACAGCGGTTTTAAAGACCGGCGAAGTTATAAAAGCTTTTGAGCCAAAGATTGACGATATTTTTGAGATTACGGATAAAGTTAAAGATAAATGTGGCGAGATAAGAACGGCCACGGAATGATTGGCCGGTCAATTACTAAATAAAACCCCTCGTTTCTCGCGAGGGGTTTTAATAAGGAAAGTTTTTTTCAGAAGAAATTCGTTACTTCCCGATATTTGTGTTGGCAAAGAACATGGATAATTCTCTCGTTATCAATGGGCAGGACGACGAGCATAGAGCGGAACTGGCTCGGGCGGTCGAAATTCCGAAGGCGGCTCATATCAAGGTAAGACTCTTCACCATTTTCGCAGAATAGGCTGTAAGCCGGTGGAGGCGACATTAACATGCCGTATTTCGTCCAGGGGCGTTCCAGGTAAATTTCAAATATCCGCAAAGCTGGATAACCGTTTCCGTTTCTGGCGAATTTGACGAACGGAAGCCAGGGAAGCCATTCGCCGATTTTTTCCCCGTTGGAAAGAACGAAGCCTACGGGTTTATAGCTTTTCTGAAATTCTGAAAGGTAGAGGACGCGTGGCGGTCCAGGCGGAGTTTTGTGATGGATAAAACTATCCGGGTTTTCAACAAACAGCATGCTGTCGTCAAGATTCTCGCGGTAGCCGGATTTTCCAAGAAAGGTCACGAACCTTTTGCAGTCGTCAGGCGTAAAGCCGGTTTCTTTAACACTGGGGAAAATCAAAGTTTTGCCTTTTTGGGTAATTTCGGCCAGCGTGACTTTTTCGTTGTCCGGCTCGTCGAAATTTTTGAGTTGGTGCCAGAAGATTCCAATTTCCGTAGCCACGGTAATAGTCGCCGTCACGTAATTGAGGATTACGGTGAAAATTACCCTGCCTTTGCGGACGCAGGTTATGGAAGTGGTCGGGCCAGTAATAATGGTCGGGGCTTCTTCGGCCACTTCTTCCCAGATGGATCTTTTGTCCACCGCATTCATCAAAACGCCGATTTTTTTCGTGGGGTCGTCGTGAGCAAGCCGCTTGAAGTACTTTTCCAATTCAATTGAACGGTCAGTCGGATCAGAAAAAAACATCATCGGCTGCCTAGCCGGGTCAGCGTCAGTGGGCCAATGCCGCCGGATATTTTCATCCTGCTCCTCAGTGATGATAATAGCATGCTGGTCAAAACCGCCTAGACGGTTCATAATCGTTATTTCCGCAATGGCATCAAGGCCTAAAGTGTCGCCTTTGCCGTATTTTACCCTGCGCAATGTTTCTGCGCCGGTAGCTTCCATTAATTCTCGCCAAGCGCCGATAACGGCGTTTATGCAAGCATCGCAGCAAAGTCTTTCTATTCCTTGCATTTTAAAGCCTCCTTGTTAAAGGTGTGAAGGTGCTGTTTTATTAGATTATACATTATAAATCGGTTAAAAAATAAAGTCAATTCGGGGCAAAAAAGGATTTTTTTCCGATCTATGGTATAATGACTTTTAGGAACAGGACGATTTCCGGCGCAGAAAATTAATCATATTTATTTATGGGGAGAATTTTAAAGATTTTAGGGATTGTTATCTTGATTCTTTTGGCTGTTTTTAGCCTAAGGTTTATCCTTGGTGGCCCGGAAGACGATTGGGTTTGCTCAGGTGGCAAATGGGTAAAGCACGGCAACCCGAGCGCGTCTAAGCCGGAAAGACCGTGCGGGGAAAAAGAAGTTACGAATTTTTCCGAATGCTTGGCCGCCGGCAATCCGATAATGGAAAGTTACCCGCGGCAATGCCGGGCTGGCGGAGAGACTTTTGCTGAGGACGTTGGCAATGAGCTGGAAAAAATGGATTTAATCAGGATTGATTCGCCCCGGCCTAACCAGGTCGTGAAAAGTCCTTTATCTATAACCGGGCAGGCGCGGGGGAATTGGTTTTTTGAAGCGAGCTTTCCGGTTTTTTTGGTTGACTGGGACGGTTTAATAATTGCCCAGGGAATAGCCGCAACCAAAGATGGAGCAGATTGGATGATGGAAAATTTTGTGCCGTTTACCGCCACTTTAGAATTCAGCAAGCCGACTTATAAAAACAACGGGGCTTTAATCCTAAAGAAAGACAATCCTTCCGGCTTGCCGGAGAATGACGATGCTTTGGAGATTCCCGTATTTTTTGAATAATTTAAATAATTTTATGATAATTCAGGTTGAAAATTTAACGAAAAAATTCGGTGATTTTACGGCCGTTGATAATATTTCTTTTTCTGTTGAGAAGGGAGAAATTTTTGCTTTTTTGGGCCCGAACGGGGCAGGCAAGACCACGACTATAAAAATGCTTACCACCTTGCTAAAGCCGGAAAGTGGAAAAATTATGTTAAATGGGATAGATGTGGTCGAGGACGCGAATCAGGCCCGCCACTCATTTGGCATTGTCTTCCAGGACCCAAGCCTGGATGATGAGTTAACCGCTTTTGAGAATATGGAATTTCACGGCGTTCTTTACAGTATCCCGAAAAAAATCAGGCGGGAAAGGATAGGGCAGCTTTTAAGAATGGTGGAACTTTGGGAAAGAAGAAGGGAGTTAGTTAAAAATTTTTCCGGGGGAATGAAGCGGCGCTTGGAAATTGCCCGCGGCCTTCTGCACCATCCGAAAATCTTATTTTTGGACGAACCGACACTCGGGCTTGACCCGCAAACCAGGAATTATATCTGGTCATATATTAAGAATTTAAACCAAGAAGAAGGCATCACCGTCTTTTTTACCACTCATTATATGGAAGAGGCGGATCGGGTGGCCGGCCAGGTGGCCGTTATTGACCATGGTAAAATAATTATTAAGGCAGCGCCCCGCGAACTTAAAGAAAAAACCGGCAAAGATTCTTTGGAAGACGCTTTTATTGAACTGACCGGTCATGGCATCCGCGACGAAGAGGCTGGCGCCATTGACCATCTTCGCCAGCGGCGAAAAATGTGGCACAGATAAACTAATAAGTTTAATGATATGAACGCTATTTATATTCTCTGGCTCCGCCAGATAAAAAGGTATTTTCGTTCAAAAGCCAGGATAGTCGGCTCCATCGGCCAGCCGCTTTTATTTTTGGTGGCTTTGGGCTTCGGCTTCGGCCCGGTTTTTGCCAAAGCCGGCGAGGGCGATTACTTAGCCTTCCTATCCCCGGGCATTATCGCCATGAGCATTTTATTCACCGCAGTTTTTAACGGCATTGAAATTATTTGGGACAGGCAATTCGGCTTTTTAAAAGAAACTCTGGTGGCGCCGGTTTCGCGGCTTAATATTATGGTCGGCCGAACTTTAGGCGGAGCCACCGTGGCTCTGCTTCAAGGGCTTATAGTTTTAGCTATTACCATCCCCTTGGGGTTTAAACCGAATATTTTAAACTTGCCCCTAGCTCTTGTTTTTATGATTTTAATCGCCCTTTTTTTTACCGGGCTCGGGACGGCTATCGCTTCTCTTCTGGAAGATATGCAGGGATTCCAGCTTATAATGAATTTTATAATTATGCCGGTTTTTTTCCTTTCCGGGGCTTTATTCCCGGCCGATGGCCTGCCCAGCGCCCTCAAATATGTTTTAGTGGGGAACCCTTTGGCTTATGGCATTGACGGCTTGCGGGCGGCTTTAGTGGGGGGAGCGCATTTTGGTATGGGCCTGGATTTCTTGGTTTTAGGAATAATTACTACTATAATTTTAGGTATCGGCAGTTATCTTTTTACAAAGATACAAATTTAATGATAAAATACTGTAACTTTAGAGAAAAAATAAAAGAAAAATTCTTATTTTGCGTACTAATTAACATGGACAATGCGAGCTGTAAATATAATAAATATTCGATAATTAGCTGTCCTGATTAAAGCTTTAGCTCATCAGGGCTATTTTTTATGTTTTTAAAAATAATAAAATTAGTGATTAATCACAAAGTTATAGCTGCTATAATCCTTTTGGCAGTTATTGTCAGCGGTTATTTTAGTTATAAAGAAATTACGAAACAGGAGGAGGTGGTAAGTTATACGACCTCGGCCGTGGAAAAGGGGATGTTGATTTCTTCCGTTTCCGGCACTGGCCAAGTTTCGGCCTTAAATCAGGTCGACCTTAAGCCGAAAGTCTCGGGCGATATCGTTTCTGTTAATGTCATAAAGGGGCAGAAAGTAAAGGAAGGCGATCTGATTGCCCAAATAGACAGCCGCGATGCGGCCCAGGCCGTAAATGAAGCCAGGGCGAATCTGGAAAACGCCAAATTGGATTTGCAGGATCTTCTGGCTCCCCCCGATGCCTTAACCTTGATGCAGGCGGAAAATTCTCTGACCAGCACCCGGGATTCTTTGGCAAAATTAAAAATTACCCAGGAAAATAATCGTCAGACAACTTTGAAAAATAAGCAGGATGCGCAGGACAATTTAGCGAGCGCCTATGAAGACGCCTACAATAATATCGCCAGTACCTTTCTGGGTTTGCCGAATGTTATGTCCGGGATTTACGCAGTTCTTTACAGCAATGAAGTAGCGGATAGCGAAATAACCATTTCTCCGGCCTCAAATTATTCTGTCTTTATAAATTCTTTTCTTGGCCGAGATGAGGATGAAAGGTTAAAAATGCAAAGTTATGTGGAAAAAGCCCAGAGTTATTATAATGAGGCCAAGAGCGATTATGACAACAGCCTTGAAGATTACAAGAGCGCCAGCCGTTATTCGGGGGCGAGTGTGATAGAAAGTCTTTTGAGCGCCACCATAGAGACGGCGAAAGAAGTGGCGGATACGGTTAAAGCTGAGAAAAATATATTGGATTATTTAGAAAATTACCAGACGGATAAGGGTTTTTCCGCCTACAGCAAAGTCTCAACTTACCAGACTAATTTAGGTTCTTATACTTCATCTGTAAATAATTATCTTTCCAGCTTAAACTCCAGCGAGCAATCTATAAAGAATTATGAGGGGGATATTTCCCAGGCCGAAAAAGATTTACAGGATATGGGGGTCAACAACCCCTTAGATTTGGCGGCGTCCGAAAGAAGCGTTAAGGAAAAAGAAGAGAGCCTGGCTAATTTAAAAGCCGGGGCAACCGAACTGGAAATAAAGAATAAGCAGCTGGCGGTCCAGCAAAAACAAAATTCTTTGACGCAGGCCCAGCAGAATTACGCCGATTGCTTTATCCGGGCTCCTTTTGCCGGAGTGGTGGCGGAAGTAAGTGTTGCCAAAGGGGATAGCGCTTCAAGCGGCAGCGCTGTTGTTACGTTAATTACTAACCAAAAAATAGCTGAAATTACTTTGAACGAAGTTGACGCGGCTCAAGTGAAACCCGGGCAAAAAGCGACTTTGGAATTTGACGCTGTTTTCGATTTATCCATTACCGGTGAAGTGGCTGAAATCGACGCTATTGGGACGGTGAGTCAGGGCGTAGTGAGCTATAACGTCAAAGTTGCCTTTGATGTACAGGATGAGAGGGTAAAGCCGGGTATGAGCACAAGCGTAAACATAATAGTTGATTCCAAGCAGGATGTTTTATTGGTGCCGATTGGCGCTGTTAAAACCCGGGGCGAGACGAACTATGTGCAAGTTTTAGTCAACGGCCAGCCGCAGAGTAAGACTGTAACCATCGGTTCAAGTAATGATACTATGACGGAGATTATCAGCGGTTTGGAAGAGGGCGAAGAAGTTGTAACCCAAACTGTAAGTGGCAGTTCAAGCAATAATTCAAGCAGTACGGATAAGAATTCCGGAGGGCCCGGAGGAGGAATGATGATGATGATGAGGTAAACAATAAAAATCCAAATGTCAAATATTTTTGGCCCGCGCCGAGGCCTCGCGCGGGCAGGATTTTGCCGTTTACCTGCCCGCTCGCAAGCTTACGTTGCAGGCTGAAAGTGATTTGAAATTATTTTGATATGATTAAATGTCAAGACATTACTAAGATATATCAAACGGGAGAAAATGAACTTAAAGTTTTGAAAGACGTTTCTTTCGAAATAAAAAAGGGGGAATTTGTGGCAATCATCGGCCCTTCCGGTTCAGGCAAGTCTACCTTAATGCATATTTTAGGAGCTTTAGACCGGCCCTCAAGCGGAAGTTATTTTTTAGCTGGCCAAAATATGCTGGAGCTTTCGGATAATGAATTAGCGGAAATCCGTTCACAGAAAATCGGTTTTGTTTTCCAATCATTTAATTTATTGTCGCGGGCCAGCGTTTTAAGGAATGTGATGGTTCCCCTTATTTACGACAGTAAAACTTCAAAGCCGGACCGCCAGAAAAAGGTGGAGGGGGCGCTGGAAGCGGCCGGGCTGGACAGGAACCGCTGGCATCATCTTTCCAACCAGTTATCCGGCGGACAGATGCAGCGCGTGGCGATTGCCCGGGCTTTGGTCAATGAGCCGGATTTAATTTTGGCCGATGAGCCGACTGGCAATTTAGATTCTAAAACCGGCGATGTGGTTTTGGAAACTTTTAAAAGATTAAACGAGCAAAAAGGCCACACCATTATTTTAATAACTCATGAAAGATATGTGGCGGAGCACGCTAACCGGATTATTGAAATTAAAGATGGCGTGATTGTATCCGATAAAGCGACGGATTTTTCCGGATTAAAAGTTAAATAAATTTATGCTAATTTCGGATTTATTTCAAGAGACTTATTTCGCCCTGTCGGCCAACAAGCCGAGGTCTTTTCTGACTGTTTTGGGCATTGTTATCGGCATCGGGTCGGTCATCGCCATGATTTCCATCGGCCAGGGCGCGGCTCTCAATATCCAAACTAACATTGAGTCTTTAGGTTCAAACTTGTTAGTAGTTATGCCCGGCTCCCAAAGGAATGTCGGTTCGGTAGTGAAAGGAGGCATGGGATCGGCCAGCACTTTAACCCTTGAAGACGCCGAAGCAATCGAAGAGCAAATCGATGACGTTGAAAAAATAGCGCCGTCAGTTTCATCCAGAAAACAAGTCAAGACTACTAAGGGCACTAATACCAATACCAGTATTTACGGCGTTACTGAAGCTTATGCTGACGTAAAAAATGTTGAAATCGGATCGGGTAATTTTATAAACACAACTCAAGTTGATAAAGTTTCCAGGGTAGCGGTGCTCGGTCCCACGACCAGAGATGATTTATTCGGAGAAAATTCTGATCCCGTGGGAGGGAAAATTCGCATTGAAGGTTTGGAATTTACCATTATCGGCGTAACCGCCAGCAAAGGCGGTTCTGCTATGGGCAGTTCAGATGATTTAATCTATATCCCGCTTTCCACGGCCCAGCGTTATATAACCGGCAGCAAGTCTGTCAACACTGTTAATATTCAAATTGCGGAAGAAGATGCAATGGCTACTGCCCAGGAGCAGATTACCAGTCTGCTTTTGACGAGGCATAAAATCGCGGATGCGGCTCAGGCCGATTTTAGCATCATGAATCAGGCGGATATTTTAAATACCATGTCTTCGGTTACGGGTACTTTAACTCTGCTTCTGGGCGCGATTGCCGGAATTTCCCTTTTGGTCGGCGGCATCGGAATTATGAACATGATGCTTACGACCGTGACCGAGCGGACGAGGGAAATCGGTTTGCGCAAATCCTTGGGGGCGAAAAGCCGGGATATCAGCCTGCAATTTTTAGGGGAATCAGCCGCTCTGACTTTTATTGGCGGAATTTTTGGGATTATTTTAGGCTGGGTTGCCTCTCTCCTTATTACTAAATTCAGTGGTACCACCACAACTGTTACCTTAAATTCTGTTCTCTTGGCAGTCGGCGTTTCCGCGGCGATTGGCATAATTTTTGGCTATTATCCGGCCCGCCGGGCCGCCAAGTTAAATCCGATTGATGCTCTTAGATATGAATAATTTATTAATAATCAATAATCAAGAACCAATAACCAAATAAATTTTAATAATCAATAACCAAAATTTGGTTATTAGAATTTAGTTATTGATTATTGTTTGGAATTTGCGTATTGGATCTTGGGATTTTTTAGAGATTATGAACCCCGTTAGAAATCTATCCTGTAGGAGCCAAATTTCTGGCGGGACAAATAGTATTAAAATATATTAAAACATTATGGAGAAAGAAAATAATAAAATTTCTAACGGGGTGAAAAAAGTATTGCCAATCATCATTTTGTTAATAGTTGTCATGGGAGGAGGCGCTTTTTATGGCGGAATGAAATATGGCCAAAGCAAAAGCCCGGCGGCTAGCTGGGGTGCGGGCGGAGGGTTGGCCAATCTCTCACCGGCAGAACGCCAGGCTCGTTTCAGCCAAGGAGGAGCTATCGGCGCGGGCGGGCAAAGGGCAACGCAGGCCGGCGGCGGGTTTGCCAGCGGAGAAATTCTTTCCAAGGATGACCAGAGCGTTACGGTAAAACTTAATGACGGCGGTTCCCGAATAGTTTTTCTTTCTGGTTCAACCGCTATTACCAAATCGGCCTCAAGCTCGGCTGAAGACCTTAAGGTCGGCGACCAGATTATGGCCAGCGGCAGCCAAAATTCGGATGGGAGCCTTGCCGCCAGTGCCATTGCCCAGATTTCCTCTCCTAAATAGAATTCTAAAGCCGGTGCGGAAGAAGGAAATTTTGTTTTAGTTTAAGCTGGTATATACTATAAGCATGACAGATAATAAAAATTTCCGGGAAAAAACCGACGAAGAATTAGTTAGTTTGGCCCTGGCTGACCAGGATAATTTTTTGTATTTAATGAGGCGGTATGAAGGGAAATTACTGGCTTATATATTGAGAATATCAAGCTTCAGCCACGACGAAGCCGAAGATATTCTGCAGGAGGTTTTTATAAAAATTTATGAGAATCTTAATGATTTTGACACAAGTTTGAAATTTTCTTCCTGGGCTTATCGTATTACTCATAACCAGGTAATAAGCCATTACCGCAAGGCAAAGGTGAGGCCCCAAAACTTACCCATGGACATTAATGATAAAATTCTGGCCAATTTATCCTCTGATTTGGATATAGAAAAAAGGGTTGAGATTAGCTACTTAAGAAAGGCCATAGAAAATGTTTTGGCCAATTTAGACATAAAATACCGCGAAGTTTTAGTTTTAAAATTTTTAGAAGAAAGAAGTTATCAGGAAATATCGGATATTTTAAAAAAACCGATGGGCACAGTTGCGACTTTAATTAATAGGGCGAAGAGGGAGTTTAAGGAAGAATTAGACAGACAAAAAATTAAAATATAAATATATGAACCCCGTTAGAAATAGATTTCTAAGCGGGGTGAACCCCGTTAAAAATTTTGTCAGCCGAATAATGGGGAAATTTTTAACAGAGAAAAGATTTGCAAAATAAATTAAATATTATATGGACCCCGTTAGAAATCTCGATAGAAGTAAACGGGGGAAAATATCAACCAGGGGCTAATTCCTGCCTTCAGGTAAGTGCCCTTGGCGAAAATTAGTATATCATTATGGAGAAAAAAAATAACGAAATTTCTAACGAGGTGGAAAGAGAAAACAAAAAAATTTTTAACGGGGTGAATGACATCAGCCGCGAGGCATTTGACGAAATAAAAGAAAAACACATAAAACCAAAGCCGAAATGGGAATTTATCCTGAAGGAATACGTTATCTGGGTCTTTGCCGGAGCGTCTTTTCTGGTCGGCTCTTTGGCTGTGGCTGTGATTATCCATATGACGAGTAATAATGACTGGGATCTATACGACAAAGTAAGCGGTAATTTATTGTCTTTTATTTTTGCCACTTTGCCTTATTTTTGGCTTATATTATTGGCGGCTTTTATCGCTTTAGCTTTTTATAATTTTAAACATACAAAGAGCGGCTATCGCTTTTCCTTGAGGCTTTTAGTGGCTGGCAGTATTCTGGCCAGTGTGTTTTTGGGAATATTTTTTTATAGCGTCGGGCTTGGCTGGACGATTGATAAAGTATTTTCCGAACGGCTGCCTTTTTACGACCGGCTGATATTTCATCGGCGGATGATTTGGGATAATCCGGGGAGGGGGATGATGGCCGGCCGAATAATTTCCGACTTGGGCGGGGGAGAGTTTAGCTTAAAAGATTTAGACGATAAAATTTGGATGATGCATGGGCAGATTTCCTCTACTACCCCGTGGGTTCCTTTCGCGGAGCATGAGATGATAAAAATTATTGGCGAACCAATGGATGATTTTAATTTTCGTGTCAGAGAGGTAAGGCCCTGGCCTGGTTGCGGCTCTCCGGATCCGGCTCCCTGCTCAATGATGTTCCACCCATAAGATTAGATTAGCCGAAAGATGAAAGAAAAAAATAAAAGCGGGCGTATTAATAGGCAGAGAGTTGTTTATTATTAAAATTCCGCTACCTTGCCTGCGTACGGGGCAGGGTCGGCGGGTCAAAAAGATATGAGCAAGAATAAAATAATCATTGGCGCCGCCGGCTTAACCGCGATTATCGCGGTTATCGGCATAGCCGCGACCTCTTATGCGGCCGGGGGCAGGGGAATGGGGATTAAGTTCGGTAAGAATTTCTCTCCCCAGGATAATGCCGCCAGGCAGGAAGCTATGGCTCAGGCCGAAACTGACCGGGAGACAATGGTTAAAGCTTTAACCGATAATGATTATAATGCTTGGCAAACTTTAATGAACCAGAAAAAGGATGAAATGCAAAAAAATGTTGATGAATTTTCCGCTAAGATAAATGAAGATACATTTTCCAAACTGGTGCAAATTCAAAAATTAATGTCGGAAGGCAGTTATGACGAAGCTAATAAATTAAGGCAGGAATTAGGTTTCGGTTTCGGTTTCGGTTTTGACTTCGGCCGCGGCTTTAAAGCCGGGTGGAATAAATAATTCATTAACGCCCAAGGGCGGTTGATGATAATAAAACCCCGCACCTTTTAAGCGCTAATGTATGTATTGGGTTTATATCATTAAAAGTAAAAAGAATAACTCGCTTTATATCGGCAGCACCGCGAATTTGGGGCAGAGACTAAAAGATCATAATGAAGGAAAATCTCGTTCGACTAAAAGATATATCCCATGGGTTCCAGTTTATGTTGAAGGCTATTTTTCAAAGGGAGACGCTCTATTAAGAGAGAAAAATTTAAAATATTTTGGGAAAGCTTATTCTCAGCTTAAAAGGAAAATAGGAAAAAGTCTTCAAAGTGCTTAAAAGGTGCGGGGTAAAAACTAAATACATAAGGAATGGGGAAATAAAAAACAGCCTCTTAGTCCTCCTCTGAGGCTGTTTTTTATTTATTCAGAAGGGCTTGACAAGTATGTTAGAATAATATAACATAGAGTTAGATATATCTAACATAATAATTAGCAAAAAAATTATGAGCAAAAAAGCTTTTCTCGTCGTCAGGATTATTACGGTGATAACGCTTTCAATTTTGGTAGGCGTATCAATTAATCTTGGCAATTATGTTCTGCCGGTAGTGGCCATAATAACGGCTTCTTTTCTGCTTTATTTTTTTAAGGGCAAAGTAAAGGAAGTTATGGCTGACGAAAGGGATTATGAAATTGCCGGTCGGGCAGGAAGAAACGCTATGACCATTTATTCTCTAATTATGGCCATAATCGGAACGGTTTTGATGGCTTTAAGCAAAACTTACCCCGAGCTTGAGAGCCCGGCTTTGATTGTTCTCTATTCAGTATGTTTTTTGGTTCTCCTTTATTCTATTTTATTTAAAATCTACAGCCGTTATGGAAAATAAGATGAAGAATAAAATAAAAGAGCTGAGGACGGAGTATAATTTAACGCAAGAGGACTTGGCCGAAAAAGTCGGGGTGCGCCGGGAAACTATTTTATTTTTAGAGAAAGGCAAATATAATCCCTCGCTTCTTTTGGCGAGAAATGTTGCTAGAGTTTTTAAGAAAAAAATAGAGGATATTTTTTATTTTGACGATTAAAAAGAAACAAAAAATCATCGCCGGGGCCTGAGGGATAAGGGGGGGCTTGACAATAAAAGTTATTGTGTTAATCTGCTGATACAGGGAGTCTAGCCCGCCAGGCTAAAAAGCCACGCCGGCAGACTTTGAGCCACCCTTGGCTTGCAGAAGAGTTGTTAATTTCTTTTGCCCAGGAAGAGCCGAAAATAAGGGTGGCTCTTTTTATTTTATTTAATTTTATTGTATAATATTATATATAAGAGAAATAATAATTATGCCGTTTAAAAAATACAGCCGCGGGTTTACCCCGTTAGATACTCGTAAAGCGAATTTAACGGGGTTTACTTTAGTTGAACTTTTGGTGGTTATTGCTATTATCGCGGTTTTGGCGACTCTGACTATTTTTGCTTTCTTCGGTACTCGGGCGAAAGTGCGTGATGCCAAGCGTTTGAATGACCTTAATCAGATAGGCCGTTTTTTAAGTTTTAGCTGTTTAACTCCGGAAACAGGGCCGGGGGAGTATGATTTGAATGAATTGATCGATGTGTATAAAAGCAAATATCCGCAATATACCAATATTATCCCCACGAATATCCGCGATCCGAAGATTGGCACGGACAAGGTTTCCAATTATAAATATATAGTTTCGGCTGATAATAAATGCGTACTTTATGCCAATTTAGAAAACGATAAAGAGGAGATAACTCTGCCCGGGCTGTCAGAACCGACCCCAGGCGGTGGTAAGGGGATTTTTACCTCTCCAACGAACGGCTGGAACGGCAGTAATAAATATTTTCAGGTTTCTAATTAAAACTAAAAAATATGGACCCCCGTTAGAAATTTGGTTGGAAAAATTTTATTGGCTAGGAGAAATAACGAAATTTCCAGCGTGGGAAAAATATTTTTTAAATAGATAAAATATTATTATGAAAGAAAAAAACAAAAAAATTTCTAACGGGGTGAGAAAAGAAAAACAAACAGGGTTTGGGAAAATTATTCCGATTATTTTAGTTGTCATAATTGTTCTGGGAGCAATTATTGGCATCTCTTACGTTTTCCGGCAATATTTTAATAAGACGGAAGATGGCCGGGGTGTCATTCCGCCGGACGGGCAAAATTCAGAAATGATTATCGGCGGAGATAAAGATGAGCATGGCTGCCTGGGTCCGGCTGGTTATAGCTGGTGCGAAGCTAAGCAAAAGTGTTTGAGGGTTTGGGAAGAAGCCTGTACTGACGAAGATATACCGGCAGAAGTAAGGGCTTTGGCCGAAGATTATTTTAAATCGCATATTTCGGAGTTGGCTCCGGAAAAAGAAGTTTTAGGAGGAAAGTTTTATATTATGGGCGTTAATTTTACAAGCCGGACCAGGGCGATAGTGGATTATGAAGACGGCCATAACGCTTATCAGGCGGCTATTATTTTCACTATTGGAGAAAATAATGAAATCAATATACAAAAATTCAGCCTTATAAGTAAGAATGGCTCCAGCTCCGAGTTTGCCGGGAATAGCAACCCGGCTATGGGGGGCCTGCTTAATCTGTTCGCAGAAAAGTATAATAAAGATCCGCAAGATATAACCATAAAGATAGATCAGCAAATTGCTGAGCCGGAAAACGAAATAAAGGAGTATATCAGAGGTTCTGTTAATTTCGGACCTGGCGGAATAGGCGAAGGAGGAATATTCTTGGCCGTTATGGAAGAAGGGGAGTACAAGCTGGTTTTTGACGGCAATGGTAGTATTAGTTGCGAATTGGTTAATCAATATGGCTTTCCCGAAGAAATGGTCTCTAATTGCTATCGTTAATGTAAATAATATGAAAATTCATTCAAAAATCGGCAATCGCCCGGGCCGGCCGGCTTATCGCACACCGTCGTCTTTTAAATATCGGAAAAGCTTGGAAGTGGAGAGGGGGAAAATAAAGAGATAAATTATTTAAGAAAAATAAAAAAGCCGCCTA
>JAQUPG010000003.1 GCA_028716725.1 Patescibacteria group bacterium | reverse complement strand
TTATATAGGGGTGGAGAGCCTTATAATTAGCTATTATTTCGGAAAAAGCGTCCGGACCGTCCCAAACCCGCCAGTAATTTAAAGTAACCGGCTGCATCGCCTGCTGGGTGGCCTGGTCCGCTCCCTTGCAGCCGAAACCTGAGGTTAAAAGGAAAGAAAAAATAAGTAATAAAATAAGTAATTTATTCCTCATAGGTTAATAGTGAATATTATATTAATATTATAGCAAATACAAAGAAAAATAGTAAATTATTTTATCTCCCTGCCTTTCTGCCAGGCAATTTCAAAAATCGGGCGCATGGATTTAACTAATTCTTCCGACTCAATAATAACGATAAAGGGTTCATCTTCTAAGGAAGTAATGGCTAGTTTATTATTAAAAATCGCAAAATCCATATTCATACCTTGAAGCTCCGACAAAACTCTTACTTTCTGGCCCAATTTTAAAAATTCTTTTCCGATTTTTATTTCTTCCTCGGTTTCCGGTACAAGATTGTCGCTCCTGAATTTATAAACTCCGCTTTTCAAACCGGCCAGCCATTTGTCAACCCCATTAGGAAAATGCCTCTTAATTCTTGTATGCGAAGTAATAAAAAGGGGGGTGGCAGTCTGGCTCATTTCCTCATAAGTATTCCAGATTCCTTCTTTAGTTTCATGATAAGTAATTTTCGGCCTTTTTTTGCCTTTACTAGACAAAGTCCTTAAAAACGGAAGCATCTCGGAAAAATCTTTGGTAGTTATCTGCAATTTCTTCAAAATAACCGAAGGGTCAATGGCCTGATAAGTATTTATTTTTTTATTGGGGATTTCGCTAATATATCCTCTTTTTATTAAGCTTTCCAAAATAACATAAATAATCGAGCGCTTAAGCTCGGTTTTTTTTGCAATTTCTACTACCCGGCCTTGCCCAACTTCAAGCAAAGCCAAATAAACCAAGGCTTCTTTCTTTGTAAAGCCGGATTGCTCTAAAAGTTTTAATAAAGTTTCGTCCACCCCGTTAGAGATTAATAATTATTTTCATAATAAACCCCGCCAAATAATTGGTTCAAAATTTTCGATTAAGAAAGCTATTGTTTCCAATTATCTCTAACGGGGTCCATATACACAGGATAGCAAATATTTTTAAAATTGTCAATATTTTTGACGAATTAATAATAAAACTATCTAAAATTAGCTAAAAATAGGTATATTAATATCAAAATAATTGACGATTTATATAATTTGTTTTATAATTATATATTAAAAATTGAATGAGTTCGTTGACAAAACAATAGTCTCCAAAAAACACTAAACGAAAGGAAACGACCATGAAATGCCCGGGGTGCCAACACGAAATTGGAAGTTTAGACAATTTTTGCAGTAATTGTGGGTGTTCTTTTCTAAAAAAATGCCCAAAATGCGGAAAAATGGAACGGATTGAAGTCGTCGAAGCGGGAATTTGTTTGACGGAAATGAGAGAAGCGGAGGAAGCAAGAGATAACTTTATAAATGAAAAACTCGGATTCTGGTCCTTCCTTTTCCTCAATAAGTATTCTGCGAGATTGGGAAAAGGGGGCCGTTTCTTTTCGGTCACCTTAATGTTGCTTATGATTTATCTCTTAATAAACTGCTATACTGATTTTGAACTGGATTATTTCTTTTTAAATTTATCGCTTCTCTTCGTTCTTTCCGCCCTGCTGATTTTTATGACTTCCGCCAGAGTCGGGTTAGAAAAAAAATTCTCCAGGGAATATCCGGAACTGGCTGAAAAAATGAACATTTGAAAAACGCGACTAAGATCTTTCCTGATGCAAAAACGGCGAGCCAAAAAACCCGCCGTTTTTTTACTTAAAAATTAATTGAAAATTGATAATTGAAAATTGATAATTTTTTTTACTCCACTCTCGGCCGATACTGCAGGGCTTCGGCAATATGCGGAGTTAAAATTTTCTCTTCCCCGGCTAAATCCGCAATTGTCCGGCCCAGTTTTAAAATCCGAAAATAAGCCCGGGCGGACAAATGCATTTGGTCAACTGCCGAGCGCAGAAGCTGGTAGGAAGAATCATCAATCTGGCAAAAATCTTTTACCGCTTCCGAGTTCATTTCCGAGTTTGTAATAAAAGGCGTATCTTTAAATCTCTCGGCCTGGATTTTTCGCGCCGCTTCAATCCTTACTTTTATAGCCTCCGAGGTTTCCCCCCTTGCCTCACTGGTTAATTTGTCAAATTTCAAACGCGGCACTTCAATATGAAGGTCAATGCGGTCAATAATCGGGCCGGAAATTCTTTTACGATAATTTATAATCTGGCCCGAGGCGCAGGTGCATTGCCTTTCTTTATCCCCGTAAAAACCGCAAGGGCAGGGATTCATGGCCGCCACTAAAATAAACTTAGCCGGAAATCTTAAATTTCCCGCCGCCCGGCTCACATTTATAATTCCGTCTTCCAGGGGCTGGCGCAGGTTTTCCAGAACCTGGCGGGGAAATTCCCCAAATTCATCCAAAAAAAGAACACCCCGATGAGCCAAGGAAATTTCGCCTGGCCTGGGCCACGTACCGCCGCCGACCAAAGCCACGCCCGAAGCCGTATGATGGGGAGAACGAAACGGACGGGTGGTAAGCAGGGCTGTTTCGGCCGGCAGCTGGCCGGCCACACTGTAAATTTTAGTTATCTCTAAAGCTTCTTCCAAAATCAGATTGGGGAGAATAGAGGGAATGGTCCGGGCAATTAAAGTTTTGCCCGAACCCGGCGGACCGAACATTAAAACATTATGGGCCCCGGCCGCGGCGATTTCCACGGCCCGCTTGGCCTGCTCCTGGCCCCGGACATGAGCCATGTCGGAAAAAATTTTTTCATTGAAAAAATCAAATTCTTTGTAGCCGGCCGGAGGAACCGCTTTCTCTCCGTTTAAATGCCTGGCCAGCTGGCCTAAATCATCAAGCGGAATAACTTCCAATTCTTTTACCAGCTTAGCTTCAGGCGCGTTTTCTTTAGGCACGAAAATGGTTTTTATGCCGGCTTGTCCTGCCTTTATGGCAATCGGCAAAACGCCGTTAACGGAACGCACCTGGCCGGACAAGGCCAGTTCCCCGACAAAAAGCATTTTTTCGCTGTCGTCGGGCAATAAAATTTTGCCTGTTTTCACTAAAACGCTTACGGCAATGGGCAAATCATAACTCGGCCCGTATTTTTTTAAATCCGCCGGCGCTAGGTTAACCGTCACTTTTATTTTTGGGAAAGAAAAGCCGGAATTCTTTATGGCGCTTCTTACTCTTTCCTTTGATTCCGAAACCGCCGCGTCCGGCAGGCCGACAATCGCAAAAGCGCCCAGCTGCCCGCCGCCCGTATCCGCTTCCACCTCCACCAGTTCCGCTTCCAGGCCAACCACGGCCGCCGATATTATTTTTGAAGACATGTGTTAGTTGCTTAGTTAATTAGTTAAATAGTTTTGAAACTCCTGCCTAACTAATTAACTACTTAACTATCTAACTATTTAACTAACTTCATTATACCACAAAACAAAAAACCGCCCCGAGACTTGAGGGACGATTTTTTATATTATCATTCGGGATAGACTATTTTTTCTTACAAGTTCCGCCCAAAGAAGCATCGCAGACAAATTTTTCATCCAAACCGCATTTTGACCAGCATTGGTCATTGCAACTATTGGGAGTATTGGCCGGACAATTACTGGAGTCTATAACACAGGTGCCCCCTTGCGTCGGGTCGCATTGGAATACTCTATTGTCAGTACAGCCTGCCCAGCATTCGCCATTGCAACTGTTAGGCGTAGCAACCGGACAATTGCTGGCATCCGCAATACACGTTCCGCCCGAAGAGTCGCACTTAAATACTTTATTAGCGCCGCAATCTGACCAACATTGGCTATTGCATTCGTTGGGAGTCGCCTCGCCGCACTTAAACACGGAGCCAGCGCACCCGCTTAAAATCATTACAAAGAATAACAGCAAACTTGTTTTAATAATTATGTTTGCTTTTTTCATATTTTTTATAAATATGAATTAATTATTTTAATTTTTTCAAAAACTGCCTATAAGCTTATGCCTCTATTTTACCACCATTTAACTTAAAAATCAAAACCAAACAAAAAAACCGCCCCGCAAAACAGTGGGACAGTTTTTTATATTATTTTGTTATTTTATTATTTTATTCTCTCCGGCTTCTTCCAACTTTATCGAAAGCAACTTGCTTACCCCGTCGTCGCCCATGGTCACGCCGTAAAGAATATTAGCCCGGCGCATAGAGGCGCGATTATGGGTTATGACAATAAACTGGGTTTTATGCGACAAGTCGTCTAAAATTTTAGCCAGGCGCTCCGAGTTGGATTCATCCAAAGCGGCGTCAACTTCATCTAAAACCACGAACGGCGAAGGGTTAGCGCTGATAATGGCGCAGATTAAGGCAATGGCGGTTAAAGCCCGCTCTCCGCCGGAAAGCATGGCCACGGTTTTAATCTTTTTCCCCGGCGGCGTCGCCTGAATTTCAATCCCGGCCAGGCCCGTGGCGTTATGTTTTCTTAAAAATTTTATTTTTTTTAAATCCATGCCGGTATCTTTTTCCGCTTCTTCTTTCGGGTTGATTTCAGAATTCTCTTCTCCCTCCCCGCCGCCTTTTTCGTCTTCATCTTTCTCCTCTTCCATTACTTTTATGATCTTAGCCACCCCGCCATTAAATAAAATCTTAAAATATTCTTCAAACTTTCCGGAAATAATCTTAAATTCTTTATCAAACCTTTCCTTTATGGTTGCATCCAGTTCCTCAATAATTTTTTCCAAAGATTTAATAGCGGACACCAGATCCTTAATTTGCCCGGACAAAAAGTCGAAGCGCTCCTTGGTTTCTTTGTATTCTTTGGTCGTTTCCGGATCAATTCCGCCGATTAATTCAAGCTGGTGCTTTAACTGGCCCATCTTTTCCTTGGCTTCTTCCATGTCTATGGCCCCGGAAAACTTTTTTTCTCTTACTTCTTTTAAATTGCCGAGGTTTTCTCTTATCTCCGCTTCTAAATCTTCTAAGCGGGTTTCCTGCCGCGTGGAATTAATTTTTAAATCATTAAGCTTCCGGCTTAAATCATTTACTTCATTCTGTAAATTATGGATTTCTTTCTGCAGGGAGAACAAGCGGTCTTTCTCTTTTTCCTCCTCCTTGTTCAAGCCGTCAATCTTTTTATTTATTTCTCCGGCTTCGGTTTCAATTTTTTCCAATTCCTTTTTTAAATCAACCTTTTCCTTGTCTATTTCTTTTTGGCCGAACTCGGCCTGGTTCTGCCTTAGCTTATCTTCTATTGCCCCGGCCTCTTTTTGCCAGCCCTGCAATTTTTCCCGCAATAATTTTACCCTTTCCGTCCAGGCCAAAGCCCTTAAATTATTTTCATTGATTTTTACTGCCGCCTCCTCCCTGGCCCTGGTCAGTTTAATAACTTCTTTTTGCGCTTCCTCCAGCCCTTCCGTCTCTTCCCGGCTAAAATCTTCTACCACCCGCCTGAATTCTCCCTTTATTTTTCTCAGCAACTCCCTTAATTTCCCTTCTTCTTTTTCTTTGTCCGCCTCTTCCAATCTCCCCAACAATTTTTCCAAAACTTCTTTTATTTTTGCTTTTGCCCCGCCCGATGAACCGGAACTCAGTTTTATTAAATTATCATTAGCCGCGGCCAGAAGCTTATCAATCTCCCTCTTCTCCGCTTCCAGGCCCGCAAACCCGTCTTTATTGTATCTAATATTATTTTCCAAAGACTCAATTTCTTCTTTTACCTTTTTTATTTCTCCGGCTAACTCCTCTCTCTTATTATTAAGCCAGGACAAATCAAACTGGCCCCGGGCTTCCAGTTTTATTTCCAGCTGGGCGTCTAATCTCGCGATCTGCTTCACTATCTCCTCTTTTTCGCCCTGCAATCGGCCCAAAGATTTCTGCCATCCTTCAAACTCCGGGCTCCTTTTGTCCTTTACCCTTATTTTTTCCAAATCATGGTTTAATTGCTCTAATTTTTTTTCTTTAGCCAGTTTGGTTTTTTCTAAATCTAAAAACTGGTTATTAAACTCATTGAATTTATCGTTTATCTCGTGCCAGATTTTGCGGTAATAATTTAATTGCAACTCCCTAAGTTCCGCTTCGATTTTTTCCCTTTTCTCAAGTCTGTTAACCTGCCGCGTTAAACTCTTGAGGCGCGGCTCAATTTCGGAGAGCAACATATTAACCTGGTTAAGGTTTTCATAGCTCGTCTGGAGTTTGCCCAAGGAATCATCCCGTTTAATCTGAAACTGCTTAACGCCGGTCGCTTCGTCAAAAAATTCTTTCCTTTCCGTCAAACTCGTGTTTAAAAACCCTTCGACCATACCCTGGCCGATAACGCTATAGGTTTTCTGCCCGAACTTGGCTTTGGCGAGCATCATCTGCACGTCAGACAAGCGGACGCGGGACTGGTTTATTAAATATTCGCTTTCGCCGTCCCGGAAAAGCCGGCGGGTTAAAATAACCTCGGAATAATCTATCGGCGCTTTCCTATCTTCGTTATTTAAAAATAAAGACACTTCGGCCATGCCTAACCGGCCTTTCCGATCCGAGCCGGAAAAGATAATATCTTCGCTTTTTTTGCCGCGCAAAGTCTTCATGCTCTGCTCCCCTAAAGCCCAGCGCACGGCATCGGCAATATTGGACTTCCCCGAGCCGTTCGGCCCGACTACGGCCGTAATGCCCCTCCGGTCACGGGTAATCATGCCGGGGAAAACCAGCTTGTTTTTATTGGCAAAAGATTTAAAGCCCTGAATTTCAAGCTTTTCTAAAAACATGCTTTAAAAAATAATAATATATAAAAATATCCGCCCAAAGCGGATCCGCCTCTGGCGGAAAAATGAAAAATTTTTCATTTCATTTCTATTATAAAACAAACCGACAATTTTTGAAAGCTAATCTTGCCCTAAATAAAATTATATGATGAAATGAAAGTATGAAATAACTCTAAAATATATGATAATTTCTATAAGCGGCACCTCGGGTTCGGGCAAAAGCACGGTTGCCAAAAAATTGGCAAAAAAACTAAACTGGCCCCGGTATTATATGGGGGGAATGAGAAGGGAATTAGCAAAAAAACGGGGCCTGACTTTAGCCGAATATAATAAACTGGGAGAAAAAGACCCGGTGACTGATTTGGAAGTGGATAAATACCAAAAAAAACTAGGGCAAACCAAAGATAACTTTATTATTGAAGGCCGGACCTCCTGGCATTTTATTCCCCATTCTTTAAAAATTTATCTTGAAGTGGATGAAAAAGTTTCCGCCAGGCGCATCTTCAAGGAATTAAAAGGCAAACATAGCCGGAACGAGGATAAAAATTTAGAAACCATAGCCGACGTTTTAAAAAGCCAGCGGATAAGAAAAGAAAGCGATAAAAAACGATATAAAAAATATTATCAGATTGACGTTTACGACAAAAAAAATTACGATTTTATTCTAGATACGACTGGCTTAAATAAAAAACAGGTTTTTGATAAAATTTACGATTTTGTTAAATCCCAGCTAAATATTGACAAAAAATAGATTTTATTATAGGATTAGACAAGAATTAAGAATTAAAGATCCCGCCTTAAGCGGCGATATTTATTTTAAAAATATATGAGTGAAGAAAAAAAGGCAGAAAAAAAGAAAATTCCGGAAATAAAACCCGGCATGACGGTTAGAATTTTCCAAAAAATCAAAGAGTTAAATATTAAAGGCGAGGAAAAAGAAAGAACCCAGTATTTTGAGGGCATTGTCATCGCCAAAAAGCACGGGAAAGAAAAAGGCGGGACCATCACAGTCAGGAAAGTTTCTGATGGCGTGGGCGTGGAAAAAATATTTCCTCTCAACCTGCCGACCATAGAAAAAATCGAAATAAAAAAGCAGGAAAAAGTAAGGCGGGCTAAATTATATTTCTTAAGGAAAGAGTATAAAAAGAAACTAAAAGAGAAAAAGGTCTCTAAATAGCCGCCGCAAATTAGGGCGGATGGCCTGCCTGCGTCCCGAAGCTATCGGGACTACGGCAAGGCAAGCGGAACTGGCCCGCTTAACTCCTTAAAGCCGCAGTGCTGGAATCGGTAGACAGGCCAGCTTGAGGGGCTGGTGTCCATTAGGACGTAAGGGTTCAAATCCCTTCTGCGGCACTAAGCCTTAGCTGGTGGGGGCGCATACCTGCCTGCCGGCAGGCAGGGCTCAGTTGGTTAGAGTCCCGAGTGCTCGGGATTTACACCGAGAGTTATTAATATGAAATATTTTGTATATATTATATTTAACGCCAAATATAATAAATTTTACATAGGTCAAACCTATAATTTAACAAAAAGATTATTGGAACATAATCAGCATCTTTCTAAATATACTGCAAAATATGATGGGGAATGGACATTAGTTTTTAATGAAAATTTCTCTACTAGAGCGGAGGCGATGAAGAGGGAAAAATTTTTAAAAGCGCAAAAAAACAGGGATTTTTATATAAAATTGACTCGGGACGCATAGCTCAGTTGGTTAGAGCATCTCGTTTACACCGAGAGGGCCCTGGGTTCGAATCCTAGTGCGTCCACAAATAAAAATACCCGCGTTCGGCGGGTGTTTTTGTTTGTGGAAGTACCGTGGTGAGCCCAGAAAAAAACCAGCTAAAAATCACGAAACATCTAAAACAACCAGCCTAGAAATTTTTTCCTTTCGAGAAATTCTAGGGAAGAGACGGGGCTCCCGCCCCTTCGAATCCTAGTGCGTCCACAAAAAGAGTGGCAGAGGCCACTTCTTTTTTTATAGAAAATACGTTAAGATAAGAGCATGACACATATTGTAACCCATTCAGAAAAAGAAACTTTGGCCCTGGCTAAAAAGTACGCTAAAACCTTAAGGGGCGGGACGATACTGGGCCTAATCGGAAATTTAGGCGCGGGTAAAACCGTTTTTATCAAAGGCCTAGCTTCCGGCTTAGGGCTTAAAAAGAATATTACCAGCCCGACTTTTGTAATAATGAAGGTTTACCCTGTTAAAAAAGGAAAGGTTAAAAATTTTGTCCATATTGACGCCTACCGCATAAAAGAAGGACGAGATTTAATCGCTATCGGGGCACAGGAATATTTGAACTGGCCCGACACCTTAACCGTGATTGAATGGGCAGACAGGATAAAAAAAGTCTTGCCAGAAAAAATTCGCTTTATCAAAATAAAAATACTGGCTGGAGAAAAAAGAAAAATTTCCTTAAATTAAAAAGACCGACGTTAGTACTAATCGGTCTTTTTCAAATGCTCGCTTCGGGCATTATTTTTTCTAATGCCTCACGAAAACTTTCTGAAGTTACGGGTTTCTGGCAAAAAGCCACCTTGAACTCAGGATTAGAAAAGAGCTCGCCCCAAACTTTCAAATCGTCATATTCTTTTTCTCCGACAATAATTACTGGCTTGCCCCTGGAGGCATAAATCAAGGCGATATTCAACCCTCGCTGCGGATCAGGATTGGCGTCGCCGCCATCCAAATCGGATAACTCCGCTTCAACCAATACGATACCTGAAGAATCAAAATCTGTCTCGTTTCTCTCTACCGCCTCCAGTAATTTCCCCAAAGAAGTATCAACAACCGCGATCAATTTTACCTCCTATCGGCTTATTTGTTCTCCGACCATAAACCAGTTGGGCAAATCAATTTCATCACTTTCAACTTCTTTTCTTTCCTCGTCGGTTAATTTATCTCTATTTTTTTCCAATATCAATCTCTTAAAGGCGAAACGTATTTCAGGAAAATTTTTAAAGCCATTGGCATTGGGGTCAATAAATCCCTTTTTTGTCACCCATTCTTTTAAAAAATCATCCGGAATTTTATTGCCTTTTTCCAATGTGCCTAATTCAGGAAATCTTTTAAAAAGCTCTCTAAGAAGGTCCGCATGCGCCAAATGACCGTCGGCAAAATATTTGTTATTTTCCTCACTTTCTACACTACTTTTTTCTTCTTCTTTTCTTCTTTCCACGATCATAAAAGCTCTTATTCTTCTCTTCTCTCCCTCAGCCGTCGGCATAGAGACCACTCTTGATTTATCTATCCCGTAATGTTCAATAACTTCATTTCTTGTTTCTTCTACTAGCGAATCATCTATTCTTCTGAATGTGGTATCATGGGAGGCATCGTGAACGTCAGTATGAAGTTGATTAGTATTAATCCTGGGAGTGCTTATATCGTCAAGAAGATGGGATACTTTTTTCTCCCTTTTTGGCGTTTCTACATTTAAATTTTTTTCAAAAACCATAGAGATAAAAAAATAGTTTTTTAAACTATTTTAATTATATATCTTTTTTATTTTTATAGAAAATAAAAGCTATTCCCAAGACTCCTCCCACTATCATCACATCCGCAATATTAAAAACCGTAAAATACTTTAAATCCAGATAATCAACCACAAATCCATATCGCAGACGGTCAAGCATATTACTTATAGCACCAAAAATTATAAATGTCAAGAGGGCGACCTTACCCCATTCTTGTCTTTCCGCCAGAAACAGCAACTCATACAGCAAAAAAATGATTATCGTAATAATCAAAATATTCAAAAAAATCCCGGAAAGAGGCAGAGAAAAGGCGATATTATAATTGGGGATAAAATTAAATTTAAAAAAATCCCCAACAATTGAAATTGATTTATCAAAATAACCGCTAGAAGCTAAAAATTTTAAAAACCGGTCTAAGATAACAAAAAACATGGCCAATAAAATCCAGGAAGCCATGTTTTTATTATATCTTAACATAAAAGCGAAATTTAACTGTTTTGCAGTCTGGTTTTGCATTCCACGCAGGCGCTCGCTACCGGCCGGGCCAGCATTCTCTTTTTGCCAATCGGTTTTTTACAATATTTGCAGATGCCATAAGTGCCTTTCTCTATCCTCTCCAAAGCATTATTAATATCGCGCAAAGTGCTTTCCAGAACTTTTTCCGTGGCTAAATTAGTGGTGTATTCGCCGATTTCCTGCGCATTTTCATCCGCCTTTTCCCCGTACTCGGGAAATTTAGCTTTATGCTCGTCTTTATCATGCTTATCTTTGCCGGTTATCTCTTCCAAATCCCCCAGAATCTGCGTTTTTCTGGATAATAAATCTTTCTTTATTTCTCCTAAAGTCTTTTTGTCTATATCATTGTCCCCTTGCTTTTTCACCGTTTTCATATGTTTGTTTACGGGTTCATTTCCTCAAGTCTTGAACCAGTTTAATAAAATAAAAACCAATAAAAATTGGCCAATTTGACTAATCTTAGTATACCGCAAATCTAATTTTTTGGCAAGGGTTTTCGCCAAAACAAACTCCGCCTAAACCTCCTGCCAAAGCAGAGTATTTAAGCGAAGCGGGTATGGCTTAATGAACCTATCTTGGCAACTTTGAGAACAAAGGCCGGTACATATCGTCTTGAATGTCAATATGCAGCTCCTGGCAACGAATTTTATCGCAAAATTCAACCGGCGCCTTTTCAATAATTGCCAGGGGTTGCTGCTGGTTCCCTTCGCCCATTACGAGAACAGCGGCCGTGGCCAGGCTGTCAGCGACATTGGTGCGGGAAAATTTAAATTTTCTCCCAAAAATATCAGGTGTGCCGCGATAGTCTTTAATACCGTGGAAGCCGGCATAGCCGAGAGCCACACCCGTCACGCCGGCCCTAAGGGGGATTGTGCGGCTGTCAGTAATAAGAACTCCGAGCTGCTTAACGCCGTATTCTTTCTGTAATTTTTTGCGCAGCCAGCGAGCCGTCTTAAAGCTGTCTTTTGGCAAAAGTATGAGTTTGCCATTGGCGTTAGATTCATCAATCCCGGCCGAGGACATAACCATGCCGTCTTTAACAGTAAGCCAAACATGCTTGGTCGGTATGGCCAGCTCGCTTTCGGCGCGAATCAACTTCTCTTTAGTCAGAATATTCTCAACAACAGCCGTCCGTTTTTCTGCCAGGGCGACGATCTTAGAAGTGACAACAATCACGGACCGCTCCGGGAGTTTCTTAAAATAACGCCCGATGAAAGCCAAAAGGTCTTCACCCTCTTGAAAAATGCAAGTTTTAATTGGTTTGACAATCATATTTTAGCGATTAAGAGCAAACATTACAGGTTGCTTTTCTTTATTATGCTCTTTAAGCAAATAAATGCCAATATAGCAAAGCGGGGTATAAAGCGCTCCCATCGCTACTTTGTAAAGCCACCAGGAAATGATTATGCTTATGAGAGTACGGGTTGAGTATACGCCCGCAAACGCTATAACCATAAAGATTGTCGCGTCAAGCAGCTGCGACCAAAGATTGGAAAGGAGCGAGCGCAGCCAGAAATATTTTATTTTTAATTTCTCACGAAAAAAGAAAAAAGAAAAAACGTCCTGATATCCCGCAACTATAAACGCTACGATCGAAGCAAAGGCAATACGAACTGAAACGCCAAAAATCTGATTATACCCCTGCCTGGCCCATTCACCGTCAGCCGACCACGGCATAGCCAGCGACAGAAACGAATAGGCGATAAACAAGGCTGTGCTGATAAACCCGGCCAGGACAAATAATTTCGCCGCCGGCCGGCCGTAAACTTCCCCGACAACATCAGTCATAAGAAACACAATTGGGAAAGAAAAAACCGCGACCGACAGATGAGAACCGAAAATAAATGGCATTATCTTTAGCCCGAGAGTATTGGCTGCGAAAAGCGAAGTTAAATATATGGCCAGGGCAATAATTAATTTTTTGAACGAATGTTCAGTAAGTTGAATCATAGCTATAATTTTTTAAGTTAATAAAACAAACAAAAAACCCGCCCGATAGGGCGGGAACAAACATAAAAAGCAACCCTTACCCTATCGGCCGAGAAAGGTTAACATAAACGAAACTAGACCAGGTTTTTATTTGATGATTATAAAGCATAGTAATTGTGTCATATAAAAATTGGTTTATTCGGCTAACTTCAATATACCGCAAATCCAATTTTTTGGCAAAAATTTTTGCTAAAAACCAATATTGACTACTTCCTTGTTTTTTGTTATTGTTTAGCTAAGGATTTTTTAATAGTTGAGAAAACTATTTTTATTTTGGAGCGGTAGTTCAGTTGGTTAGAACGCCTGCCTGTCACGCAGGAGGTCGCGGGTTCGAGTCCCGTCCGTTCCGCAAATAAAAAACAACCCAAACTGCTTTGGGTTGTTTTTTATTTTTAAAGAAACTAAAAGAAACTATTTTAAAATAGCATCAAAAGCATCAAAGAATAAAATTCTTATAATAATTATTTAATATTAGCAAAATAAAATATCTTTTATAAATTAATACATTCTTTATAGTTTATGTGCTATAATATAAATAATCAAATATTATACCCCCATACTTGACAATATGTATTCAATTAGGCTATAATGATTTGTTCAAAGATACTATGAGAATATCATTGCCAAAACTTAAAGCTCTACTCTTGTTTTTCGGAACATACACAGACCCTAGATATCTGGGAAAGGTAAAATTAATGAAATTATTTTATTTTCTAGACTTTTTGCATTTAAAAAGATACGGATCTCCAATCACTTATGATAATTATGTTAATTTGGAACATGGCCCAATTCCATCCGAAATATTAAATCTAGTAAATACGGCAATTGATGATATAGATAACTCAGTTCTGTCTGATACTATCAGTTTCGAAACACCAACGGGAACGACAATGCAAAGAATAATTCCGGCCAGAAAATTTAGTGAAAAAGATAAAAAATATTTTTCCAAATCACAACTAGAAATAATGGAGCAGGTGGCTAGAAGGTTTGGGGACAAAAACACAAAATTCATCGAAGAAGCTTCACATAAAGAATCACCATGGAATTGTACAAATATGCTTGACAATATACCTTACACACTGGCGGCAAAAGATAAAGATTGTCTGGTCAGCGAGGAGGAGATAGCTTTATTGCTAAGCATATAACTTTATGGCACCAGCGTTAATAAATTTTGGAGATATTTTTTTAAAAGGCGAAAATGAATATGCCTTTTTGGTTTATACAGATGAAGATTTTATATATGCGGTAAGGATTTTAAATAAAGAGGATTCAAAAAAATTTGAAAGTGTTTGCACTCGGTTAGCAGGAGACTCAACGCCAGGCAAAATCAAAGACAATCTATTATATTGTTATGTTAAATTAACAACAAAAAATTTAGAGGATAGGTTGGCTCACTTTAGATCAGCTGATAGTGCCATTAACATATTTCCCTATACTACCACGGGGCTTAAACTGAACGAGAAAGATAAGGAAGATGTTATAAAGCAAATATTAGACCCCGACGTTAATCTTCCTGGGGAATTAAAAGAATTGGTAGGTGAATTAGTAAAATAAAAATAGTTTTAATAAAGACAGCAATTTATCTAGCTGTTTTTATTTATGTAAAAAACTTTTTTCTTTTTTTGAAGTGATGTTGATATTATCCATGCACCCTCGCATACCCTCCCCCGCATTGCAGAATTTTTTTCCTCCCCTTGACCTTCTTCAAATATTATGTTAATTTTATAATATTCTAATAACTTAATATTTAATGACCTTTTCTTGGATATGGCTTTGCGCCCATTTCTCGGATAAGGCAAAAACTATGTTAACCAGAAAAGACAAGCAGAAAATCATCGCTAAATTCAGAACCCATGACAATGACACGGGTTCGCCGCAGGTCCAGATTGCGATTTTAACCGAAGAAATCAAGCAATTGACCGAGCACTTAAAAAACCATAAGCACGACCATTCTTCCCGGCGCGGGCTTTTAAAAAAAGTCGGGGAAAGGCGGAGATTATTAAAGTACCTGCAGAAAGAAGATGAAAAATCTTTTAAGGATTTAACCGGCCGGCTTAAATTAAAAATCGCCAAAAGAATGCAGGAAGAGGAAGATGAAAGAGCCCGGATAGAAGAAGAATTGAATAAAAAAGATGAAATAAAAGTGGAGGAAGAAGAAAAGGAAGAACCGGCCAAAGAAGAGGATGAAGAATAAAAATTAAAAAATAATTTATGATAAAGCATGAAGAACAGCGGGTAGGCGTTTTTGTTGACGTGTCCAATATGTACCATTCCGCCAAGAATCTTTTCAGTAAAAAGGTTAATTTTAAAGAAATCCTGAAAGACGCGGTCGCCGGCCGGAAGCTAATCCGGGCCACGGCTTATGTTATAAAAACGGAAAGCGAGGAAGAATTGCATTTTTTTGAGGCCTTAAGCCAGCAGGGTTTTGAAGTCAGAATGAAAGACCTGCAGATTTTTGCCGGCGGGATTAAAAAAGCGGACTGGGACGTCGGCATAGCGGTTGACGCCATAAAACTGGGAGATAAGCTTGATGTCATAGTTTTGGTTTCGGGGGACGGAGATTATCTGCCCTTGATGAGTTACCTGCAAAATACCAAGGGGTGTTTAGTGGAAGTCATGGCCTTCCGGCAAACCGCTTCCTCAAAGTTGGTAGAAGAGTCAGACGATTTTACGAACTTGAGCGACAATAAAAAATATTTAAGATAATTTAACAATTAAATAATTAAAACACTTGGCCGTTAGATAGATAGCGCTGTGAGTGCTCCTCATAGTTCTGTAATCTAGCGGTCAGGACTAAAAAAATGAAACAAGAAGAACAAGTTTTCGAAACGAAATGGCTTGACCGCCCTCTCACTATTAAAACGGGCAAACTGGCCAAACAGGCCGACGCCGCCGTTACCGTCCAGTACGGGGAAACGGTGGTTATGGCTACGGTTGTGGAATCCAAAGGCGAAAGGGAGGGGATTGATTATTTTCCCCTTTTGGTTGATTTTGAAGAGCGGCTTTATGCCGCCGGCATTATTAAAGGTTCGCGCTGGATTAAGAGGGAAGGCCGGCCGTCAGACGAGGCGGTTTTAACCGGCCGGATGATAGACCGGGCAATCCGGCCTCTTTTTAATGACGAATCCCGGAAAGACGTCCAGGTTATTATCACCGTTTTGTCGGTTGACCAGGAAAATGATTATGATATCGCCTCTTTGGTCGCCGCTTCCGCCGCCCTGTCTATCGCCGGCGTGGCCTGGAACGGTCCGATTGCCGGTATAAGGGTCGGCCGTCTTGATGGCAAATTTATCTTTAATCCGACCTACGAAGAAAGAATAAAAAGCGACCTTGATTTAATTGTCGCCGGGACAGAGAAAAAAGTAATAATGCTTGAAGCCGGAGCCAGCGAAGTAAAAGAAGAAGAAATAGAGAAAGCCATCACGGCCGGGCAGAAGAATCTTCAGGAAGCGATAAAGTTAATTAAAAAAATAGTCAGCGCAGTTAAACCAGAAGCAAAAATAGCCAAAAATAAATTAAAAAGCCAGGAAGAAATAGAAGCGGAAAAAGAAAAAGAAAAATTATTCGCCGAAACAAAAGATTGGCTTAAAAAAAATATCGCCCCAATTCTATTTGATAAAACTTATTACACTAAAGGCGAGAGAAAAGCGGCCGTAAAAGCTATTGAGGAAAAACTGGATGAGCATCTTTTTTCGTCCGGTGTCGGCCGGGACCGCCGGCAGGAAATAATTAAAAAACTGGTTTCCCCGGCTGTTGAAGCTGAGGTGACCGAAGCGATCTTAACTGAAAAAAAGAGAGTGGACGGCAGGAAGCTTGATGAAATCAGGCCCTTATCCGCCGAAGCCGGAGTTCTTCCGCGCAATCACGGCTCCGGCCTATTTTCTAGAGGTGAAACCCAGATTATGTCTATCGTCACCTTGGGCGCGCCGGGACTGGAGCAATCCTTAGAAGGCCTTGAAGGCAACAGCAAAAAAAGATTCATGCATCATTATAATTTTCCGCCCTATAGTGTAGGCGAAGTCAGCCCGATAAGGGGCGCGGGCCGGAGAGAAATCGGGCACGGCGCTTTGGCAGAAAAAGCTTTAGAGCCGGTCATACCGGCCAAAGAAGATTTCCCTTATACGATTAGAATCGTAAGCGAAACCCTGGGTTCAAACGGGTCTTCTTCTATGGGTTCAACCTGCGCTTCCTCTTTGGCTTTAATGGACGCAGGCGCGCCGATCAAAAAGGCCGTAGGCGGAATCGCTATGGGCCTGGCTTCTAACGCCGATATGAGCAAATGGGAAATATTAACCGACATCCAGGATTTGGAAGACGGCAAAGGCGGCATGGATTTTAAAGTCGCCGGAACTCGGGACGGTTTAACCGCTATCCAGTTAGACACCAAAACTGACGGCCTGACTGAGGAAATAATTAAAAAAACTTTAAAGCAGGGGCGCTCGGCTTTAGACAAAGTTTTGGCAATTATGGGAAAAGAAATTAAGGAACCGCGGCCGGAACTGTCCAAATACGCTCCCCGCATTATTTCTTTCCGCATTGATCCGGAGAAAATCGGTTCGGTTATCGGTCCGGGCGGAAAAATTATCAATAAAATTATCGCGGAAACGGAAGTAAGCATTGATATTGAAGACGACGGCCTGGTAATGATTTGCGGCACTAATGCGGAAAAATGCCAGGAAGCGGCTAAACAGGTAAAAGATATTGTCCGGGAATTTGAGGCCGGGGAAATCTTTACCGGCAAAGTTGTCCGCCTGCTTGACTTCGGCGCTTTTATTGAATTAACCCCCGGCCATGACGGCATGGTCCATGTGAGCGAACTGGCGCCTTACCGCATTGGTAAGCCGGCTGACTTCTTAAAAATCGGAGACACGGTTACGGTTAAAATTAAAGAAGTAGACGACCAGGGCCGGGTTAATTTAACCATGAAAGGCCTGCCGGAAAATGAACATCTCTGGAAAGACGGCAAAGGCAAATCTGAAAACGGCGGATTTGGCGGCGGAAATGGCCGGCCAAGATTCGGCGGAGGCGGCGGTGGCGGACGGGACAGATTTTCCGGACGCGGAGGCGGCGGCAGACGAAGATTCTAAATAGTGTAAAGATATAAAAAAAATAACTCGCCAACATGGCGGGTTATTTTTTATTCCGCATTTCTATATTTAACAAATGGAAAATGCAAATCTCAAAATGTAAAATGACAATTTAAAATAAAAAATGCCTCAAAGTTTAAATTCTGTCGCGAAGCGACACCTTAATTTTGATTTTTTCATTTTGAATTTTGAATTTCTCTCGGCAAGCTAAATCATCTCCTGGGCTAAAAATGAATTAAGGCTAACGTTTCTTACTATTTTATTACTACAAAGTCGTAATCGGCCGGGACTGGGTTATATAAAATTTTCCTTTTTCCAAGGCCCACTCTATATCCTGCGGCTTCCTATAATGCTTTTCAATTTTGGCGCAAAGCTCAGCCAGCTCTACAATCTCTTTGCCGGTCAGGGTTTGTTTATCTTTTTCCGCTTTCGGAACTTTTTTCCAGACATTGCCGCCCCTCGGATTTCTGATTAGCATTTTTTCCTGCTCGGCCACGTTTATATCAGACAAGCTAAAATCCCGCTTATCAATCACATAAGTGTCCGGGGTAATCTGGCCGGAAACAATGGCTTCGCCCAGGCCATAACCGGCTTCGATTACCATCTGGTTCCTGTCTTTCGTAATCGGATGGACGGTAAAGCAAATTCCGGAAATTTCCGACTGGACCATTTTCTGGACCACAACCGCCACGGAGACTTGCTGGTCAACTAATTTTTTTTCAAAACGGTAAAAAATCGCCCTCGGGGTAAAAAGGGATGACCAGCATTTTTTTACGTTAGCAAGCAAGCTTTTCTCTTCGGTATTAAGATAAGTTTCCAGTTCTCCGGCCCAGGAAGCCACAGACGAATCTTCGGCCGTTGCCGAAGACCTAACTGCCACGTATTGAGCTTTTAACTTTTTAAACTCGGCTGTAATTTCTCGAGCTAAAGGCCCGGGAATCATTGTATCCTGCATAATATCGCGGATAACGTTTGAGGCCTGGTCAATGGAATTGGTGTCGTCATAATTAACTTTGGAAATCTGGGCTTCTATATCCAGGCCAGTCTGGTTAGCCGGAGACTTTGGCGTATTTTCCATAAAATAATCAAAGGCCGGAGCCAGAATTACGAACCCGGGCGGCACAGAAAGACCGGCTTTTGTCATTTCCCCTAAAGAAGCGCCTTTGCCACCGGCAATTCCCACGTCTTTTTTGCTTAAATTAGAGAAATTTTTAATAAATTCTTGTTTTTTACTTGACATAATTTTTAATGTGTGATATAATTATATATTAATTGCACATTACATTTTAACACTATAAATTGGAGGAAAACCCCATGGCAAAAAACTTTACAGCAACTCTCGATACAGATGAACTTGAAACAGCGGTAAAAGAGTGGTTTATAAGTAATCGTCGTGCTAAAGGTCTCACAGTCAAAGTGACTAGTGTGACATTTATGGAGGACGAAAATACTCCTGGACGTGGCGGTCCAACCATTGCCACGATTGAATACGAAGAAGAAGAAAAATAAACTTCATCTTTAACCTGTTATTCACACAACAGCAACATTTTCTGTCACTTTACGTTCACACTATTTTTCCGAAAGGAGTAACTCATGTCAAAACGTCTTCAGGTGAGAAGACACACCGACAAGAACGGCGATGAAGCCAGCGAGGCCGGACTCAAACGTTTCGAGGACGAAATTCTCGTTACCGATCCCGAAGGCATAACCGACGCTTTCGTCGGATCTCTCTGCAGCCGAACTGGCCAGACTCTCGCCGGCGCCATGGGCGCAAATGGCATCAGGGCTCACGTCCACGAGGCCGATAAAAGATTCGGCAGCTCCGAGATGTTCAACGGCTGGAAAGCCAAGGGACTCCTGGAAAAGGTCAAGACAGCCGGAAGCCTGTACGCCGCGCTCCGCATGATCCTTTCCACTCCCGAACTCATGACGGTCGAGAGCGACCTCAGAGCCGCAACCGAAGGGGCCTTCGAGAAAATCGAGGATGACGGGCACGGGCTTCTCTTTCACCATTCGCCTCTGGTGGAAATGACGGCCAAGATCTTCGGGTATCCCGACGCCGCGACCCTCAAACTCGCTTCCTGCGAGGGCATCATGCTCGAACAGGACGACGAGGGCAACATCACCGTCACCGAAATTCTCATCGCGACCTGATCTTTCAACACAACGACTATAAGGACCGATTTTCTTAAGCAAGAAACTTTGCTTTTAGAAGACGGTCCTTTTTTATTTTCACCTCACCCAGCTCAATACCTCGCCACCGACCCCTCCCCTAGTCAGGGGAGGGGGAATCAATTAATTCATCTTTTATCTTATTTAAAACTGTTTCTATATTATTCTCAACTTCTTTATTTTTAAATCTTATAATTTTATAGCCGGCTTGTTTTAAAATATCTTCTCTAATTAAGTCCATTTCTTTTATCTCCCTTTTATTATGAACTCCACCATCAACTTCTATAATTAATTTCTTTTCAGGGCAATAAAAATCAGCAATAAAATTATAAACTCCCAAAACCAATGGCTCCTGCCGCCTAAATCTAAAACCTAATTTTCTGTCCCTTAATTCTCCCCAAAGTATTTTTTCGGCTTTGGTCATATCCTGCCGAAGCGCTTTAGCTATATATAATATTTTTGTATTTCCTGACATAATTTTTGCCCCTCCCTCTCCTGACTAGGAGAGGGAGGCCGGGAGGGTGAGGTATTATCTAGGAGAGGGAAAAAGAGCGGAGTGAGGCATAAATTATCCAGTTATCCAGCAATCGAAATTTTCGCTCCATCAATCACAACTTCATCCCCGTCTTTTAAAATCTTCATAACATTTTTAACGTTCACCAGGCAGGGTTTTCTTGCTTCTCTGGCGAAAGTCGCGACGTGGCAGGTTAAACTGCCCCTTTCAATAATAAAACCGGCAATCTGGCTGCGCAAGGTTGGCAATAATTTCATGTTCGAATCGGGCATAACCACAATATCGCCTTTAACTACTTTATTTTTATCTTTAGCGGTTTTTACAATTCTCACTTTGCTTTTAGCTTTCCCGGGCGCTGCTACGATGCCTGATAATTTCTTAGAAAAATTGTTTTTTAATTCTTTTCTCATGTCTTTAAAATTTTAACAATTCCCCTGTCCCCATCAATTTCCACCCTATCCCCGTCTTTTAAAACCTTTGTCGCGATTTTCGTATTAGTGACGCAAGGGATCTTAGCTTCCCGAGCCAAAGTCGCGGGATGGGAAGTAATCCCGGTTCCGCCCTCCGCTATCAAACCGGCCGCAATAGCTACGGCTCTGGAAAAAGCCGGGGTGGCTTGGCCCGTAATAATGATATCGCCCGGCTTTACCTTATTAATTTCTGACGAATCTTTTACTATTTTTACTCTACCCCTAGCTTTCCCCGAAGAAACCGGCAAGCCTTTAAATTCTTTTATATTTTTAGGGACTTTATATATTTTTTTAAAAATCCTCTCGGCTGGCCTCCCGGAAATTACTTTAGTGGTGCCGCCAGAAGCAAGATAAAGGGATAATTTAATACGTTCATTTAGAACCGAAGAAAAATTTTTGTTTTTTAAAAGCATCTCCACGATTTCCCTGGTCAGAAGAAACCTGGCTTGCTTTAAGCTAATTTTACCGCGGCGGGCGATTTCCGACAAAACCGGGTCAAAATAATAAAGGGATTGGGAAACAATGCTTTTTCTCAACTCTTTGAGATAAATGCCGTCCCGCATGGCTTTAAAAAATTTCCAATATTTGTCGTTAATTTTTATCCTTTTGGTTTCCCGCGCTAAAACCGCTAATTCATGATTAATTTTTTCTAATTTTTTAGCCGGGTCTAGTCTAAGGTGGCTTTTTATCCGTTCAACAAAATCAAAAAAAGTTAAAATTTCTCCTTCATAATCACGAGTCAACCAAAACCAATTTTTTTCATGATTTTTTATCAGGCGAAATAATTTCCCGTCTTTTCTTATCAGCTCCCGGGATTTTTTTGATTCTAAAATTTTAATCCATTTTTTGTTTTGCTTTATTTTGATGGCCAGTTTTAGAGCGGCAATTTCTTCCTGTTTATTAACCATAGCCGCGGGTTCAGTGGTCAGTTTATTAAAATAATCGGAAGCTATTTTTTTATCCTTAAATTTTTTAAAGAGAAAATCGCGAAGGTATTTAGTCAGAATTTGCTCTACGGAAAGGATAATAAAATAATTTGCGTAGATTTCCCTATATTTTTTCGCATATTGTCGGCTGAATTCCGCCAATTTTTCGTTGCTATTTTTTTCTAAATCCAATTTCGCCCATTTTTTTATAAGTCCCAAAAAACATCTTCCTAATTCTCTCTCCCGGCTTGATAAAACTTCAAAAAGACTAGGATTCTTTTTTAGTTCTTTAAATAAACCGGCCGCCACTCTTTCATAGTCATTTTCTAAAAAACAACCCCAAAAATCATTATCCCGGAAAATAAATAAAACCTTTCTGTAGCCAAAACCAAATAACTTTTTCATCTCATGCGTTATGCCTTCTCCAGAAAGATAATTGGGAAACGGGCTTAATTGTGAGTGCTGCGAAGCTATAAACCAATCGTCTTTATCCATAAAGATAATGATTTAATTCTTTCTTCATCTTTTCAAAATCTTTTATTAAAATGGTTTTTATACCCATCCTCCGGCCATCAACCAAATTACTCTCATTATCATCTATATAAATTACTTCTCCCAGTTTTACCTTAAACTTTTTTAAAACCAAATCCAAGGTCCCTCTGCTCGCCTTGGGCAGATTAAGTTCCCAGGTATTAATAATATTTTTAAATATTTTTTTTAATCCAAATTTTTTTGTTACGTCTGCCATCTGGCTGCGGGTATTTTTTGAAAGAAGCAGGGTTGTATAACCTCTTTTATTGAGCTCATAATTTAATTTAACCGCCCGCTTGTCTAATTTCATTAAGTTATAATGTAAATCCCTTGCTTCTTGCCAGGAAACCGGCAAGCCAAAATGTTTAATTGATTTAAGCCAAGCCTCTCTTTGCGTAATCTTTCTGGTGGCGGCTAAATTAAAATATTTATGATAAAAAATTTTATGGTAATCCTGCCACCGGCCGCCGAATTTTTTCGCCAAAGCTTTAGCGGTGTTAGGATAACCCTCATTTAAAACCAAACCGTAGCAATCAAAAATAATAAGTTTAATCATGATATTTATCTATTTAATTATCTTAACAATCCCCTTATTCGCATCAACTTCTATTCTATCCCCATCTTTCAAAACCCTAGTCGCAAATTTTGTTCCGATTACACAGGGAACTTTTAATTCGCGCGAAACAATAGCGGCGTGGCAGGTGATTCCGCCCAGATCCGTAACGATCGCTGCCGCCATTTTCATTACCGGTACAATGTCCGGATTAGTCATGTGTGAAACTAATATATCCCCTTTATGCATTTTTATCATCTCCTGGGTCGTATTAATAATCTTTACTTTTCCTATTGCCCTGCCCTGATAAGCCGGGCTGCCCTGGAAGGAATTAAATACTTTTAAATTTTGCCTGTTTTCGTCAAATTTTAATTTCGTCCTTATTCTCTTCGCTTTGCCATTTTCAAAAAAAATCGTTTTCCCTTTGCTTGAAAAATGCAGACTATACTTCATGCGCCGGTTGGCGAGCTCGCCAAAATTTTTTTTGGCGAAAAGCGCTTTTTTTATTTCACTGAAAGTTAAAAATCTAATTTGTTCCAAGGACAAATTTATTCTCCGCCCGATTTCCAAAAATAAATTTTCCGTGGCAAAATACGAATAAAACTGGGCATCTTTGCTTACGGCCTTCGCATAAGTGGAATCCCGGGCAATTTCAAACAGCTTCCGATGCATGCCATGTATCCCGAATCGGCTTATTATTTCAGCTTGTTTTAATTTTAGAGTTTTCTTTTCGTTTCTAAACTCGCTTTGGAGCTTCCGAACGCCTCTTTTCTTAATCTCTTTCAGCTCATTTTTAAAATATTCAAAATTTAATTTCCGACCCTGCAAACCGTATTCGAGCCACTCATATTTGTTCGCATGCCGTTTAAGAGAGGCTTCCTGAATTTTTTTATTTCTTAATAACGCAATCCTAATCATGTCTTTTTTTTGTTCTTTTAAAGCTGACTGTCCTGCCGGGGTTGTTAATATCCTGAAAGCTTCCGCCGCCGCGGTTTTGATTTTTAAATCCGTGGCTTTCTCCTTCAAATATTCAATTAAATAATTTGAAAATAAATTATCTTTTGCCTCTATCATAAACATCGGCCCTCGCCTTGCATGGTTTTCTATCTGCACTTTTTCAAAATTATCAATATATTTGACAATTTCCGTCGCCGGAATGTTTTTGAAATCTTTTCTTCTGATATTATCCGCTAATACCTTAAGCTTTTTTGCGTACTGTATGCTCTCCCGATGCAAATTGACCCATAAGCCGGGACTTGAAAAAATTGTTTCAAGAAATTTTTTTGAAATAGATTGATTAACATCAAGCGGTAAAAATAAAGTGCAGGCTTTATTATTATACTCGGCAGCCAGCCAATCACAATTTTCAAAACCAAATTTTTTATTCACAATTGTGAAGCTTTCCCAGGCCGAAGCGACAAAGAGATAATTAGCATAATCTTCTTTTTCTATAACCGTCCATTTTTTATTAAAAGGAATCTTCATAATTACTTTAAAATTTTAACAACCCCCTTACTTGCATCTACTTCTACTTTATCCCCATCTTTTAAAACCTTGGTGGCGATTTTCGTCCCGACCACGCAGGGGATTTTTAATTCCCGGGCCACAATCGCGGCGTGGCAAGTTAAGCCGCCGACATTAGTGACAATAGCCGCGGCTTTTTTCATGGCCGGCACCAAAGCCGGATAAGTGGTCTCGGACAACATAATATCACCTGACTCCATCTTCGGCATATCTTCTATAGTTTCTATAATTTTTACTACCCCCCGGGCTTTGCCCGGCGAGGCGGTCTGGCCCGTCAGCTCATCAACTTTTTTAATTTTTTCTTTTTCCCACTTTGTCTTTTTTAAAAAATCGTACGCTTTTTTCCCGGAATAAACGTAAACTTTATTCCAGGTGCCGTGCATAACGGAAAACTTAGGCCGCTCGTCCAACTCTTTAGTGCTATATTTGCCAGCCAGCAACGCCCGACCGAATTCTTCCCTCGTCATAAATTCCGCCTGCTTATAGCTTATAAACAACCGGCGAGCAATTTCTTTTACAAACTGGTTAGCCACATAAGCGCCAAAATACATACAATCCTTCCGGTAAGCTTTTAGCCAGACAATATAGCGGGCCTGCCTAAAAAGTTCTTCGTGCTTTACGTCAAATTTCAATTTTTTCAACAAATTTTTTTGCTCCTTTTTCAGCTTTTCATATTTAGTTTTCGATTCTTTCAGATACTGCCTAATTTTCCCTTCCTTAATTAGGCCCTGCCAAACCTGCAGAAAATAATCAAGCTCTAAAACTGGACCGCGGTAACTATGATGGAGCCAAAACCATTTTTTCTGGTGATTTTTTAGTTTTTTAAGCAGGGCGGGCTTCTGCTTTTTAAGTTCCGCCTCTATTTTGGAAACGTTATCATTCTTCTTAAAAATTAGGCAAGTGCCTTTATCCTTAAAAATCTCATAAGCTATCTTTAAGCTTTCCTGGTTTTCAATTTCTACAAAACTAGGGGAGAGGGGAGTAGTAATAGTAGAAAAAACACTAGATAGCTCAAACTTCAGTTTATTCTGCCTGATTTTTTCTTTTAGATAATTAAAAAGATAATTGGAAAATAATTGATAATCAGCATCAATTAACCAAGTTGTAGCTTGAGCATAGCTATGGCTTCTAATTTGAAATTCAAGCAATTGGTTAAATTTTTCTATCAACTGCCTGTTAGATAATCTTTTTAAATCAAGTTTTAATAAAGATTTGGAAAAAACTAAATATTCTCTAGCAAAAATTTCCACTTCTTTATTTATCTTAGCTAACCAAGCTAAATCATTCGTGGCTTTGGCAAAAATACGCTTAACCAACCCGTCGAATTCTTCTCGCGCATAGCAAAGATTAAAAACTCCGTCCTTTATTACCCATAATAACTGTTTCAGATAATCCCCCAAGCCTTGCTCCTTAAAACGTTTGCCATAACCAATAAAAATATTATAGGTCATAATATAGTTTACATCCGGGATTCTTTCCGCCACAAACCAAACAGTTTGTTTTTTATTTTTTCTTTTCTTAACCATAGGTAAAATCTAATTCTTTTTTAATATCTTCACTGTTCCCTTGTCCGCATCTACCTCCACTTCGTCGCCATCTTTTAAAACTTTGGTGGCGATTTTCGTGCCGATTACGCAGGGAGTATTTATTTCCCGGGCGACAATGGCCGCATGCGAAGTGACTCCGCCCTGGTCCGTTATAAAGGCTGCGGCTTTTTTCATGGCCGGCAAAAGGTCGGGCTGGGTGGAGATAGAAACCAAAATATCGCCCGCTTTCATTTTCTCCATATCTTTAACCACATTAACGATTCTGACTATTCCTTTGGCATACCCCCTGGCCCCGCATTGGCCCTTTATTTCCGAGACTTCTTTTATCTCATCCCTCTCTATATATTTTACTATTTTTTTTGCCTCCTCGCCACTATAAAAAAGATGCTCATTTTTGTCCGTATAGTAAACGCAAAAATTAACTCTTCCCCTTATTTCCCCCTTATTTAAAACGCCACCCGATAAACCGTTATAAATTTCTTCGCTGGTCATAAACTTTACTTCCTTCAAGTTCAATCCCAGGCGCTTCCCGATTTCCGTTAGCACCGGCACCATCCGGTAAATTGCAAAAATCTGGGCATAGCGCCGGTAAATTTTTGTTACCATAAAATCCCCCCAAGCATTAAAAAATTTCAGAAGCCCGCCTTCTATTTTTAATTTTTTGATCAGCAATTCCCGTTCAGCTAAATCCCTTTTTCTTTTCGCTTCTTTCTCGGAAAAAGTTTTAACTAAATTATTATCATTGCTGACCAGCCGCACCAAAGCTTTTAAATAATGCTCGAAGCTATAAACGCCCTGTTCTTCCGTAAAAAGAAACTTAGTATAAAAATATTTGGTATAATGATTTTCCAAGTCATCCAAAATATCCTTCCTGATTTTGCCTTTTAACTGCCTGACTTTTTCTTCAAACTTTTCTTCATATTCGGGGCTATGGGCGTATAAGTCAAACTTTTTTACCTCCTCTTCCTTGAATCTCCTGAAGAGTTCCCTGAATAAATTAAGCTGTTCTTTGTCTTCCTGGACTTTAATGCCTATTTTTATAAGCTCATTTTCTTCGATAGCCAGGAGGGATAAATTTACTGGCTGGGTCAAAACCGCTAAATACTGGCCGATATTTTTATCTGACGCGTCTAAGCTCTTTAAAATCTTTTCCCCCCGGCTAGTTAAATTATTGGAAAACATATCGGCCGCGACCGGAATCCAGCCCCATTGGTAATACTCAGTATGAGCGTTTTCGTGGCCTTTATATAAATTCCAGAGCTCTTTATCGGATAATTTTTCGAGGTTATCCTGCGGCAGTTTAGAAGTATATTGCCTGAGTTTATCGGAATGCTTAACAATTTCTTTATTCACCCTATCCATAAAACCCGGATTTTTTTCAAATTTATCAACCAAATTTTCCCCCACTTCATGCGCATCATTTTTATCATAATAAAACCAAAGGTTATATTTTTTATGGATGGAGACGACTTTTCTGTAGGCCCGGCCGCCTGGAGAAGCGAACTCATCCACAAAACAATTGGCAAATATTTGGTAAAAAAACGGATCCGTATTTTTTAATTCTTCGGCCAAAAGCCATTCCGTCTCAAACTTATTTTTAAAATCGTTGGTTCTGTTTTTATTAAATAAATTAATTAGTTCTTTGGCGGAATTAAAATTAGAATTCAGGCCATAATATTTTTTATTGCCCTTGCTTATTACTTTTATTACCTCTTCCTTGAGCAGTTTATTAAGCTCCCGGGTAATATTAGCGGGGTCCTTGCCCAACCTTGAAGAAATTTCCGATAAATAAAAACTCTTTCCTTGATTTTGCGTTAATAAATCAAGAATTTCATAAGAAGTTTTGGATTTAAATAGGTTTTTCATCCCGTTAGAAATTTTAATTATTTATAATAATATTTTAACCTATTTTTTAAGTATCTTTTGCCCATGCCGCTCTTTAGATATTTTTCTCTGGCAAAAGCATCATACTTGTTGCGGGAAACTTCATAATATATTAAAATAAACGGTCTTCTGCACTTAGTGGCATATACTTCACCATTATTATGATCTTTCAATCTTTTAATTAGATTATTTGTGCAACCAGTATACCAGAATTTATCCTTTAAACTTTCTAAGACATAGACATACCAATTACTCTTTGCTAAATTTCTAACGGGATTCATATATTTTGTTTGATAAACAATAATATTTGTCTATTAAACAATATAATAGGCAAAAAAATTTGTCAATAATTAATTATCCGACCCTTTTTATTATCCTTACTATTCCCTTAGTCGCGTCAACCTCCACTTCATCCCCGTCTTTTAATATCTGAGTTGCAATTTTAGCGCCAACCACACAAGGAATGTTAAGTTCGCGAGAGACAATAGCCGCATGCGAAGTCACTCCTCCGACATCAGTAACAATAGCCGAGGCTTTTTTCATGGCTGGCACCATCTGCGGATTAGTGGAAAAAGAAACTAAAACATCTCTTTCTTTCATTTTAGCTAAATGGGTTTCCCCCATAATGATTTTTACTGCGCCTCTGCCCATCCCCGGGCAAGCACAACTGCCTTTTATTTCATCAGCCGCTTCCAACTGCTTTTCAATGGAAATGCCATTGTATAATTCCCTAGCTTTTTCTTCAATTAAAACTGTATCTTTATCTTTGTCTAAGAAATAGACGCAAAGTTTCTTTCTGGCCCGGCTAATAGCTACCATCTCCTTTTTATCCTTTTCTAATTTTTTATATTCAGCCGGCAATAAATAGTGCAAATCATCTGTAGAGATAAATAATCGCCGGGCAATCTCCTGATGCAGGGATTCAATCACAAAAAAAGCATAAAAAGCGATTTCTTTCCTTAATTCTTTCCAGAAAGTCTGCTCCCTGACAATCTTAAACCTTTTTCTCCAATACTGGTCCAAGCGGTATTGCTTTTCAAGGTCTTTCTGTTTTTCGGTCAATAGCTCAAAATAATCCTGTCTGTTTTTTATTTCTTTTTTCAACTCTAGCAAACTATATTTTTCTAAAAGGGTTTTTATTTCCTCAATAAAATTTTCTAAATTCCACGCCGGACCCTTATAGCCATAATTAACCCAGCTATATCGCTCTCTATGTTTTTCTATCTGTCTAAAAATCTCTTTATATCTCTTATCTTTGGCTAATTTTTCTCTTATAGCTCCTGCCTCTTTTTTAGCAAAAACATCTTCTAATTCGGGATTTAATTTTATTTTTTCGGTAATCTCTAATAATTCCTTCTTTTGTCTACCTAAAAAAGTGGGAGAGAGAGGAGAAGAAAGGATGCTGGAGTCTTCAACAATATTTCTCTCAAGCTTATATTTTTTATTCGCCTTTTTTAATATCTCTATTAATCCTTCTGTTAATATGTTATTGGGGCCATACTCCATAATACTTACTAATTGGCCCCACTTATTTAACTCCTCTATTAAGGAAGTCAAATTCTCTATCTCCTTAAGCAATTGGCCGCTTGTTAGTTTGGCCTGATTTATTTTCTCTAACTCACTTGACTTTTTTTCAACCTGGCGGAAATAATATTCAACTTTTCGGCAAAAATTTTTGTAAAACGATTCCGACAAAAATTTTTCAAAGATAACCTTTCCTAACTCAACATATTTTTCTTTGTCAGCGTAAAACTCTACTCCTTTGTCTGAAAAAATTAAGACTATGGGATTTAAGTTATAACCCATAATCTCTTTTATCCGGCACCCCCAAGGCCGGGCATAGAGATAAAAGGGAAATAAGTAAGCATCTCTTTCTTTATAAATTTCTGCCCAATTATACTTCTGCGTGGGGAAACAGGCGACAATTTTAGTCAAATCAACCCTCAGGACCTGCGCAATCTTATCCAAAGTGCTGATAGAAGGATTTCTGGTCCCATTTTCCAGACCGCTAATATAGGATCTATGAATATTTAACAGCCGCGACAACTCTCCTTGGGATAAATTTCTTAACTTTCTATATTTTTTTAAATTATAGCCGACGGCTTTTAACACTATTGACATACAAATTTGTTTTATAAAAATTATTTTCTATCATATATTATGTTACAATATAAGTCAATAGATACTTATAAGTAACGTAGAAAATAGAAAAATAAATAAAAGAATAATTGCCGCCTTGACTTCTCTAAAGGATTAAGTTAATATCAAACTATTAAATCATTAAGGGGCAGTTTATGATTTTAGCTCTCCATATAACTGCAACATAATTATGTTAGCCATAAGATTATCAAGAATAGGCAAAAAAAATAAGCCGATGTACCGCTTAATAATTTCCGAGAAAAGCCGCGATTTATACGGCCAGTCTTTAGAAATTTTAGGCTCTTATAACCCTCATAGCAAGGAATTGCAAGTAAAAACCGAAAGAATAAATTATTGGCTGGGCAAGGGCGCCGGCATGTCTCCTACTGTTAACAATCTTTTGATTGAAAAAGGAATAATTAAGGGTGAAAAAGTCAAAGCCTCAAAACCAGGGAGAAAGAGTGAAGCAGCCCCGGTTGCGGCCAGCCAACCAAAGGAAACAAAAGAAGCAAAGCCAGCTGAAGTAGAGATAAAAGAGGGAAAACCAGCAGAACCGGAAATCAACAAAGAAACGGAAACAAAAACTGAGTAAGATATAAAACCATTGACCCCACTTCGTCCCGCAATACTGCCGGACTTCGAGGGGCGAGATGAAGCGACGTGGAATTTAAAGTTTTAAACCAAATTCTTGCACTTAATTCGCGAACGTACTTAACCCTTGACAAATATTTATAATGTGTTATAATAAGAATATTCTAAAATCCCGCACCTTTTGACCCGGACTAAGGAGTACTAAAAAATCTTATAGTGCGGAACAAAAGGTGCGGGATAAACTTGCTGAATTTATATAAACCCCGAATCTTTTAAAAAGATACGGGGCAAGCAAGCAGTAATAATTAACCGTGAGCTCTTTCAAATCTGACCGATGATAAACAAATATCAGTCAATTTGGAAGAAAAAGAAAAAACTATGGCGAAAGCTGAACAAGACAAGGAGTTCTTGGAAACGATCGTAAAAACCATTGTCTCCAACCCTGACAAGGTAAAAGTGGAAAGGACAGTGGACGAAATGGGCGTTCTTTTGACCTTAAAAGTTGACCCGTCTGACATGGGTTATGTTATTGGTCGGAAGGGACAAACCGCTCAAGCTGTCAGAACTCTCTTGAAGATTGTCGGAGCTAAGAACAACGCTCGGGTCAATTTAAAAATCTATGACCCGGAAGGAGCTCAAAGGCCAGCGGGTGGCAGAAGGAATTCCAGAAGCGCTGACATTGACACTTCATCTGTTGATGATCTAAAAATCTAAAACAAAACTTAGATAAACCTGCCTAACGGCAGACAAGAAACAAAAAGCTACAACTCGTGGCTTTTTGTTTTAATATGATATAATTTATATATAAATAACCAATAATCAAATTCCAATAACCAAACAATAATTAATAACTAATAAATAATTGAATATTACTTATTTAATACTGTTTGGAATTTGGTTATTGATTATCAAAATTTATGCAATTTAATATTATCACAATTTTTCCTGAAATTTTTGCCTCATATTTTAATGAGTCGATTTTAGGGCGGGCGCAAAAAAATAAAATTATCAGCATCAAAATCCATGATTTGCGGCAATGGACTCGTGACAAGCACCGGACCGTTGACGATACTCCTTATGGCGGCGGAGCCGGCATGGTTATGAAGATAGAGCCGCTCTACGAAGCTCTACAGGTCTTAAAACGAAAAACGAAAAACGAAAAACGAAAAACTATTTTATTATCAGCTAAAGGCAAAAAGTGGAACCAGCAGTTGGCAAAAAAATATTCTAAATTTGATGAAATAATTTTAATCTGCGGGCGCTATGAGGGGGTAGATGAGAGAATAAAAAAATTCGTTGATGAAGAAATTTCTATCGGCGACTATGTCTTAACCGGCGGAGAAATCCCGGCCATGGCTATTGTTGATTCCATCACCCGTTTATTACCAGGTGCTTTGGGTAATGCCGCCAGCGCTAAAGACGAATCGCATTCAGTTCCTGGAATTTTAGAATATCCGCAATATACCCGGCCGGAAGTTTTTATAGCCAAAGGCAAAAAATATCAGGTACCAAAAATTTTACTTTCCGGAAATCATAAAGAAATAGCCAAATGGCGGGAAAAAAAGAAAAAAATTATCAAATAAGGTAAATATACCACTATGGCAAGTATACCATAGATAATAGTTTTCTATCCCTTGACACCAAGTTTTGTTAGCGCTATAATATAAGTGCTTATTATTAAATTAACAAAACTATGGGTAAAAAAAAAGAACAAGAGTTAAGGGCGGAATATCAGGGGGAATTAAAAATAGGCGAAATTGCTATCCCCTGTGCAGTATTAAATAATAGGGAAAGAATAATCTCAGTTAGAGGATTCTCTACCGCTTTAGGCGTCAAAGGCGGCGGTGCTTATTGGGAACGAAAGCGTCAGAACATTGACGCTGATTTATTACCAGAATTCATCTCGGCCAAGAACCTTGAGCCATTTATTACGGATGAATTAAAGGAGACTATTACAAACACCATTCCTTATACGGCCCTTAATGGACAAAAAGCCGTAGGTATACGAGCCAATATAATACCCCGGATTTGCGATGTTTGGTTGAGAGCACTTTCTGGGGGTAAACTAACCGAAAAACAAAAATTGGTGGCCCAAACTGCGCATACATTGCTAAGCGCTTTCGCTGACATTGGTATCACTGCTTTGGTTGACGAAGCAACTGGCTTCCAAAAGGAAAAGGACGAATATTCACGAATTTTACAGAAATACATTGCCAAAGAATTGCAGAGTTGGGTTAAAACTTTTGGCGAGGATTACTACCAACAGATTTACCGTTTAAAAGGTTGGGGTTGGGACAGGTTTGCGACAGACAGGAAAAACCATCCGTGGACAGTCGCTAATATTACTAATCGAATTGTTTACGAAAAATTGCCTTATGGAGTATTAGAGGAATTAAAGCGCCTTAACCCGGCGAACGAAAAGGGATTAAGGAAGCACCGATATTTCCAGAACCTAACTCCAAACGAAGGTTATGTCCATTTATTAAAGCATTTGGGTGCTATCGTAAACATTATGGAAAGATACGAGGATGGTGAGTGGGAAAAAGCGCTTCATGAAATTGATACTCGTTTCCCTTCCCAACATGATCCTTACCAATTGCCACTAGATTTTACGGGGGTGAACAAACACATCTTTAAGGAAATCATTAAAAAAACCTCCTCTCCAAAGCCAACAAAACCGGAATAGAATTAAACCATTAAATGCTTAATCTCTTTGGCCATTCTCCATGCTGTTTTATAAGTGACACCTAAATGTCGTTGTAATTCTTTAGCCGATACCCCGTTTTTTTTGTGACTCATTAAAAATATAGCGAGAAACCAAAGTTTAAGAGGCGTGGATGATTTATTAAAGATAGTACCTGCTAACGGGTGTAACTGGTAAGAACAGTATTGGCATGCATAGCATTTACGATTAGATACTTTATGGAATTTAGTTTTTTTACCACACCTGGGGCAAACCTTTAAATTGCCGAATCGTTGTTGGAAAATTTCATCCAAACAAGCATCCTCGTCAGTATATTCCTTATTAAAATCTTTAATTGCATAATCTAAATATTCCATATCTTTGACAAATTAATACTTACTCATAAATATTGTACCAATAGATAAAATACTTGTCAAAAGGGGATACTTACCCAAATAACTGAAAAGCACAAAAAAGGCATATTTTATAAATATGCCTTTTTATATTTTTATATTATTTTGTTATTATATTATCTTCCAATTATTGCCTTCTTTTTCTATCTTTCCTCCTAAGACAAACCCGGAAGCTTTGGCATGGCCGCCGCCCCCTAGCTTATTAGCCAAACGGGAAACGTCTACTTGGGGGTGAGCGCTGCGCAGGCTGCCTTTTAATTTCCCTCCTTTTTCTTCCCGCAAAAATAAAACTCCCTTGACCCCGTATAGATTGCTTAAAAAACCGGAAATGGAATCAAAAACATCTTCATTTTCGTCCGGGGAAAATTTTTCTATCTCAGCTAAAGTTAAAACCGAGAAAGCAAAATTATATTTTTTGTTTATTTTTAAATTATTTAAAGCCAGCCCCCAAACCTTCATCGCCGGCAGGCTCTTGTTGTACAAGGTGTTTCTCACAATCCGGGGAAACCTGGCCCCGTAAAGAAGCATTTCCGAGGCGATATTAATCGCTTTCTGTGAAGTGGCGGAATAAAGGAAATTGCCGGTGTCGGTTAAGATTCCGGTTAAAACGCAATTAGCGATATTTTTCGTTATTTTTATTTTATTGGCCTTTAAAAAATAATAAAGAATTTCCGATGTGGCGACCGCTTCGGGTTTTCTTATCTCCAAATCGGAATGATTGCCGTTTTTCAAATGATGGTCAAATTCAACAAAAAATTGGTTAAAGCTCTTCTCCCTTATCTCTTCGGCCAAGCCGGTTCGATCCAGGCTGCCGCAATCTAAAGCAATTATTAAATCAAACTCCCTGAAATCAAACGGTAATTTCCTCTGCCCGGAAGATTTAAGAGAATGATAATTGTCCTTAAAAATAATTTTTTCCGTGTGGGGCAGGAAAGAAAACTGGTTTATGGGCTCGCCCGGGCAGAAAGCCGTATGTTTTTTGCCTAAACCCTCGAGCAGGTCAATTATGGCGCATAGCGAAGCCACGGCATCACCATCAGCGCGCTCGTGAGTCACCAAAAGAATATTTTCCGCTTTTTTTATTTTTTGGAAAGCTTCCAGAAATTTAGCGGTTGTGGCTGCGTCTAAATCCATATAAATTCAAATGCTTTTTTATAGTAAAATACACTAATCTAAATTAATTTTTGTTTTTCACCGCCGACAAATCAATAATATTCAAATGCTTCAAATATTATTAAAACAAAAGCATATAATTATTCAAAAATTTGCAAAATAATTTGAATGTTATAATTTGCAGTATTTATAATAAAATTCGAATACCTAATTTGAAGCATTTATAGAAAGAAGATTTTTTATCATAACAAAAAAGAACCAAAAAGGCAAGAGACTGCCTTCTTGGTTCTTTTTTTATTTAGAGATGCATAATTACACGTCTCTACGATTCTTTTATTTCTTCCAACAATTTTTCAATCTTAGCGGCTTCTTCTTCGGTCGAATCAATCACCCAGTCAAACTTAGGAATATGCCTTAAAAGGGTTTTCTTTTTTAAAATTTTAGTAAATAAGCTTGAATGCCCCCTTAAAATTTTTAAAGCCGTGCCCGCTAGATTGGCCGGCAAAACGGAAATCGCGATTTTGGCCCTGGTTAAATCCGGCGAGCAGTCGACAAAACTCACGGTAATCAACCCATCCTTAAAAAAAATCTCCCGGTTGATAAGGTCGGCTATATTTCTTTTTATCAGCTCATTAACTCGTTCCGGCTGGGGCATATAAATAACCCTACGAATTACGAATTTTTTACGAATGTACGAATACTAATATTAACATTTCTGACATAAAATTCGTATATTCGTACTGATTCATAATTCGTAGTAAATTATATCTTTTCTTTTATTTCTTCCATTTTATAAAACTGCAGGATATCGCCTTCTTTTATAATCGGCTTGCCTTCGTATTGCAATCCGCACTCCTGGTTCTCTTCGGCCGAATCAATATTTTTTTTATTTAATTGCAAACGGACCACTTTGCCTTTCTCAACAACCTCGCCGGCCCGCACCACTTCCGCCGAACTGTCAGTTTCTATCCGGCCGGATAAAACTTTGCCGCCGACAATCTGGTTCCCCGGGTCTGTCCGGAAAACTGCCAGCACTTTTAACCGGCCCAAATCAACGCGTTTTATTTCCGGTTCAACTAATTTTTCCATCTCCTCCTTAACATAATCAATCAAATCGTAAATTATTTTAAAAACGTTAACTTTTATATCTTTTTCCCTGATTAAATTTTCAATTGCCGGCGGAACTTTGACGTTAAACCCGATTACCTGGGCCCCCGAATCTTCCGCTTTTTTTACGTCTCCCTCCGTAATATTGCCCAACCCCTTGCTTATAATCTTAACCTTTATATTCTCCCGGCTTATCTTAGCCAGAGACTCTTCAATGGCTTCAGCCGAGCCTAAAACATCGCTCTTTATAACCAGATTGACCTTTTTAACCCTGTCATCCCCGTTTTCTGCCTGCTGGATAACATTGGTCTTCCCCCGCCTGACTTTTGACTCTAAAGAATGGATATTTTTTATTCTTTCCCCCTCCCCGACTTCTAAAATATCTCCGACCGCCGGCGAAATTTTTAGGCCTAAAACCCTAACCGGATTGGAAGGCCCGGCTTCGGTAATATTCTCGCCCTTATAATTTTTCAAAGCCCGCACCTTGCCGTAAGCATTATTATTAAAGCAAAGGCTGTCTCCCACCCTTAAAGTCCCGTTCTGGATTAAAATCGTGGCCACCGGGCCGGCGCCCTTGTCAACGTGGGATTCCACGACGGTTCCGGCCGCGGCCGAATCCGGATTGGCTTTCATATGGCCGGCCTCCATATCCGCCACGAGTAAAATCATGTCCAATAAATCTTCCACGCCCTGTCCGGTCTTAGCGGAAACCGGAGCGCAGATAATCTTTCCGCCCCAGTCTTCGGGCTGGATATTAAGCTGGGTGGCCAGCTCCTGCTTGGTTTTATTTATATCCGCTTCCGGCTTGTCCACTTTATTTATGGCTACGACAAAAGGAATACGAGCCGCTTCAATAATCCGGAAAGCTTCAACCGTCTGCGGCTTTACTCCGTCATCAGCCGCCACCACTAAAATAGCAATGTCAGCCACACGGGCGCCGCGGCTGCGCATGGCGGTGAAAGCCTCGTGCCCGGGCGTATCGATAAAAGTAATGGCCCGGTTTTTTCTCAATACCTGATAAGCGCCGATGTGCTGGGTTATGCCTCCGGCCTCGCCCGCGACCACGTCAGTTTTTCTGATAGCATCAAGGAGTTTGGTTTTGCCGTGGTCAACATGGCCCATAACCACAATTACCGGCGCCCGGCTCTGCAGTTTTCCCTTTTCTTCCTGGGCCAGGATATCTTCCAGTTTATTTTTTTCGCCGCCATCTTCCCCTTCCTGTTTTTCTTCAAACTTAATTTCCAAACCTAAATTTTCCCCGATAATCGCGGCCGTGTCAAAATCAATTTTTTCATTCATGGAAGTAAAAATTCCGTTCTTCATCAACTCCGCCAAAACTTTATTAACCGGCAGGTTAGCCAAAGCGGAAAAATCCCTGACAATGATAAAATTAGGAACTAAAACAACTTTTTTCTCCTCAACTTTTTCCTCTTCTGCTACTTCCTCTTTGTTTTCAGCCGCTTTTTCCCTTTCCAACTTCCTTATTAAGTCCGGCCACTGCTTAATAATTTTTTGCGCCTCCCGATTATCGATCTTAATGGCTTTTTGGCCAATATGAAAACCGAGCTGCGGCAAAAGGTCGCGCAGTTCCTGCGGATTCACTTTTAGGATTCTGGCTAATTCGGTTACGTTCATAGGGAAGGGAAAACCATGCGCCACCCAAGGGCACAGGGCAAGTCTTAAAAAAGGGCTTTTGCCCTAAAATTTGATAAAACGAATTCTTTATTTTATTTAACTTTACAACAATTTTCCTAAAACGTCAATAAAAAAATAACCCAGGATCACCAGGGTTATTTTTCCCGGTAAAAAACTATTTCTTGCCTCCCCAATATTTTTCGCCCTCTTTTTCCATTTCTTCCAATCTTGTATAATAATCGGGAAATTCATTCAGGTGCGCCAAGGCGATTTTTCCGGTTACCAGCGGATCGTCATCAGTAACGTTAGTGTGTTGGTCAACCAAACCGTGCTCCAATTCCACGTCCATTCCGGCCCGGAATTGTTCCACGTCAAATTTGCTCCAGTCAATGCCTAAAGACTCGCCGATATTTTTTGCTTCCTCGCTTGTAAAACTTTTTTTATTCGCCATAATGTTAAAATAATAAAATAATAAAATAATATAAAAAATGACCAGCTCTTTATTTTGTTATTTTATTATTTTATTTTTATATTATTTAAATCGGCCACCGGGCCGAAACTAAAACGATGAATCGGACAAGGTCCGTATTTTTTTAAATTAACTAAATGCAATTTTGTCCCATAGCCTTTATGCTGGTCAAAGCCGTATTGCGGATATTTTTCATGGAACTGTTTCATTAAATTATCCCGGGTCACTTTAGCGATTATAGAAGCGGCCGCGATGGAGAAAACCAAGCTGTCCCCTTTTATAATATTTTTCTGCTCGCCCGTATAATTTGGGATTTTAAACCCGCCGTCCAATAAAACAAAATCCGGTTTTTGTTTTAAAGCCCCCAAAGCTTTTTTCATGGCCAGAAAAGAGGCCTGAAAAATATTTATTTTATCAATGGTTTTATTATCACAGATGCCGATCCCGACTCCGAATTGTTCGCTAATAACGGAAAATAATTCTTCCCGCCGGGAAGCGTTTAAAATTTTAGAGTCCGCAATCAATTTTAATTTTTCTTCATTCACCTCAAACCCGGCCGGCAAAACTATGCAGGCGGCCACGACCGGACCGGCTAAAGGCCCGCGGCCTGCTTCGTCCAAACTGGCAATTAATTTATAGCCCTGGCTAAATATCCTGTTTTCCTGGTTAAGGTCTAACATATTTCTATTATAACATACCAAAATAAAAAAACCGCTGCTCCTGGAAAGAAAAGACAGCTGTGAAAACTCTCTATTTAAATAATAAACATCTTTACTCAGATTTTTCCGTAGATTGCCACGCGGTTTTTCTTGGCATTGACAGACAAAAAACTGTGCTGACAACAATAATAAATAATGAAGCTCCGACAGTCCAAACTGGTTTATCTATGATATTGCCGTAAATAAAAAGGGGTAAGCCAACTACAAAAGCGACTAATACACCCCAAAATACGCCTCTAGCATCAAGCCTGCTCCAATAAAGACTTAGCACGGTTGGCACAACCACACAAGCAGCGATCGTGTTAAATACCCACCAGAGATGAAATAAACCAAACTGCGGGATAAAGTAAACCGCGTAAGCAATAGCTAAACCGACAATTGAAATCCCAAACATTGCCGCCCTTGCCGATTTTATAGCCTCATTATCGTTTCTTGATTTTTTAACATCAGTAACCCATAAAGAACTTGCGGCGGATAAACCAGAATCAAGCGTAGAACTAAGACCAGAAAGGAGCATTACAACAAACAGAAATACTGCCCATGTTGGCAATAAATTAGCAACTGTTTGCACACCAATCATTGAAACATCAACGCCCGCCGGCAAAACAACATTTAAGGCAGGGTTAGCGGCTAAAAAACCAAGAGTTGATAAGGCAACCGGGACAATGCCAAAAAGTAATGCCCCGACGATAAAGGCTCTGACTAGTTGATTTTTTTTAATAGCAAAAGTCCTTTGCCAGTATTGCTGATCAGATATGGCGCCCGCAATTAAACCGATTGCGGTAACAATGCCGAGCGAGAAGGCTACGCCCGGATCGAAAATATTTTTTATTCCTTCAATCCCAGACAAACCTGCACTAATTGCTGAAGCACCACCAGCTGCTACCCAGGTCATTGGTAAAATAATTGCGCCGATTACAAAAATCATAGCCAGTTGTACAAAATCCGTAACCACTGAAGCTTCAAGCCCAGAAATAAGCGTATAAACTAAGGCGATGACTGCCAAAATTGGCATAACTATTGTAAGTGGAATGCCGGTAAGAAGCGATACTAAACTTCCGCCGGCAAAAAGCTGAACAGTCACCGCCATAAGTTGATAAAAAAAGTACGGAAAAAGATAAATTTTATGCACTTTTTCGCTCCCCAAACGGTAGCGTATATATTGTGGAAGAGTATAACCTTCGGGCAATAATTTCCTAATGCGCGGAGCCAGGATGGCAAAAATTGCCAGCGCAATAATATTTGGGAATGTAAACCAAAAAATACCAGCCAATCCCTTTTGATAAGCAAGCTGGACGGAAACAAAAAGAGCGGGCGCCCATATCCAGGAGGCGGCAATGCTTGACGAACCAATTCCCCAGCCAACTTGTCGGCTAGCCACCAAAAAACCTTCTTTAGAATGCCATTGTTTCCATCTGGCGAAGATGCAAGTTACCAGTACCATAGCAATGCCGAAGATTGCTAAGAACCAATAACCAGCAGATTGAGATATAAAACTCATATAGTTTTAATCGCTAAAATTGTTAATATCTTTATTGTAACACAAAAAAATCTAAGTCGCAATATTCAAAAAATTCCATTAAATAATTTCCTCTTCTTCATAATGAAAAAATAAAGGCGAAATCCCCGCGGATCCCGCCTTTATTTTATATTTTTTATTGCTTTTTATTCTTTTTCTTCTTTCATTTGCAAATACTGGTAAGCGCCCAAAGCCGCAACCGCTCCCTGGGCCGCGGCGATTATAATCTGCTTAAAATCGCTCCCGTTCGTAAAATCTCCGGCCGCGAAAAGGCCTTCAGTTCTAGTCATCTGGTTTTTATCCACGATTATGAAACTTTCCGGGTCAAGATCAATAAAATCTTCCAATATCTCGGTATTGGCGGCGCGCCCGATTTCCACCAACACCCCGTCCAAGGTTATTTCCCGCTCGCCGCCGGCTTTTATATTTTCCACGATAATTTTTTCAACTTTATTCTCCCCGATTATTTCTTTAATTTTAGAATCTAAAACCAGCTCAATATTTTCCCTCTTTTTAACCTCATCAATCAAATATTCAAAGCCCTTAAACTCTTGATGGCGATGAACTAAATAAACCTTGCTCGCTATTTTCGATAAAATTTCCGCCGCATCCAAGGCCGCATTTCCTCCGCCGACTACCGCCACTATTTTCCCTTTAAAAAACGGCCCGTCACAATTGGCGCAATAAGAAACTCCTTTTCCGTTCAGTTCTTTTTCTCCGGGTACGCCCAGTTTGCGCGGAGCCATGCCCAGGCACGCGATTATAGTTTTTGCTTCATATTCCTTATTGCCGGCTTTCAGCAGAAAGGTTTTATCTTTCCGTTCCGCTATTGAGCTTACTTCTCCTGTTACTATTTCCACGCCCACGCCTTTAACCTGCGCCTGCATTTTTGTTATCAGGTCAAAACTTTCAATTGATAAAAATCCGGGATAATTTTCAATTGCCGAAGCCCAGGCCATCTGCCCGCCCAGTTCTTTGCCGATTACCAGGGTTTTCATTTCCCGGCGGGCCGCATAAATGGCCGCGGTCATGCCGGCCGGCCCGGCGCCGATTATTATGGTGTCGTAAACCCCGTTAGAAATTTTGTCATTTTTTTTCTCCATAAAATAATATCTTTATATTTTAATATCCCCCGCATTGGCCCAGTCCAAAATTATTTCTAACGGGGCACGTTATCTTTTTATTATCTTATTATAGCCCTATTGTATAGTCTTTTATATTTTTAGGCAAGAAAAAACCCCGAGAGAGAATTTCTCGGGGTTTTTATGCAGGCGGTTATTCTTTGTGAAAAAGTTGGATAAATATAGAGGGAGAAATCGAAATAACGATAGCATCAGCGGAGGGAGAGGAAACGGCATTCCCCGAAATTTGCATTTTCCTTAACTTTATGGAACGTATATATTCCTCGGTTACGAAGGTTAAACCCGCGATCAATTCTGAAGCAGGAATATTATATTTATCGGGGTTTAAAAAGTTAAAAACTACAATCAAGACTGCGAATAAATACCAGATAATCACCCACCAACCGCCGTTCCTTCCTTTTCTCGGAATTTTTAACTGCCTCTCTGCGCCGTTGACACTCACATATTCCCGCAGACAAGTCCAAAACACGACCAGTGTAATAGTAGATGCCTGGCCGTCGAAATAGCCGTTGGACTTGAGCCAGAGAAAAATAAAAGTCAAAACGCTCAACAAATCAACTACCTTGAAGTATCCCTTATACTTAGTAAACATGGCCTGCCTCCTCTTTGTGAATTTGCCTGCATAAACATTACATAATATCAGGGTTTCTTTTATTTGTCAAGCTATTTGTAAAAATAAACTTCTCTTTCCCCAGGTTATCCACGACTATAATTTTAGCTAACATTAGCTAAAATAAAAAGAAAAGTCCACTAAAACGTGGACTTATCCCCAAATTATAAAAAATGACTTTAAGTCTACAAAAACGTGGACTAAAGTCTCTAGTATCAAAGGGACTCAACCCCCTTTTGATGGAGCGTTGCCCTCCTTGTAAAGGAGGGATGGGGAGGTTTTTAAACCCCCTTTATCCCCCTTTCGAAGGGGGACTTCTTACAGAGGATAATGTTCTACGAAAAACAATTACCCAAATAAAAAACCCCGAAGTTATCTCGGGGTTTAAAACAAAAAGGGATCACTGGATTTCAGGTGTCAGGATGTTTTTTGGGATCATTTTTATCGCTTTCCACCATTTTTGTGGTGCATAACCTTTCAAAACCGGTAAAAAGCACCCGATTCATTAGGCTTTTGCAATTTTCAAAATGCCCAAATGTCTTCTCGTCTTGCGCACCGCTGTTGGGGTTAACAACCTGCACGCAGCCGCAGGACCAAGTAATAACAAGAACCTTGGCATCGCATCCAGAACACCCGACAAGATAGGAACTCACTACATGCGCCATGTCACGCCTCCTTATACTATGGTTTAATGGTTGTTAAAATACCACTAATTTTACTGCTCCTTGAATGTTCTACAAAGAACTTTTTGTTAATATCAGCTAAAATTCCTAAATCTACAATCTAAAATCTTAAATCTGAAATTAAACGTGTGGACCTTAAGGGATTTGAACCCTTGACCCCTTCCATGCCATGGAAGTGCTCTAGCCAGCTGAGCTAAAGGCCCGGGTATTAACCATTAACTTTTAACAATTAACAATTAACTAATTTATGTTCTACGTAAAACCCCATAAGAAAACCCTGCTTTTCTAACGGGGTAAACTATTTGATAAGATAAAATTAACTTTTTGGCTAATATTAAATAAAAAATCAATAAAACATTATCAAACTATGACTTAAGTCTACAAGAACGTGGACTTTTCTAATTATAAACCAGTCTCAGACAAAAACAACCTTCCTGTTTATCTTTGTGCTCTTGGCAGGAATCGGACCTGCGTCTAGGGCTTAGGAGTCCCTTGTTCTATCCATTGAACTACAAGAGCAGGCGCGCCGGGCCGCAAGAGCTATAAAAAACAAGATTGCCTAAAAATAAAAAGTGAATTCATTAGAAATCCACACTCTAAATACTATCTTAACCTATATTTTTACTTTTGACAAACCCCGGGCAGTAAATTACAATGAACTGGTAGGAGGATTTTAAAATGATAACTCTAAAAGGCAAATAAAATCGGGCAAAAGGGGGATTTGCCTGCCTAAAAAACTATGTTTAAATCACAGGGCGACAAAGAAAAAATCAAGGAGGTGGAAACCATTATCGGGCCGTCAATCAAGGTTAAGGGCAATTTCAACGGCCAGGGCAATATTGTCGTGGAAGGAATTTTGGAAGGCAGCCTAAAAACCAACGGCGACGTCTTTATCGGGGACAAAGCCAAGATTGCCGCCACTATTGAGGCGCGCGAAGCCAGAATCGGCGGGGAAGTTATGGGCAACGTAAAAATTAAAAAGTATATGGAAGTTGTCGGCACAGCCAAAATCTTCGGGGATATTGAATGCTCCTCCCTGTCTATTGAAAGGGGAGCAATCCTAAACGGCAAATGCACCATGATCCCTGATAAAAAAGAAGAGATCAAGAGTTAAACAAAACGCTTTAAAAAAGTTTTTCACTTTTCGTTTTTAGTTTTTAGCTTGGACTATGCATATTTACATTTACGACGATTACGTAAATACAAAAAAATACGATAATGCTTTGGCGCGCATTGAAACCCGAATTACGGACTTGGGCCTGAACGGAAAAATTATCCGCTTAGGGCTTTTGGAAAATATCAACGAAGCCGTGGAGAACGAAATAAAGAGGGGAGCCAAAACTATTGTCGCGGTCGGCAGCGACCAGACCGTTAATAAGATAATTAACGCCATTATTAACGCGGAAATAAATAATCAGATGAAGGTGGAAACCCCTTTGGGCATTATTCCGGTCGGAAACGAGGGCAATACCATTGCCGAAACTTTAGGCATCGGCCGCGAAGAAGAAGCCGGAGACGTTCTCTCCGCCCGCCGCCTGGAAAAACTGGATATCGCCCAGGCCGGCAGAAATTTTTTTATCTCCCAAGCCAGAATCGCGAGCCAAGGCACGACTTTAGAAATTGAAAAAGATTATTCCATAGAAATACTTGAGCCCGGAGAAATAAACGTCATAAATCTTTCGGTCTTTTCCGATTTGCCCGAAGAAGCCAAACCAAACCCACGAGACAAAACTTTAGAGCTCTATATAAAAACCAAGGGAGGAAGAAAATTTTCAAACTTAAACCCTTCCTCCAACCAAAGCTTTTTTTCTTTAAAAAAATTAACGATTATAAACCAAAAGCACCCGATTATCTTAGATAACGCCGTTGAAATTCCCACCCCGGCCGAAATAAGCGTCAATAGGAGTTTGAATGTTATTGTGGGGAAGGAACGACGATTCTAGGTGTTGGGTGTTAGATATTAGATTTTAGGTTTTAGAATTTAGAAAATAAAGAATTTCGCATAATATACAAATAAAAGCCAATTATCAACAATTAATTCGTATAAAAACGAGTTGTACAAAATTGTGCTGATTTTTTTAACAAATGAAAACATTTAGATGGATTAAAATTTTTTGTATTTGCTTTTTCTTTCTTTTGCCGAGGATTGCTTTTGGGTTAGCTGGCTGGGGAGAATTTAATACTGAATGTTATTACACTTCAGAGATATTAATAAATTTTGGCAATCCTTCTGATGTGTGTTCACCAGACTATGGTGATCAAACGTGTTTTAGTTTATACAAAAACTACGATAGATACCATTTTAAAGGATTTAAAAAACTCGGTAATTTAACATCAATAGGCGTACCTACATCCGATAAGCCAAAATTTATTATTGGTAAAAGCTACTATGACTCCAGTTGGTTAATTTACGACATCGAACAAGATGAAAAAATATTACAGGATTCAAACTATGAAAAAGTATTAGCCGAATGGAAGAATCTAGGCAATCCTGAACCGACAATCGCAAATACAAAAAATTTTTCTAAGTACTTTGATAATGAAACGGAAGAATCTAAAAAATGGAATGCTGAACAAAATAAATTTGCAATGTTTATGTTATTATTCATGTCTTTACCGTTCGTAGTTCCTATTATAATCATTGGAATAATAATATACTTGGTTAAACGCAAAAAAAGAAAGAAAAAATAAACAAAAATCAGCACAACTAAACCGCGCTGCGCTCTCGGCCTGCCTTTTCTTAATTATGATAATAAAGAAGGCAGACCTCGGGTCGTACAACAACGCGATATACGGTTCGGGGCTCGGCTCGCCCCTCACCCAAATTGCAATCCCCTTCGGGTTTTGCAACTTCGTATATCGGTAAACGTTAGGCGAAATTGCCCTTTATTCTTTTTTCTTTATCTAAATAATTTTTAATAAATCACCTATTCTATGAAAATCGTAATCTGCGGAAGCATCGACTTCACTCCCCAAATCAAGGAAGTTTCAGACGAACTTACTAAACAAGGACATACTGTAGATATCCCGTTAACTAGTCAGCGTATTTTAAATGGAGAATTAACACTCGAAGACTTTTTAAAGGAGAAGAGCGTAAACGGTGATGCGGGTTTTCGAGAAAGTGCCAAAAGAAAAATAGCTGATGACGTGATTAAAAGATATTATAATAAAATCAACGACTCCGATGCTATCCTTGTTCTGAATCTAGAGAAAAAAGGAATTGCCAACTACATAGGTGGTAATACTTTCCTTGAAATGGGATTTGCCCACGTATTAAACAAAACGATTTATCTATATAATGACATTCCTGATCTATCGTATACTGACGAATTGAAAGCAATGCAACCGATATGCCTTAGCGGTGATTTATTAAAAATTGAATAATAAGGTAAAGAATAAAGACCAACAACGCCTAACACGCGATATCTGGTTACATATTTTTTTCAAATTAATATAATGGAGTAAAAAAATATTCCACCCAAATTCTGAAAATAATGATTAAACTTAACAAGGGATTTTCAGAACTTCAGATATCGAGGAAACGTTAGCTGAAATATAATTCCGCCGTCAGCTCCGGGCTCTGCGTAGAGCTAGACGAGATAAAAACGCTTTTTAAAATAAACCAATCACTATGAAACATATTCATCTGCAAGGTTCTTGGATAATAAAAGCTCCTCTTGAGGATGTTTTTAAGATTATCACTGATTTTGAAAATATGCCGAAAAATTTTCCAACAGTTGCCAAATCAATCACTATTACCAAGAGAGACGGCAACTATTTAGAAATGGATGCGGAAGTAAAATCTTTCGGCACCGCTTTCCCGGTCAAAATGAAAACTAAAATTCTCCCGCAAAGAGGTTTTATTTCCGACAATGAGAGCCCGAAATTCGGCACATCAGGGCATGAGGAGCTTTTATTGGAAAATGTGGAGGGCGGCACAAAAATCAACTATGTCTACGAGGTGGATATCCATAAAAAATGGCTGCGGATTATTGCCAAGCCCCTTATCGGCTGGTTCGCCATGAAAGCATGGGAAAAGGCCTTTATAGATCGGCTAAGAGAATTATTGGAAAAAAGTAATTAATTTACCAACTGTCGCCGACTCCGGGCTTGAGCGTAGAGCCATAAATCCCCCTAACCCCTGCCTACCGGCAGGCAGGCCCTTTATCAAGGAGGCAGAATATGTTAATAAAAGACTTACAAAACTGCGAAGAAATAATTGCCGGAGATAATTCAATTCTCCGCGAGGTTTTGCATCCGAAAAATGAAAAATTACAGATTCGCTATAGTTTAGCTCACGCAATTATAAAACCTGGCGAAACTTCTTTGCCTCATAAACTTAAAACTTCCGAAGTTTATTATATTTTAGAAGGGGAGGGTATAATGTATATTGAGAATGAATCGGAAAAAGTTCATTCTAATCAAGCTGTCTATATTCCGCCAAACGCGAAACAATATATTAAAAACACCGGAAATTCTGATTTAAAATTCTTATGCCTTGTGGATCCGGCCTGGCGGCCAGAAGATGAAGAAGTTGTTTAGATATAAAAAACATACGGCTATGAAAATAAAAATTGAAGAATTAAAAAAATTGTGTTTATCCATACTTGCAAAAAGAGGCTTGCTAGAAAAAGAGGCCTTAGAAATTTTTAATGAATATCTGGATGCTGAACTGCGCGGCCGGGAATGCCATGGTTTTCAGTTTTTTCCGAACTTCGGAGCCAAACTGGTTGATTCTACTGCCAGGAAACCTAAAATTATTCGCGAAGAAGATAATCTGCTTTTTATTGACGGACAAAAAAATTTGGGCCAGATTGTCTGCAATAAATACGTTCCGGGGTTGATAAAAAAAGCGAAAAACAAAGGTATTGCCATGATGGGAATTTATAATATGCATTCTTATTTAATGCCCGGCACCTATGCCCGAATGGCCGCAGAAAATAATTTAGTCGGTTTTGTGTTTAATTATGGCGGCCGGCCCAGAATCGCGCCTACCGGCTCCATTGACCCAATCCTTGGCACCAATCCGATTGCTATTGGAATTCCTAATGATGGTCTGCCAATTGTAGTTGACATGGCCACAGCCAAAATCGCTATGGGGAAAGTCAGACTGACAGAAAAATTAGGCAGAAGCCTTCCGGAAAATGTGACTATTGATAAAAACGGACGACCAACTACAGATCCGATTGAGGCCATGGCCGGAGCTATCCTGCCCTTTGGTGATCACAGGGGCTCAGCTTTGGCTTTAGTTATTGAAATACTGACAAAAACTATGTTTAATGTCGATATACATAATAAAACCAAAGCTAACCGGGGTTTCTTTTTTATTTTTTTTGATCCCTCAATATTCCAGCCAATTGAGGAATTCAAAAATAATGTTTCAAAATTGGTTAAAGAAATAAAAAATTCCCGGAAAGCCGAAGGTGTAATTGAAATATTTTATCCTGGAGAAAAAAGCGAGAAAATAAAACGAGAGAATCTAAAAAAAGACTACCTTGATTTAGAAGAAAAAATCATTGAGAATATAAAAAATCTGTTATAAATGGAGACGAGACGGAAAAAATTATGAATAAAATACAATCACTAAAAATATTATTAGTACTGGGGGCATTATATTATCTGGTGAGCGCCGTAGTTCATTTTTTTGGCTTTACCCTTTTCCCTTTTTACGATAAGGCCTTATATCAGCCATATCACGACACTGTCATAGCGTTAGTCGCGATAATTCTTTCCTTGCTACTACTTGCCATCGCCAGAAACCCCATAAAAAATATTGACGCCCTTAACGTTATCATAATCGGCGGTATTATCGCGATTATTTTTAGTCTTGGCATCATTTTGAAAATAGATTTTACCCAGCTTGGCGCGCCCGCGAAGAAAACCCAAACTATAGTTGAAATGATCCTGCTTTTTATTTATACGGCTCTGCTGTTTTATTTAAAACCAAAGAAGCTGTAATTCCTACTGTCGGCTCCGGGCTTTAGCGTAGAGCTAGACGACACCTCACCCTAGCCCTCTCCTAGTCAGGAGGGGGAAATAAAATAAAAAAGGCCATGTGGAATTGTTCACACATGACCTTTGAAAAAATGGCTGTACGGCCGATAGGCTACTTCGCCTTCATTTGATCGAACGTGACCCATTTGCCGCTGGCGAGGGCGGCATTGAAGTGCTTCTTGGCCACTCTCAACGCCCCGCGGAACGTACGGAAGGGCTTCTTGTGGGGGTTGACCAGACAACCCCAACCCGGTATCGTGACCGACGGGTCAAGGTAATTGTAGACATGAAAGACTGGATACATTGTCCCGTCTCCCAGGCCATCACCCTTTCCGCCGATATTAATCCAGATCTCCTTGCGGATAACGATTGAACTGGCTTGGCTGCCGTCCGGCTTCCATAAGCTGTCCGACATTGAGCCGGCTACGAGTTCGGTGGCGAAACGCCGATACTGTTCCTTCGGGATTTCACCAGGCTTGGCATAAGCAACTACGCCCTGGAAAGAACAACTCTTTTTGCTCATAACGGCTACTCCTTTCTTAGATTATTTATAGTGATTTTAGGATAATATTCAGCATTTGCCAAAGAATAGCCATGAGATAAGCAATTATTAATGATAGCACATATCAACTATTTTGTCAATCTAACTATATGCCAAATAAAATTATCGTCTATTATTCCTTGGAAGGAAGCACGAGATTAATGGCCGAAACCATGGCCCGAACCTTAAGCGCGGATATTTTAGAGCTTAAACCCTTAAAGGAAATAAACCCGAACGGATTTTTAAAATATTTCTGGGGCGGCCGGCAGGTAGTTTTTAAAGAAAAACCGAAACTGGAAATTTTTACCAAAAATCCTTTGGATTATGATATAATCATAATCGGCACCCCGGTCTGGGCTTTCACCTTTAGCCCGCCCCTGCGGTCGTTTTTTACGCGGGTGAAGCTAAGAGACAAAAAAATCGGATTGTTCTGCTGCCATGAGGGCAACCCCGGAAAAACTTTAGAAAATTTAGCTAAAGAACTGGCGGGGAATGCGATTATCGGGCAAATGAATTTTTTAAACGTTAAAAACAATAAAGAAAAAAATGGAGAGAAAGCCAAAGATTGGGCGTTAAGTTTAAAAATATAGCTGAACTATTCATTATGGATAAAATAATCGAGAATGCCAAAAAAATCTTAGAGGAAACCTGCAAAAAATATAAATACCATAATAAGGATATAATGCAGGGAGTAGAGGGGGAAAGGCTTCATGCCTTAGATGTTTTAAGGTGGGCGGAAAAATTAAATCCGGATGCTTCCATCCCCCTGAAACTAGCGGCTTTATTCCACGACATTGACCGGATAGTAACCCCCAAAATGGGTGGCGGCTTTAAAGGAGACCGAAAAAGCAAAGCGTATTTCCTTCATAAAAAAAGGCACGCCGAAAGAAGTGCGGAATTTATTGTCCCCATTTTAAAGAAAAATGGAGCCAATAGTAATATTTTAAAAAAGGTTAAATTCCTGATAACCCACCACGATGATCTCGGAAAAAAAATTGGAGAGATAAATGATTCTGATTTAAATTATCTCGTGGCCTCGGATAATTTCGCCTTTTTCACTTCCATCGCCCAAAAACTTCTTAAAGCCGACGGAGCAGAAAGGGTGAAAGACAAGATAAGATTTATGGTTGATAAGCTAACCGATTCGGCCCGGTTGTTTCTTTGGGAATACCGACTTAAAAATGGCCCTTTTGACCGCCTAAAGAATGAAATAATCAAAGAATACTATACAAAAAACAATCCGAGAGAAAAAGAATATAAATTCTGCCCTACTTGCGCCACCGGACTAAAAAGAAAGTCTATAGACAGAAGAAAACTATTATCCTGTCCGAAATGCGGTTTTATTTTCTGGAATAACCCAAAACCGGTAGCCAGCGTAATTATTGCAAAGAGGAGAAAAATACTTCTGATCAAACGGGCGCAAAAGCCGCTTTTGGGCTATTGGTGCCTGCCTGGGGGTTATATTGATTACGACGAAAAACCGGAGGAAACGGCCATCCGGGAAATAAAAGAAGAAACCGGCTTAAATATTAAAATTAAAAAATTGATAGGCGTTTACCAGATAGACAATGACCCTCTGGGAATAAATCTAGATATAATTTATTACGGACAGGCGACGGGAGAAAAAATAAAATTAAATAAAGAATCGCAGGAATTTAAATTTTTTACTATAAATAAATTGCCCCGCTTAATCGCCTATAAGCATAAAGAGGCGATAGGGGACTTTAAAAAAATATGTCTCACGAAATAGAAGCTGATTATAAAGAAAATTGGTATGATAAAAAAACGCAATGCCAAAATTGCACAAGTTTTAAGTTTGAGAATGGAAAAAGCTTTTGCACGGAAGGCAAATGCGAAGTGCCGCCAGATGCCCATTGCGATTTTTTCCAGTCCGTTGATTAGAAAATATTTAATAATTAAACAAAAAATTATGAAAGGTTTTAATGCCAACATCGAAAAAGACACTTTGGAAAATAAAAATTTCCGCAAAGTGCTCTACACCGGCAAGCACAGCCAATTAGTTTTAATGTCGCTGGCTCCGAGAGAGGAAATCGGGATGGAAGTGCATCCGGACAATGACCAATTTTTCCGCTTTGAGAAAGGAGAGGGAAAATGCATTATTGACGGCAACGAGTATAATTTAAAGGACGGGTCGGCCATAGTCGTGCCAGCCGGTTCCCAGCATAATATTATTAACGTTTCCGAAATGGAAGAGCTGAAACTCTACACCATTTATTCTCCGGCGCACCATCAAGACGGAGTTGTGCGCGCGACTAAAGCCGAAGCGGAAGCTAATTCACCTGACTTTGATGGCAAAACAACGGAATAAAAATATGACAAAAATAAATGAAATCTATAAATGTAATGTCTGCGGCAATATCGTGGAAATGATTCATACCGGAGTCGGACAATTAGTTTGCTGCGGGCAACCAATGCAGCTCCAGAATCCCAATACGGTTGATGCTGCCCAGGAAAAACACGTACCGGTTATTGAAAAAACGGGCAAGGACGTTAAAGTAAAAATCGGTTCTGTGCCTCATCCTATGGAAGAAGCGCATTATATTGAATGGATAGAAATTATCGCGGACGGCCAGTCTTATAAAAAATTCCTAAGGCCAGGAGACAAACCGGAAGCCGAATTTTGCGTTGACGCGAAAGAAATTATCGCCCGGGCATACTGCAACCTCCACGGACTTTGGCAGGCGTAAAAATATCTAAAAATAAATAAAAAAACAGTTCCGAGTTCTCGGGGCTGTTTTTTATATAAAGTTTACTGCAAACTTACTTTTTCTATTTTCTCCATTTTCTGCCCTAAAAATTTTTCTCCCAAATCCCTAAATCTTTGCGGGTCGTCCGTCGTATAAAAAACCATTTTTCTCTCTTTTAAAATTTTTCCTTCAATTTCCGGATGCCTTCTTAAATAGAGAGCTAGCTTCTCGGCCACAAACTTAGGCGAGTCAAACACCTGACAGCGTTTGCCCATTACCTTTTCAATTTCCTTAAAGAGAATGGAGTAATGGGTGCAGCCCAAAATCAGATAATCAATTTTTTTTAATTTAAGCGGGCGCAGATAATATTTTAAAATCATTTTTGTTTCCTTCCTTTTTACCCAGCCTTCTTCCACCAAAGGCACGAGCAGGGGACAGGCCTGGCTCGAAATTTCTAAATCAGAAGATAATTTCTCCAGTTCCCGACTATAAGCCTTTGATTCAATTGTGGAACGCGTGCCAATAATTCCTACCTGATTTTTTCCGGGAGATTTCTTAACTTCTTCAACGAGAGCCTCAGTAATCGGGATAATAACGCCCAAGACCCGCCGGGTAGAATAATTTTCCGGCAGCCATTTCTGCTGAATTTTTCTTAAAGCCTCGGCCGAAACCGTATTGCAGGCCACAATTATCAGCTCGCAGCCCTTTTTAAATAAAAAATCCACCGCTTCTTCGGTGTATTTATAAATCAGCTCCGGCGACTTATTGCCATAAGGCGCCCGGGCGCTATCACCCAAATAAATATAATTATATTCAGGCAGCTTGTCCAGGAACGCTTTTAAAATTGTTAAGCCCCCGAAACCGGAGTCGAAAACGCCAATCATGAGAATTAATAATGTAAAATTAATAATGAATAAAGAAAAAATGGAAATTATTTAATAATCTGACCCTCGACAACTCCACCGCCCCGATTCGGTTCGTCTGGCTGCTTAAAAATATATAATTGCTGCAGGGCGGTTAAAACCGTTGTGACAAACCAATAAAGGGTCAAGCCGCCGGGCAAAGTCAGACCGAAAAAAACCGTTAAAATAGGCATAAAATAAAGCATTTGCTTATTCATAACCGCCATCATGTTTTCGTCCTTGGCTCCGTTGCTTTTTATTGCCGGCTTTTTCGTCATCATCATTTTTGCCTGCCAAAACTGGGCTAAGCCGGCTAAAACCGCCAAATATATATTAGGTTTAGATAGCTCCAAAAAACCAAGGGATATGCTATTTACCGCTTCCGGCCGGCTGATAAACGGATAAACCAAATCAAGTGAATTGCCCGCCAATCCGTCCCGGAATACCCGGAAAACGGCCCAAAGGAAAGGCAGCTGGATTAAAAGCGGCAAACAGGAAGAAAACGGATTGACCTTGTTTTCCTTATAGAGCTCCAGCATGGCCCGACCTTGTTCTTCTTTCTTATTGGCATATTTCTTTTTTATCTCGTCAATTTTTGGCTGCAAATCCTGCAAAGCTTTCTGGGATTTAATGGACTGCCTGGAAAGAGGCAATAAAACCGCCTTAATAATAACCGTCAATAAAATAATAGCCAGGCCCAAATCGTGGCCGGGGACAATATTATACAGCCAGACTAACAGGTTTAAAATCGGCTGATAAAAAACAATTTGAAATATATGAGACATAAAATAGTTAAAAGTTATAAAGTTTATAAAGTTAAAGGTTTTCTCTGGCTTTATGGACTTTATAACTTTCTGACTTTCTACTTAAGCGGGTCCCAGCCGCCCTTGTTCCAGGGGTTGCAGCGCATTACCCGCCACAAGGCCTTAAAACCGCCTCGAATAAAGCCATATTTCTCCAGAGCTGCAATCGCATAATCAGAGCAGGTCGGCCGGAAACGGCAATAGCCATAGGGCTTAAAAATTTTTAACAGGCCGTGGTCAAAAGACAAAGTTTTCTGGTATATTTTTATTATTTTTACGGCCACATACCGGGGGTAATATATAAAATTCCACATATTATCTGTATAAGCCAAGCTTTTTAAAATTACGTCCGATTTCTTTCTCCACCTCCAGATAACTTTTACCTAAAATTAGCGGCAAAGTAATAATTACGACATCAAAACCCGGCTTAATTATGGGGATTTGCAATCTTACCATTTCCCTTATCTGCCTCTTGATTTTATTCCGCTCAACGGCATTTTTACTTATCTTATTGCTTACTAAAATGCCAAAACGGCTTGCTCCTAAGCCGTTGGCCGCGGCTTTTATCCCCAAAAACTTACCAAAGCCGGAACGCCCGTTTTTAAAAACCCAGTCAAACTCCTTGTCTTTTTTCAATTGGTTCTCTTTCTTCATCATAAGCAGAAACCGCTCCCATCTTAAAATTGGCGCGGTTTTTGGGCTTTCAAAAAAATTATTTTGAAAGCTTCTTTCTTTTCTTTGTCCGGCGCCTGGCCAAAACCTTGCGCCCGCTCTTGCTGGCCATTCTCTTCCTAAAACCATGTTTCTTTTTGGCCCTTCTTCGATTTGGCTGATAAGTTCTTTTCGGCATATTATCGAATAAATAAATTATTAAATAAGCCCCGCAACCTTGACTATGATGTAAACACCTGCGGCAAGGTTATTAAATTCTACGGCCACCCCGCGACTAATAACGGATGGCACTCTAAGGTGCGGGGTAAATTTAGACTCTTGCCTTTTTAAAATATTTTTATTACTATCTTAACATATCATGTTTCCCGGCATTGGTCAACTCCGAAATCACCCCCAAAAGGGGAGAAAAAGCTCTGCCTAGCTTTTCCACTCCTTATCAACACTTTATAAACATTGACGAAGGTTTCTTTATTAAATTTTACCTGTTATAATTATCTCCATAACAAACCTCCGCTATTTTTGGCGGCGATCAAATGCCCCGTTAAAAAGGAGGGGCAAATAACATCTCTCTATTTTATGAATAACGAGCAAATCTGGCAGGCGGTCTTGGGGGAAATAGAATTAAGCCTGTCTAAAGCCAACTTCACTACCTGGTTCAAAAACACTTTTATTTCCCTGTTTGACGATGAGCAGGTTATAATTTGCGTGCCCAACACCTTTACCAAAGCCTGGCTGGAAAAAAAATACCATAAAGAAATTTCAACAGCTCTGGAAAATATTACCAATAAAAAAGTTAAAAAAATATTTTATAAGGTGGAAATGAAAAAAACCAGTTCGGTTGACAGCATCCTTAAAAAAATAAAATTAAAAAAAGATGAGAACCCCACCGAAGAACCGGCCGTTAATAACCGCTTCAGCTTAAACTCCCGCTATGTCTTTGAAAATTTTATTGTCGGCAAAGGGAACGAGCTCGCCCATGCCGCCTGCCAGGCCGTGGCCGCCAATCCGGGCAAGGCGTATAACCCCCTATTTATCTACGGCGGGGTCGGTCTGGGCAAAACCCACCTTTTGCAGGCCATCGGCCATGAAGTTTCTAAAAAAACCGATAAAATTCTCTACGTCACCAGCGAAAAATTCGCTAATGATTATATCCAGGCCGTAAGAAGCGGCGGGGCTAAAGAATTCAAGGACCGCTACCGCAATGTGGATCTGCTTTTAATTGATGATATCCAGTTTATGGGCGGCAAGGACGGGACCCAGGAAGAATTTTTCCATACTTTTAACGAACTCCACCAAACCAACAAGCAGATAGTCATTACCTCGGACCGGCCGCCAAAATCCATTCCGGCCATGGAAAAAAGGCTTCTCTCCCGCTTTGAGTGGGGCATGATTGCCGATATTATCCAGCCGAATGTAGAAACCAGGCTGGCGATTTTAGATAAAAAATGCCGGGAAAAAAATTATTCCTTAAACGAAGAAATCCTGTCTTATATCGCCAACAATATTTCCAACAACATCAGAGAGCTGGAGGGGGCCCTAAACCGAATTATCGCTTATCATGAATTTAACAATACCACTCCGACCCTGGACACCACTAAGGCAATTCTAAACGATTTAATGACCAATCTCCAATTAAGGTCACTTTCGCCCAAGGATATTTTAGAAGCGGTGGCTAAATTTTATAATTTAACCACCAAGGATTTGACCGGCAAGGGGAGAAGAAAAGAGCTGGTTTGGCCGAGGCAGATTACGATTTTTTTGATGCGCGAAGAAACAAACACTTCTTACCCGACGATCGGCCATGAATTGGGCGGCCGGGATCACACTACGGCCATGCATGCTTATAATAAAATCCTAAGGGAAGTAAAAGAAAAAGAAAATGAAAAAATAAAACAGGAAATAGAATCAATAAAACAAATTCTCTACAACACCTGTTTATAACTCCTGTTGATAAAACCTTAACTTATCTTAAGGACTTGTTAATAAGAAAAGAAAAAAATATTTTACCCACAGCCTGGTCAGAAATTAAACACAATTTTTATCTAAAATATCAACAGCTTATTAGGGAAAAAATTATATAAAAATAAAACAAAAGCACAAAAACAACCACCAACTCTTAAGTTATCAACCGCCCTATTACTATTACCTTTTATATAAATATAGTTTATATATAATTAACTTCTCCTAAAAATATGAAATTTTCTATCCTAAAGGAAAATTTAAACTCGGCTCTTTTTATGGTAAGCCATATAACCGGCAAGAATATAAACCTACCCATTCTTAATAACGTTATGATAGAGGCCAGGGACGGAAATATAAAAATGATAAGCACGAATTTGGAAATAGGAATAGTTCACAACTTGCGCGGGAAAATAGAAAAAGAGGGTTCTTTTACGGTTGACTCCAAAGTAATAACCGATTATGTGGCCCTACTTCCCAATAAAAAGGTTGATGTGGAGAAAAAGGACAACAGTTTAGCGGTGGAATGCGAAAATTATAAGACCAAAATCAAGGGTCAGGCGGCCGATGAATATCCTTTAATTCCATCAGTTGATAAGAATAATTATTACAGCGCCCGGGTGGATGAATTTAAAAAAGCTCTGGCCCAAGTGGTTTTTGCCGTTTCTAATTCGGAAACGAGGATGGAACTTTCCGGAGTATTTTTCGGTTTTCATGGCCACAAATTAACTTTAGCTGCGACTGACAGCTATCGCTTGTCAGAAAAAGAAATTAGCCTAAAGAATGGAAATAATAACGGGGAGCAGAACATAATTATTCCGGCCCGCACCCTCTTGGAACTGATAAGAATACTTTCCGGATTAAAAGAAAACGGAGATACGGGCGGAGATGATGAAGAAATAAAATTTTATATTTCCGATAACCAGATTTTATTTACCGTTAAATCAACCGAGCTTATTTCCCGCCTGATTGAGGGCCAATATCCGGACTATAAGCAGATTATTCCGACGGCAGCTAAAACCACAGCTTCAGTTAATCGGGCAGAATTAATCAGGGCGGTGAAGGCTTCATCTCTATTTTCAAAAACCAGCATCAACGACGTTAATTTGGATTTTCCCAAAGGCAAAAATCAGGTGGTAATTTCTTCCGCTTCAGACCAGACAGGAGAAAGCGTTATCAGTTTAAGCGCGGACAGCCGCGGAGAGGATAATGGCGTAGTTATAAATTACCGCTACTTGCTGGACGGGCTTAATAACCTTGATGGTGAAAATATAAAAATAGAAATTATTGACAACAATACCCCCTGCCTCCTAAAGCCGGAAAAGGAAAAGGATTATTTATATATTATTATGCCGATTAAACAGTAAAAACGCGGATGACACGAATTTAAACAAATAGAATGAATAAAAAAAAGATGGGATTTTACCCCATCTTCTTTTTATATCCTTGTCTTGTTAGTTTGCAGCGGGGAAAATCCCCCAGCCCTCCGCCTCGGCAAGCCGATAGGCGAGACGGGCCTTTATCAAGGGGGTAAAATTAGTTGCTGACCGTGACCGTAATTTCTCCGCTTTTTTTAGTTTGGCCGCTCCAGGAACGGGCCTGGCCATATAATTTGTAAGTGCCGGAAACAGGAAGATTCTTCCAGCTGCCCGAAGCGGTTTCGCCAACAATCGGCTGAAGGCTGGTTATAAGAGCGGGACTGCCGTCTTCTCCCACTAAAAATATATCAATTCTGGCGGTCTGGTCGGGATTGCTTGTATGCATTTTAAGATTAACCGGGAAGCCGGCGTTAGTAAGAGCGGAATTATCCGCTGGTTCAAGCCAGGAAATAGTAATGTCTCCCTTGGCTCCGGTTTTTTCATCTAAAATCAGGTTAAATTCCAGAGACTGTTCAGAACAATTATCAATGTCATCGCAGATTCTTACTTTTAAGTTATGGAAGCCGTTGTTTAAGAAACTGATATTTTTTTCCAAACTAAAGGGGAAGATATTATTATTTATTATTAAATTATTATCAATATAGTATTCGGCCCTATTGACTCCGCGCGGAGCCGAAGCTTTTATCCTGGCCGTAAGCAGGGGATCCATGATAGTTTCATTATTTCCCGGAGAAAGAATCTGAAATTCCGGGCGGTTTTCCGGCTTATGGAGACTGTCATATTCGGTCGGCGGGGCAGCGGCTACTGTGGAAGAAGCTTTGGCCCAGGCCAGCACCTGGCTTTCCCAAAGCTCAAATTGCGGGTCGCTGCCCGGGTTTTTCGGCGCCGGGCCCCGTGGGTCGTCTTTATTAACATAATAAAGAAGGCAATGGTCCTGCCTGTAGGTTATTTCCTTAATAAAGCTTTCCGGCGTGTAGGGAGTGGCCAGAAGCCCGGAGGCAAGATCGATTTTTACTTTTTCCCCGTCCCCGATTTCTCCGTCCAGGACCGGTTTGCCGGTTTTTTCTATCTCGGCCGGCTTGAATTCTTCCACCGGCGTATCGCCCAAAACTTTCTGCATAAAATCATGCCAGATGGGCGCGGCCACGACGCTGCCGTCCGCCCCTCTCTTCATCGCCGTGTTGTCGCTGTTGCCCACCCAGACGCCGGTTACGATTGAAGGAGTGTATCCGATTGTCCAGGCGTCATGATAATCATTGGTGGTGCCGGTTTTGGCTCCGACTGGGCGTGAACCAAGGGTCAGCCAGTTGCTTTCGCCAAAAATATAAGCACGGGCGCTGTTGTCGGACAGGACGCCATTTATCATTCTGGCAATTTTCGGATCCAGGACCCTTTTTTCTTCCGGTTGCTTGAATTCTTCAATCACCTTGCCGTTTTTGTCTTCTATTTTTAAAATTGCCGCAACCGGATTAATAAGACCTTCCCTGGCAAAAACGCCGTAAGCGTTAGTATGCTCAAGCAGTTTTACTTCGCCGCCCCCCAAAACTAAAGACAAGCCAAAGCGGTCCCGGTCCGAGAGGGAGGTATAGCCGAAATCAGAAGCAAGATTTAAAACATTATCTATGCCGGCCAAATAAATTGTTTTAACCGCCGGAATGTTGAGGGACCCGGCCAAAGCCTTTTTCATCGTCACCGGCCCGTGTTCCCGGCTGTCATAATTGTGCGGTTCGTAAGGGTTGTCCGGATCGCTGGAAAAATTAGTGACCACATCATAAAGAACTGTGTCCGGAGTATAGCCTTTTATGAAGGCGGCGGAGTAAACCAGTGGCTTTAAGGAAGAACCGGGCTGGCGCAAGCTGGTTGTAACATTCACCTGGCCGTCAATCTCGTCGTTGAAATAATCACGCGAGCCGACCATGGCTAAAATCTGCCCGGTTTTCGGGTCAATTGAAACTAAAGCAGCATTGCTGGCATTATAATTTTTTTCATTTTTTTCCGCCTGGGCCGTTATAACCTCCTCGGCTATTTTTTGTTTGTATAGGTCAAGAGTAGTATAAATTTTTAAACCTTCCTGCTCTATCATCTTTTCTCCATATTTTTCCGACAGCATTTCTTTTATATACATGACGAAATGCGGAGCCGTTATGTTTTCCGTCTGTTTTTTAAATTCAAGTTTAAATTGTTTGGCGGCCTCGGCTTTGGCTTCCGGAACATAGCCCTGCTCTTTCATTAAGTCCAAGATGTAATGCTGGCGCTGGATCAGGATGTCTAAATTGGAACCATAGGGAGAATAGCGGCTGGGAGCCTGGGGCAGGGCGGCTAAGATAGCGGCTTCGGCCAGATTAATATCTTTAACGCTTTTGCCGAAATATTTTTGGCTGGCCGCCTCTACCCCATAGGCGGTAGAGCCGTAAGGGATTTCGTTAAAATACATCTGGAGAATTTCGTCTTTTCTGAATTTTTTTTCAATCTGGTAAGAAAGGATCCATTCCCTTATTTTGCGTGTTATTGTCCGTTCCGGCGTGAGAATGGCGTTTTTAACGAATTGCTGGGTTAAGGTTGAGCCGCCTTGGGCGCGCTTGCCCTGCAGGGTCTGCCAGACCACGCCCCGGAAGATGCTCCAGAGGCTTATTCCCCCGTGTTTGTAAAAATTTTTATCCTCCACGGCAATAGTTGCCCATTTTACGTAGTCGGGAATCTCGTTTAGATTTACCAGAGTTCTTTTTTCTTCGCCGTGAATTTCGTAAAGAATAGTTTCGCCGGTACGGTCATAAATTTTTGTGCTTTGAGCGACCTGCCTTTCCATAAGCTTGTTCGGGTCGGGCAGGCCCCGCGAAACCCAGGCGACGAAAATCATTCCAAAAATTATGGCGGCTAAAATAAAGAGAGTTAAAAATTTAAGGACTTTCCGGTTAGAGAGCACGGCCCAGACAAGGCCGCCGAAATTTTTATTCTTAAAATTAGATTTCGGTTTTTGAGAGCTTGAGCCGATTCTAAAACTGCCTTTCTTTTTAGAGAGGTAATATTTCTTTTTTTGTCCGCGCCAGGAAGGCCGGTTTTTATTTGAATAAGAAAGCTGGGGGATAGGCATAATTAAAAGTAAAAATTAAAAGGGTAAATCTAAAATTTATGGTATTTAACTTTTTAAATATTTAGCGGCTTCTTCCGGAGAAACGGAATTTATAACAATGCCAGAACCCAATTCCACTCCGGCCCAAACGCTGTCCCGCGGCTGGATTTTTAAATAAAGGTGCTGGCTTTTATCAAAAACGGAATTATGGAGAAAGTAATTAAAAGATAAATTTAAAGATTTCATTTTTGTCAAAATCATTTTTAGGGCTTTAGCCAAGGATTTAATTTCATCCGCATTAAGCAGGGTGATATTATCAAGGTGCCTTTTGGGGAAAATCCAGGCTTCATAATGATATTCGCTGGCGTAAGGGGCGAAAGCGGCAATGAATTTATCGGCAAAGATTTTTCTTTTTCCCCTTATTTCTTTTTTAATGATATCGCAATAAGGACAGTGGCCGGTTTTAGCCCGGTAATTTTTTACCGCCCTTTCCTCTTCCGCCAGCTCCGGCGGAATTATCGCGGTGGCAAATATTTGCGAGTGGGCATGGATAATTGAAGCTCCGGCTTTTGAACCCTGGTTTTTAAAGCACAGAATGTATTTTATTTTTTTATTTTTCGCTATGGTCTCGGTCCGGCGGATATACATTCTAAGGACTTCGGCGATTTGGTTTTCAGTTAAGTCAGCCAGTTGTCTTGTATGGATTGGAGTTTCTATTATTACTTCCTGCTGACCGTAAGCTTTTTTATTAGATATCTCTACGGCCGGGAAGATGTTTTTTATAGCTAAAACCTGCCAATTTTTGGAGTTGCCTGAGGCCGGGAGCCGGTCGACAACATTAGCCTGGTTAATATTTTTTGGACAAAAAAAGCAGGATTTTACCCTCTTTACGATTGTTTCTTCTTTTATGTCCCGCGGCCGGTCAGCCCGATTCGGGGTTATAATTACGTATTTATCCAGAAGGTAGGACTTGCGGATTTCCGGTTTTATTTTTCCCATATATTTTTTAAAATGATTTTTATACTATTTATTATATCAGAGAGAGAGGATAATTTAAAGGTTGGGGGCAAATAGAAAATATTTTTTCTAACCCTTGCCTTTTTGTTTTTTCTCTGTTATATTATTATCGAGCTTTTAAAGAGAGCTTTTTCTTGTTTTTTGGCAAAAATGGTATATTGATATTGGGGGTATGGGCGTATAGCTCAGTTGGCTAGAGCGCGTCCCTGATAAGGACGAGGTCCATGGTTCGAGTCCATGTACGCCCACAAATCAATTAACAATTACGAGTTATGAATAGAGCTTCAAGTTCGTAATTGATAATTCGTAATTATTAATTGAATACGTCGCGGGGTAGAGCAGCTGGCAGCTCGCCAGGCCCATAACCTGGAGGTCGTCGGTTCGAATCCGACCCCCGCAACATAGAAATTAAAAATTAACAACTCGGTTAGCGACGAATTAATTTTCACAATAATTTTGCATTTTTAGGGCCTCGGTAGCTCAGTGGTAGAGTCCCGCTCCAATGCCGAGTAAAAAGGCCTGGGTAGCTCAGTGGTAGAGCAAAGGACTGAAAATCCTTGTGTCGTGAGTCCAATTCTCACCCCAGGCACCATAAAATTGTAAATCTAAAATTTTCCGAGGGATAATTATTTCTCGGCATTGAGGCGGGACAGGCGCCGGACTGAAAATTTTACCCCGCATTCATTTGCGTAGCAAATGTATTGCGGGGCCTTGTGTCGTCAGTTCAATTCTGACCCGGGGCACCATAATAACTTCAGATTTTATTAGATTGCAGATTTTTTAGAGTCCCTGCCATTTATCGGGGTGTGGCCTAGCTGGCTTAGGGCGTCTGGTTTGGGACCAGAAGATCCTGGGTTCGAATCCCAGCACCCCGACTTAAGAAATATTTATTTTTTAATTTTATAATATTATGCCAAACATTAAATCAGCTAAAAAGGAATTGCGTAAAAGCGTTAAAAGGTCGGCTTTTAACAGGAAGATTAAAGAAAATTTGAAAAATCTGATTAAAAAAAGCCGGAAAGCTATAGCAGCTAAAGACGGCAAAGCGAAAGATCTTGTTCGGGAGACCATGAAAGCTCTTGACAAGGCCGCGCAAAAAGGTATAATAAAGAAAAATGCGTGCAATCGGAAAAAATCACGGCTTAATAAATTGTTCAATCAAAAAATAAAATAAATCCCGCACCTTTTCCCGGAATATTCTTAAAAGGTGCCGGGATAAATTTGTTTGTAACAAAAAATTAGGAATAAATTTTATCCCTAATTTTTTGTTTTTTTGGTTAAATTTTTTTTGCTCCTTCCTAAAAACTATAAATAGTTTAAGAAATCCCCCGGCAAGGGGGATTTCTTTTTGGTTAAATTTTTTGAATAAATAAATTAAGCAGGGTCTCGGCCTCGCCTTGGCCGGTTTTTACCAGATAATCTATTTCCACCAGTCTATTAAGGGCATTTTTCAAATTGGTTAGATTAAAATTGCGCACCTGGTTGATACTTTTTTGGGCGACGAAGGGGTGAAGCTTAAGGGCCGTAATAATTTTACGGCTGGAAAATCGCGAATCTAGAGCCTGCCGGACCTGGAGAAGAATCCTAAACTGCCTCGTAATCATGTTTAAGAGATAGCCGTCAGACAACCCGGCTTCATATTGCTCGTTTAGAAACTGGTTCGCCATTTTCCGGTTACGGTTGCTTAAAGCGTCGGTTAAAGCAAAAATATTTTCATCAAATCCCCCTTTAACAAGTTCTCTTATTGCTTGTTCGCTAATGGTTTCTTTTTTTTCTTCCCCTCCGTCCGCTATTAGTTTTGCTTTTGCCCCAGATTTATAGCTAAGGAGTTTATTAATTTCATTGTCTATCTGCCATAAATCATTGCCGACCAGGCTGATTAAAGTCTGGGCCGCCCTATCCGTGATCAGGCCGCCGCGGGCTTCCACTTCTTTTTTTACCCAGGCCGCCATTTCCGAGTTGGAAAGGATTTTAAATTCCTGGGCATAAGGCTCCCGGACCAGTAAATTAAAGAGCGGTTGGAAAGCTTTGGCCAGGGGGTTTTCTTTTCCCGAAGAGTCAATCAGTAAAGCATTTTTTTTCGCGCCGAAATTTTTGGTTTTTATCGCCGGGTCCCAAAAGATAATAATATTATCGTCTTTTCCCGGGTGGAGTTTTTTTAGATAATTAAAAATTTCTTCCGGCACGGACCCGCCTTTATTCAAAAATATATTTTCTACAATCGCCATCCTTTTTTTCGCCAGAAGCGAGCGGGCGCCAAAAGCATCAATAATTTCTTTAGCCCTAGCGGTTTTGCCGTCAACAACCGTTAAGCTGCTTTCTCCCGGGTCAATTTCGCGGATAAATTTATCTTTTAGTTCTTTTAATTTTTTCCGGCCCCGGAAACTGTCTTCGCCGTAAATAAATATGATCATAATTTTTTTACTTCTTTTTTAAATAATTCTCCGCGTTCTTTATAGTTTTTAAACAGGCCGAAGCTGGCACAGGCCGGGGAAAGAAGGATTATATCTCCGCTTTTTGCTTCTTCTCGGGCGATTTTTATCGCTTCTCCCATGTTGCCGGCTAGTTTCATTTTGTTTTTTGAAAATCCTGTCAGAATTAATTCCCCTTTCAACCGGCGGGTAGCTTTTCCCGGAAATAAAACCGCAAATTTTACCCTCTTTTTCATAATTTTGGCCAGCAGTTTAAATTCAGAGCCCTTGTCCGCCCCGCCGGCCAAAAGAATAAGGGGGGAAGAAAAAGAATTAATGGCCGCGATTGTATTTTCCGGAGTTGTGGCAAAACTGTCATTATAAAAACTGACGCCATTTTTTTTAGTAACGAGTTCTAAGCGATGCTCTAAGCCCTTAAAACCAGCCACGGCCTTGGCTATGGCCCCCTCTTTTATGCCGATACTTTTGACTACCGCAAGGGCGGCGGCAATATTTTCTTTATTATGCTCACCCAGCAATTGGCTGGCCAGGTTGGATTTAGAAAAATAAATGACTTTGCTTTTTAAGTGGTAATTTTTTATGATTTTATTCAATTTGTTGTTGGCTATGAGTTTATCGTCCATTTTTTGATATTTAAAAATATTAGCTTTAGCCGCCCAATAAGAAGATAGATTCCGGTGGTAATTAGGATTAACCGGGTCAACCGGTTTAAGATGCTCCCTGTAAAAATTAGTGATGACCGCGATTTTCGGGCTCGTTTCCATATCTTCCAGCTGGAAACTGGAAAGTTCCAAAATCACCCAGTCATTCTTTTTAATTTCGGGCAGAAAGGAAAACATGGGCACGCCGATATTACCGGCCAGCCAAACCCCTTTTCCCCCCTGCTTTAAAATGGCGGCGATTAAACTGGCGGTCGTGCCCTTGCCTTTAGTGCCGGTTACACCGATAATATTTTTACTCGGGCAAAGGTCAAAAAATAATTTTACCGGGCTGGAAATTTTAACTCCGGATTTTTTCGCTTTTTTAATTGCGGGAGTGGACAGAGGGTAGCCGGCAATTCGAAAAATTATATCAAATTTGGACAGGTCCTTGTTATAATTTTTACCCAACCGCCAAATAATGTGTTGAGACGAACGGCCAAGAGACGAACGGCCGTTCGTCTTTACGTTATTTCTGGCGTCGCAAACCGTAATCTGGCAAGGGATTTTTTTCTTAATTAAAAAATCAACCAGGGCCCGGTTTTCCATGCCATAGCCCAGGATACAAATTTTTTTATTGGTAAGCGAATTAAGAGTCATTTTATATTTTTTTTATAGTGCATGATGGCGTGAAGTTTGGTAGTTTAGTATTTTGGTAAAAATTCAAACATTCTACAAATGTGTTATCCACATTATATATTTTTTCACGTTTATCTTCTGTGAAGTATTCTAATTTAAGTTTAAATTTAAGATAAAAATTTCTATCGCTTTTTAGAAGTTCATAAAATTTTTCGGCATCTATTGTGTATATCGTGAATTTTTTAGATTTACCCTTCCCCAAAAAAACATTATTTTTTGGAAAATCAGGAGTAGAGGTTGCGGTCGTTCCGTCTGGGGATGTTCTTTCGGCATATTTTAAAGAATACAATAAATTAATTTCACCATTATTGATAATTTCTGCATAAAGATTAATTTTTGATATTTTTTCTAAATTTATATATTCAGTATTTCTTGAATTTCCCACTAATTTGCCATTAAAGTCTTGGTATTCAAATATAACGTCATTAAATTCTAAATTAGGTTTTAGGTTTGTTTTTCTAAAAATTTCTATTGAACCAGATAATATGAGTATTATTATCATTATAATTATTCCAGTAATTAGTTTATTTTTTTCATAAAATTTATAAAATTTAAGTTTAATTGGAAATTCTGGCGGGTAGATGCCAATTTTTTTTGAAATTTCAAAGTATTCTGAAAAGAATTTCTTTATTTTTTTAGATATTTTTAAGTTCATAATAACGCTTCGCTAAGACTTACTTTTGTAACCAAAAGTAAGCAAAAGTTTCGGGGGCCTCAATTCGCTAGTCTAAAGATTAATCTTTATATGGGCTCGCCTTGGCACTCAGTTCGGCCCCCGAACCCCTGGTGATTTTAAAATATTTAAGGTTCGTTTTTCAATAAATTGATAATTGTTAATTGTTAATTGGTTCCATCTCTCCCCAATTATCGCCGATGCTCGCTTCTACCACAATCGGAACTTTTAATTTTAAAACGTTTTCCATGATATTTTTAATTTTGGGGACATTTTTTTTAACCTCTCTTTCGGCTATTTCGAAAACCAGCTCGTCATGGACCTGAAGAAGCATTTTAACATCAGGATCTTTTCCGAGCAAGTTATGGATTTCTATCATGGCCGCCTTTATCAGATCTGCGGCCGTGCCTTGCAGGGGCGCGTTAACAGCCATGCGTTCAGCCGCTCTTTTGACCTGGATCACGGAGGAATTTATTTCCGGCAAATACCGCCGCCGGCCAAACATTGTTTCTACATATCCCCTTTTCTTGGCGTCAGCCAAAGTTTTGTCTATAAATTTTTTTATATCTTTATGGACTGAAAAATACTGGTCAATAAAATCTTTAGCCCGGGTATAAGAAATGCCGGCTGTTTGCGCCAGGCCGTGCGGTCCTTGGCCGTAAAGGATTCCGAAGTTGATGGCTTTGGCTTCGCGGCGCATGTTTTTCGTAACGACCTCGGTGCTAACCTGATTAATTTCCGCGGCTGTCGCCGTGTGGATGTCTGCCCCATCTTTAAAAGCCTTTATCATTTTTTTGTCACCGGACATATGGGCGGCCAGGCGTAACTCGATTTGGGAATAATCAAGGCTTACTAATTTTTTCCCTTTGTCCGCGACAAACGCCTGCCTGATTTCTCGTCCCAATTGCGTGCGCACGGGAATATTCTGCAAATTTGGTTCAGTTGAAGAAAGCCGACCCGTGGCCGTGATGGTCTGGTTAAAACTCGTATGCAGGCGCCCGGTTTTTTTGTTAATCAGCTCGGGTAGAGCGTCAATATAGGTCGTGGCCAATTTTTTCAGCTCGCGGTATTCCTGCATTAAAGGAATTATGGGGTGCAAATCTTTCAATTTATCCAGTTCGTCTGCGGCCGTAGATAGGCCGGTTTTATTTTTTTTAATATTATCAATCGGGATCTCCAGTTTAGTAAAAAGGATTTCGCGCAATTGCTGGGTGGAATTAATATTAAATTTAGTTTTGGCCTCTCTGTAGATTTTTTTCTCAAGTTCTTCTAATTTATCTGAAACTTTCTTGCTCATTTTAGAAAGTAGGTTTTTGTTAATTAAAATTCCGTTATTTTCCATCTCGGCCAGAACGTCTACTAGGGGCATTTCAATTTTTTCAAAGAGAGTGTCCAATTTTTGTTTTTTAAGCTCGGCTTTTAGTTTATTTACGAGTTGGTTGGTAAAATCCGCGTCTTCGCAGGAATAAAGAGCCAGTTTTTCTTCGGCTACTTCGGAAAAAGTTATTTTGTCCCGGCCCTTGCCCAATAAATCATCTTTGCTGATTTTTTCAAAGCCCAGTTCGGAAAAAGTTAAAGCGTCCAGATTGTGTTGGCGCGTGCCCGGGTTAAGTAGATAGGAGGCGATCATAGTGTCAAAAGCAATGCCTTCAACTTTTATGCCTTGGGCTTCCACAACCCGGGTATCAAATTTTATGTTATGGCCGTATTTTTTTATTTTAGGATCAGCGAAGATGGATTTTAAACCTTCAAGCCAGGGGTGAATGTCGGATTTCGGATGTCGGATTTCGGATGTCGGATTATAACTAAACAAATTTGCCTTTTTGCCATCCTGATTTTGCGGGCTTCTTGTGCTGACAAAATAAGCAACACCCTTTTCCCAGGAAAAACTGATGCCCAGCAATCGGACGGTTAAAGGGTCAAAAGAAGAAGTTTCCACATCAAAGGTAAAACTAACCTCTCTTTTTAATTTAGTTAAAAGGGAATTAAAGTCTTTGTCTTTGTTTATCAGAATATATTTAAACATTTTCCGGTTTCTCTCAAACTTATCCAGGATTTTTTCTTCCCGGACTTCTTTTGTGGTTTCGGTTTGGCCGGCTAAGGCGTGCAGGCGGGGGAGCAAGGATTTAAATTCAAGTTCGCTAAAAAGTTTAACGACTTTTTCCTGGTTAAAGCCGGCGAAACGGGTTTTTTCCAAATTAAAGTCTATGCCAACGTCGCATTTAATTGTGGCTAAATCGCGGGACATGTAAGCTTCTTTTTTTTGCTCTTTTAATAAGGCTCTTATCCGGTCCCTGATTCTTGTTGATTCAATATTTTTATAAATTCCGTCCAAAGTTTTAAAATCTTTCAATAGTTCGATCGCACCCTTTTCGCCAATCCCCCTTACCCCGGGGATATTGTCGCTGGGGTCTCCGCGCAGGGCCTTAAAGTCAATCATCTGGTCCGGAGTTAAATCAAACCGCGCCTTAACCGTTTTTTCATCATAAATAATACTGTCAGACAGGCCCCGGCTCATAGTATAGACTTTAGTATGGCCATTAATCAACTGCAAAGTGTCCATATCCCCGGTTACGATTATTTTTTCAATTTTACCGTCGGTTTTGCGGGCGATGGTCCCAATCAGATCATCCGCTTCAAACCCGTCTTTTTCAAAAATCGGGATAGAAAAGCTTTCGGCAATTTCCTTCACCCGCGGAATCTGCGCGTAAAGCTCATCCGGGGCTTTAATGCGCGTAGCTTTATATTCCTTAAATTGTTTGTGCCGGAAAGTCTGGGCTTTCCGGTCCAAAGTCAAAACCACGTATTCGGGTTTAAATTCCCGAATCGCTTTAAGCAAAACCGCGGTAAAACCGTAAACCGCGTTAACCATTTCCCCGGCTTTGGTCGCCATAGTCGCCGGCAGGGCGTGAAAACTGCGGTGGATTAGGGCATTGCCGTCTATTATTATTAGCTTTGGATTAGCTTTTGCCATACTAATATTACATCATATTAAGGGGTGGAAAGCAACCAAAACAATTATCAATTTTCAATTATCAATTTTCAATTAATTCCTGCCTATTGGCAGGAAAGATAAATATCTTTATAGCGATTTATTGTAAATCCATTTTGAAAATGATATAATTCAGTTATCAATTATTATTAATTTTAAAAATACTATGAAACGAAAAATATCACATTTTTTGATAACAGTTCTTTGCTTTTCGCTGTTATCTTTCCCCGCCCTGGCCTCGGAGCCGACTGTCCTTGAATTGATAAATACCACCGGCGAGACAGTCCAAATAAAAGTTACCGGCGACTCAAGCAGCACTATCAGGCTTTCCTTTCTGCCTGCCGGCGCGTCAACGGTGACAACCATTATTTTGGGGACAACCGATTCTAGCGGGCAATTCGTGACTTCAATCAGCAGCGGCGGTTACGGCATTCCGGCCGGTTCACCGGCCTATGCCACAATTAATGGCGTCCAGTCACAAATGACGCTCTGGCCTTCTTATGCCAGCACAATAACCCTGGACAAGACCAGTGTTCAAATTGCCGTGGGGCAAAGCATTACCGTTAATTCTTCCAAGACTCTTATTTTATCTTCAAACAGCCTGACTTCAAGTATCGGCACGGTCCTTAGCGGAAGCCAAATAACCATAACCGGTTTAGCGGCCGGAACCGGCACTCTTATTCTTTGCGGAGCCAATGCCGGCTGCAGGTCCATCGCCGTGGTAGTCGGAACCTCTTCCGGACAAACGCAGATAACTCTTAGTAAATATACCACTACCTTAAACTTCATGGCTTCGGAAAACATAACGATTTTTGGCAATTCCACCAACGGTTATGTTGTAAGTTCCAACTCCAATTCCGCCTCGGTTTATGCCAATATCAGCGGCAACACGGATGTGGTCTCTCTTTTCGGGAGCAAAGCGGGAACGGCCACTATAAAAATTTGCGCTGCCGGTTCGGAAACAAATTGTACCAATTTATATGTGACCGTTTCCAGCGCCACCGCCAACACCTTAGCCTTCAGCCAGAATAATCTAAACCTTATCCCCGGCCTTTCGCAAACCGTGACCGTCTCTGGCGACACAAACAATAGTTATTATATCTCCTCGAATACAAAAGCCGGAGTGGCAACAGCTACCGTTTCCGGAAGCACTATCACCGTTGTCGGTGGCAATACCACCGGTTCAACCGTCATCACCGTTTGTTCCGCTTCAATTAATAATACTTGCAGCGACCTTCAGGTTAGTTGTAATGCGGACACGACGACTCCGTCTTCCACCGTCCTGGCTTTTAGCCAGAATGTTGTTTCCGTCCATAAAGACAGCATGGCTAACGTTACAGTTTCGGGCGGAGAGGGATCCGGATATTCAGTTTCTTCAAATTCAAAGCCCGAGGTCGTCACCGCGAGCATCAGCGGCGGCAGCAATATCATTTCCCTGGCCGGCAATAAAGAGGGGTCGTCGATCGTTGAAATCTGCTCCGCTGATACGGTTTGCGCCAGCATCTACGTTAATGTCACCGCGGCCCTGGTGCCGATAACTTTCAGCCAGAATAATGTTTCCCTTACTCCGGGGCAGACTTCAACAATAATTATTACAGGCGGGACAGATAATAATATTGTTTATTCGGTCGGTAATGCTAATATCGTTTCCGCTAATATAAGTAATAATGGCAAAGCCGTGGTCTTGACGGGCGGGGATACTTCCGGTTCTACCGTTGTCAAAATTTGCGAAGATACGACCGGCAGCAATTGCTCCGATTTGACCGTGCAATTGACCGGGCCAGCTTCTTCCACAACAACCGAAACCACCACGACTACGACGACAACCACCACCACAACTGCGGCTGAAGCCGCCGCTACCCAGCTTGAAAAAATTACGAGTGAGGCGGCTATAGTTTACTCGGAAAATATTAACAGTATTCTAAGCAACATAAGCGGCGTTCGTGATGAAAGCAAAGAAACGGAAACGGCCAGTAAATATCTCAACAGTTTAACCAGCAATGAAAGCCTTGCTTCGGCTGATGCTAACCGCCTTAATTTTTTCATCACTTACGGCACGCAGACAACTACGATTTTAGGTGCGGGCGAGCGCGCGGGCGTAATCGGCTCCTACAAAAAGGCTTTCGGCAAATTGCCAAAGACGGAAAGCGAATGGTCGGACGCAATAAAAATCGCTAATGGCCGTTGGCCGGGAGAAGAAAGCCAAACCGCTTTGGCTTCGGCTAAAATTGAATTTAAGAAAGTATATAAAAGGGAGGCTAATATGAGCAACCCGAACGATAACGCCGCTGTTTCTGTAATCGCTTACGGCTTAAGGCCAGCCGCTAGAAACACCAATTCGGAAAAAGCCGCGATTAAAACTTTTAAAGCTATTTACGGCCACGATCCGGTTTCATCCCTGGCCTGGGACATTGTCAGGGCCATTGCTTATTCCGGAGCAACGAGATAAAAGTATTAAAATAAAACAAAAAAACACTTCTTTCCGGAAGTGTTTTTTATGGGATTATTTAATAATTTGCACTCGGCCGACTTCCCCGGTTTCCAAACGCACTTTTATGCCCCGAGGGTGGAAAGGCGAATTAGTCAAAATATCAGCCACGACGCCTTCAGTTAATTCTCCGGTTCCCTGATTTTGTTTTTGAACGATAGCGACACGCAGGCCCGGTTTAATATTGTCTCGGTTAGTTCCGTCCATAAAATTTATTTATTCTTTGTTTTTAGGCTATCTGTTTAAAAAAGTAACGGTCAGCTGCAGAACGGTGGCAAAAGCGACCCAAATCAGATAGGGAATCTGAATATAGGTAATCCAGCGGGCGTGCGGGTAAATAGCAATCATGGCCCAGACAAGGGTAGATAAAATCAGAAGAATATCAAGGGAGGCCAGAAGATTATTTTTAAGCCCGAACTGGATGGGGGTAAAAGCCAGGTTAAAAATCAGATTCAAGGCGAAAGGCAGGGCGACAATAAATGCGATTTGCTTTTGCCAAGCCATTAAAAAAACTTTTCCGAAGGAGACGGCCATTAAAATATAAAGAAAAGTCCAGACCGGCCCGAAAACATAGGCGGGCGGGGACCAGGACGGTTTGGTTAATTGCTGGTACCATTCGTAATTTTGCATAGTTTTATTTTTAGATTTTTTATATCAACGGCTGTTATTTCTTCCTCTTCATCATTTTTTTAGCTCCGATTGCTCCGGCAATTAAAGCCGCCGCCCCAATAAGGCCGGCCGTTATCTGTTTTTTAGTTTTATTATCCAATTTATTGTACTTTTTTTGCGCCCAGTCAACTGTCTCCGTTAATTTTCCATAAGCTTGTTTTAATTCATCTTTTACCATTTCCGCGGTTTGTTTGGTTTTGTTTTTTTTCATAAGATTATTTTGTTAATTATTAAATTAGGGGATGATTTAAGTTCTAAATCTACAACCCGAAATCTGATATCTGAAATCCGAAGTGGTGGACCAGACAGGACTCGAACCTGCCACCCCCTGCTTGCAAAGCAGGTGCTCTACCAGATGAGCTACTGGCCCGGATATTAACAATTAACTCTTAACAATTGACAGTTAACCTTTAGCTTTTAGATATTTATTAATTGTTAATGGTCAACTGTTAACTGTCATTTCCCCGGTTGGTTGTATTTCAGCAGGGGCGATAGAACCCACATCATAAAGCCGCCGATCATGTTAGTCATAATAAGCAGGCCGAGAAAGATTGTCAAGGCGCCAATAATTTTGTAGCCGAGGCGCGAGCCTCCTTCCACGCCAAAATGATTTTCAAAAAACCCGATCCGGCCGAAAGTAGAAAGCATACCTTCTGATTTTATGACGATTAACGCGCCGACCATGATGATGACGATGCCTAAAATAAAATGTCCCATATATTTCTAATTTACAAATATTTAAATTTAAATATTATTTTATAATAACAACTTTCTAGATCTTTATAAACAAGAAAAGGTTAAGGGCTGACGTAATTTAATGGATTATATTGGCGGCCGTTGATGATAACTTCAAAATGAAGATGCGGCCCGGTAGACCAGCCGGTTGAACCCATCGCCCCGATCGTATCGCCTTTGCCGACCTTATCGCCCTTCCCAACGTAGAATTTGGACAGATGGGCGTATCTGGTTTTTTTGCCGCCGCCGTGATTAATGACGATATTATTGCCATAACCGGTTGACCAGCCGGCGAATTCGATCGTACCGGCATCAGCCGCGTAAATCGGAGTGCCGATTTTATTGGCGATATCAATAGCGTAATGGCGCCAGGAGAAATACTGGGTTATGCGCGAACCAACCGTGGGCCAGTTCATCTTATTGACTGCCGGCGTGGCTCCGGGCGGGGCAATTAAGTCTCTTAAGGCAGAGAGGCCGGAATAAGTGGAAGTCGTAGACATAACATAAGTAATCTGGCGGCCGCCGGGGATAATTAATTTTTGGCCGACGGCTAATTTATCCGTGATAGCCAGATTATTGGCTTCAAGAATTTTTATTTCTTCTACCCCGTATTTTTTAGCGATCGCGCCCAAGTTTTCTCCTTTGGTGACCTTGTAAGTTACGCCCGTTGTCGGCAGGATGGACAGGTTTTGTCCCGGCCGGATAAGGCTATAGGCGCTTAGATTATTTTCCCAAAGAATGGTGTTGACGCTGACATCGAATTCCTCGGCAATCGTTGAGACCGAATCGCCCGGCTTAACGGCGTAAGAGATAATTTCCGAACGGGGCTTTTTGCTCCTGGCTGTTGAGGCTATCTCCCGCTTAACCAGAGCTGAACCTTCCTGGGTAACCGCGGCAATATTTTCCTCCCGTTCAATTTCATCCGGGGCTGTTATCATAGCCTGCGGTCCGCTTTTTAAAGTTGCGGAATTATCAAGATAGGATTGCTGGACCGGCTCGGGCGCGCCGGTTTCGTCGGCGAACTCTTCAATCAGCTCGTTCGCGCTCATATCGCCGAATTCGCTTTGCACCAGGGAGGCCATAATGGTTTCGCGGGCTCTTTCCGACATCACTCCGGCTTTTGTTTGCCCGGTCAGATTAATAAAAGCGGTAATTAAGACCAGGCCGGCGACAGAAATCTGGGTGAGCCTTTTAGCCGAGAAAGCGACAAAAGAATTTTTACCCTGCCTCGCCCAGCCCAGCCTTTTGCTTAAGGAAAGATAGAAACTGTAGGCCCTGACAATAACTTGATAAAAACCAAAACGCAGGATGGCCCGGGTCGGTTTAAAGACAATAATAAAAAAAGCGGCTATCAACCTCTTTAGAAAGATCAGGAATTTAATGAGGAAGATCAGTAAATCCACTGATATTTTTTTTATTTTTATCCCATTTTTCCTGTAGATATGATTTAACCTTTAGTTGTTTATGATTTTAAGAAACTAAAATTATATTAACATTTTTAAGGGTTTCGGTCAACCAAATATTTTTAATAACCAATAACCAAATTCCAAACAATAACCAATAACTAAACTTTAATAACCAAACAATTTGATTATTTGTTATTATGATTTGTTTGATTATTGTTTCTTGGTTATTGGTTATTTTTAATGGTTGACTGTTTTTATCGATATATTATAATAAAATCAGGGAGAGTTTATTTTTAGCGTTAAAAATATGGACGAGACAATATATGAAATTTTAAGTCTGGTGAAAAAGAAAATGAAAGAGCAGGGCGCTTTTGACCGCGAGGCTTATAAGCAATTCGTGGAAGAGACGATTGATTATTTTGAGGAAAAAGGCAAACTGACCGATGATGACAATCTTGAATTTATGGAAGACCAGTTATTAGACATGTGGGAAGAGGTGGAAGAAGGATTTGCTTCCTAAAAAATTATTTTAAATAAAAAAAGGCAGGCGACTCGCCTGCCTTTTTTGTACCTCACCCCGTCGCTATCGCTCCTCCCCTCTCCTAATTAGGAGAGGGGTCGGGGGTGAGGTATTAGACTTTGATTATTACCGGCAGGACCATGGGCCGGCGCTTGGTCTGGCTGAACAGGAACTGGCTGATATCATTTCTGATTTTATTTTTAATGTATTCATCGTCAGCCGGCGTTTTTTGGTTATGGTCTTTTACCAGTTTTTTTACTTTCATCCGGGTTTTTTCTATCAGTTCGCGGTTTTCTTTCATATAAACAAAACCGCGGGAAATTATATCCGGGTTGCCGATTGTGTCTCCGGTTTTGGAATCAATGGTGGCGATAACTACAATCATGCCATCCTCCGCCATCATGCGCCGATCACGCAGGACGATATTGGAAACGTCACCTACGCCCAGGCCGTCAACCATAACGTAGTCAGTCGGGACTTTTTCTTTAGTTAAAATTCCCCGGACTTCTCCGCCTTCTTTCCTGAATTCCACGACCTGGCCGTTGTCAGCCACTAGGATATGATCTTTAGACAAGCCGACCTGTTCGGCCAGCTGGGCATGCGCCCGGAGCATATAATGGTTGCCTTCAATCGGCATAATATATTTCGGTTTAAGAAGACGCATCATCAGCTTTAAATCTTCCTGCTTGGCATGGCCGCCGGCATGGATATCCATCATTTCGTAATTAATGACGTTCGCTCCCTGCCTAACCATCATATCCCGTAGGGTCTGGATAGTTCTTTCATTCCCCGGAATGACGGAAGAAGAAAAAATTACCGTGTCCCCGGGCTTTAAGCTTATAACCCGGTGTTCGCCGTTTACTACCCGGGAAAGAAAAGCGTTACTCTCTCCCTGGGCGCCGGTGCCGATGATAAGGATTTTATTATCAGGTAGGTGCTTTAAATCTGCGTCGTTAATCAGAATTTTAGGATTAAATTTGAGGTAGCCGATCTGGTGGGCGATTTCTACGTTATTATTCATAGACCGGCCCTGCAGATAAATTTTTCTATCATATTTTTCCGCCAAGTCAAATATCTTCTGGACCCGGCTTAACTGGGAAGCAAAGGTGCCGATAATAATCCGGCCTTCAATTTTTTCAAAAATTTTATCCATTTCATCGCCGATGGAAGACTCGGATATCTGGTAGCCGGGATGAGTTGAGTCGGTCGAGTCGGACAAAAGAAGCAGGACGCCCCGGCCTCCTATTTGGGCGATCCGGTTTAAGTCCGCCGGTTTGTCATTTACGGGCGAATAATCAATCTTAAAGTCGCCGGTGTGGATGATAGTGCCCAGGGAAGTTTCAACAATAACCGCGAAGCAGTCCGGGATAGAATGGTTTATGCGCAGGAATTTAACCCGGAATTCTTTGCCCAACTTTATTTCCGAATTTTCATTAACTAAGACCATATTTAATTTCGGGGCCTGGCGGAATTCAACTTGGCGCTTACCAATCAGGCCGGCGGTTAAAGCCCCGGTGTAAATCGGGGGATTGCCGAGTTTCGCCATTAAATGGGGAATGGCGCCGATATGGTCATAATGGCCATGGGTGATAATAACACCTCGGATTTTATCGGATTTCCCTTCCAGATAGGAGATGTTGGGAATGATATAATCAATGCCCAGCATATCTTCTTCTGGAAACTGCAGGCCCATATCAACAATTATGATGTCATCGCCGTTTTCCAGGACCGTCATATTCCGGCCGACCTCTTCCAGGCCGCCCAAAACCATAATTCTTAATTTTCCTCTTAAATCTGTCGGCTGGACTTTAGTGAAACCAGGACTAAATTTAGCCTGGCTGCGGGCAGCGGGCCGGTTTCTTTTTTTTGTCTTTCCTTGCGGCCGAGTAGCCGGGGGGAAAGACGATTTGTATCTTGTAATCATGTTTCAGTAATTAACGGTTAACTATCCACCAGTTGGTGGAACAGTTATCAATTAATTTTTTAAATTATTAATTATAGAGAGAGATTATATTTTTTAAATCTAAAATTTTAAATCCCTGCTTGCCGGTAGGCAGGTAAAATCTCATGGTGCCGAAGAGAGGATTTGAACCTCCACGGAGTTGCCCCCACAGCGCTCTGAACGCTGCGTGTCTACCAATTCCACCACTTCGGCCTTAAGAATGAAAAATGTAAAAATCAAAAATCAAAATTATTGTATTCGCTTCGCTCATAGATTTATTTAATAAATCTGTCGCGATAGCGACACCTTAATTTTACATTTTGATTTTTTAATTTTAATTTTTTAGGGGTTACCAGATTAGGCGTTTGCCGGTTTTTATGTACCAGTCGGAAATATTGGCGAAGCGATTGCTCGGGGTTAAAATATTTTTTACGTCAAATCCCTTAATCTTTTTGCTTTGGGCGTAAATATAATAAGGCGAGTATAAAAATATTGCCGGCGCCTCTTCGGCCATAATCTCCTGGAATTTTTTGTATTTTTCAATTCTTTGCTCCTTATTTTGGGCCAGGCGGGCGTCTTCAAGGAGTTGGTCTATTTCTTTATTAGTATAGTTAGCCAGGTTGGAGCCGTTTTCTCCGGCTTGAGAAGAATGCCAGAAAGTATAAACATCGGGGTCGTTGCCGACGACCTGGCCGTAAAGCAGGGCTTCATAATTTTTCGGCTTTATCACTTCGGCCTGGATCTGGCTTACCGGAGTTATGTTTAAATTGGTTTTAACTCCGGCTTTTTCCCAGAAGCTTTTTATTTTCTCGGTAATTTTAATATTATTTTCCGTTCCTACCGTAGTTAAAGTTATAGCTAAGTATTTGTTGTCCTTTTTCCGCCAGTTGCCGGCACCCTGAGCCAGTTTAGCCTCCGCTTCGGTTTTTATCTTTTCATCCGTCGATTCTCCGTCGGCTTTGGCTTTTTCAATTTCTTCGGCGGTTAGGTCCGTTTTTATCCAGCCGGCTTCCGTTAAGAGCTTATCCGCTTCTTCCGGGCTGAATTTATACTTTTTCATTTCCTGGTCATAGGCGAAACTACTCGGGAGGATCGGGCCGTCAATCAGATAGGCATCTTCCCCGAAAACCGAGGAAACGATTTCGCTTTTGCTTAAAGCCAGAGCCAGAGCCTGCCGGACTTTTTTATCCGCCAGAGCCGGGTTATTTTTCTGGTTAAGAAAGACGGCGGTAATCTGCGGCTGGTTCAGTTTATGGAAATTTAAGGAATCCTTAGAAACCAGATTGTCTTTTAAGGCCGGGGGGAGATAACTTAAGCCATTGACGCTGTTTTCGTTCAGGGCGGATACTCCCTCTTCAAAACTTGAGAAGAATTTAAAAGTCAGGGTTTCCAGTTTCGGTTTCAGTCCGTAATAATCGTTATTGACTATTAAGTTGTAATTTCTGATATTGCCATTTTTGTCCTTAGTCAAGGATTTGAATTTATAAGGGCCGGAACCGATCGGCTTAAGGTTAAGCTCGGCCAGGGAGGCCGCCTCCGGAGAAATCGGCAGCCAAAGATTTTCCGGAATAATGCCGAAAGTCAGAAGCTCCAGAAAAGCGGCATAAGGTTCGGTCAGGCTGAACTTAATGGTTTTTTCATCCACTTTTTCTATTTTGACTCCAGAAAAACTTAGCCGCAACGGAGATTTATAATTTAAATTACTTAAGGCGTTAAAGGTAAAGACGATATCTTCCGTCGTGACTTTTTCACCGTTATGCCATTTGCCGTCTTCGCGGATAGTCAGGGTATAGGTTTTGCCGTCTTCGCTTACGGCATAGTCGGTTACTAAATCCTTAACCAGTTCGCCGTTTTGGCCGTGCCTAAAGAGGGAAGAAAAAATAAACTGGCTAAAGTCGCTGTCCACGTCGCTGGCACTGGCGTAAAGAGGATTAATATATTTCGGGGCGCCGATAAGGCCTTCTATATATTCACCGCCGGCAATCGGCACAAGCCGGACATGGTCTTTATAAAAATTATAACCGAGGATAAAAAGGTTTATAAAAATAATGAGCAGGCAGAGGTTTATTAAAGCCCTTTCTTTTTGGCTTAAAAATTTTTTTAAATATTTCAGCTGCCTTAAATTAGGAATTTTTGATTTTGCCAGAGAGTAAATTAATTTTTTATCAAGCTCAGTTTGGCGGGAGGAAAAACCATTGCCGTTTCCGGCTTTAGATAAAAAACGAAAAGAAGCCAAAAAGATTTTAGCTTTCTCGAGATAGCGGCTAATTTTACTATTTCTCAAGTCCACTTGTTTAAAATTTTAGAGAATGGTAACGGCTAAAGAATTATAGCCGCGAGAGAGATCGCGAAAAATATTATGGAAAGTATTATTGTTGCCACAAATAGTTTTTTTTCAAAGCCGCGCTTAGCCAGATAGACGTTATTGCTCCCGCCAAAAACTCCGGAAAGCCCCGCGCCCCGGTTTTGCAGTAAGACGGCGACCATTAAGGCCACCGCAATAATGATTTGGATAATTTGCATTGCCTTCATATATCTATTTTAACTCTTTTATGATTTTTTCCAAAATGGCCGGATTATTTTCCGCTAGATCAGCCATAATTTTCCGGTCCAGCCCGATTTTATTGGTTTTTAGCAAATTGATGAATTTTGAGTAGGAAAGGCCATGGGCGCGGACGGCGGCGTTTATTTTTATCTGCCATAAGTTCCGGCGGACTCTTTTTTCCTTTTTCCGGCCGACATAAGAATGCGCGCCGGCTTTAACGGCGGCGGTTTTAGCTAAGCGGAGCCAGTTTTTTCTTCCCCACTTATATCCTTTTACTTTTTTTCTTAAGGTATGGCGTTTTTTTACGTGGCCGACACCTCTTTTTACTCTAGGCATAGAATATTTAAGATAAGACTATTTCCGGTAGGGCAATAATCTTTTTATAGTTTTAATATTGGTTTCACTCGCTTCTATATCCCGGCGCTTGTTGCGGGTAGTATTGCCCCGTTCCCGGGAATTAAAATGGCCCTGGCCGGCTTTTCTCCGTTTTATCTTATTTCTTGTTATCATGAAGCGCTTGGCCGTGGCTTTATGGGTTTTAATCTTTGGCATATGTAAAAATAAAAAACAGGTTTAATTGGCCTGATTTAAGCTTTTAATTATTCTTATTGGCTAGTATTATAGTAAACCTTCCGCCCTGTTTTGTCAAGGGCTGCTCGGCAAAGACGTTTAAGCCTTCCGTTTTTTCAAGTTTTTGCACAAAATCCATTATAACTTCCCGGGCTTTTTCCGGATGTTGTTTTTCCCGGCCCTTTAGGCTCAGTTCAACTTTTAACTTATCGCCGTCGCTTAAGAATTTTTTCCCCTGGTCCAGGCGGAAGTCAAAATCATGCTCGCTGATTCTGGCGGAAAGCCGGATGCCCTTAGTATCTATTTTTTTCTGCATGATTTTCTGCTTATGCTCCTTTTTTTCCGCTTCGTACTTAAGCTGGCCCAAATTTACGATTTTAGCCACGGGCGGGCTTACTTTCGGATTAACTTCAACCAAATCCAAACCGGCTTCCTCGGCCATGGCCAGAGCTTTTTCCGTCGGGACATTGCCGACGGACTGCCCGTTTTCATCAATTAGAAAAACTTCCAAGGCTCTAATCTGCCGATTAGCCCAGAATCTTTTTTTATCTTCTTTTGGTTTGGCTTTCTGCCATTTCCTTCTCATTTTAAGTTAATTGTTAATAGTTAGCTGTTAAAGGTTATAATCTGAGCGGGTAATCCCCCTTCGTCCCGAAGCTTCGGGACTTCCACCGACGCCAAGGCTTCGGCGGACAAGTCGGCGGGACAAGCGGGAATCAAACCCTGATAACATTATACTCCGGTTAAATGTTAGTAGTTAACCGTTAAAGGTTAATACCTGAGCGGGTAACGGGAATCGAACCCGTATCTCTACCTTGGCAAGGTAATATAATAACCATTATACGATACCCGCCTACGTCCCGAGCCTTCGGGACTACGGCGGGCAAAGCCCGCTGTCTCTCAATAGGCACGAAAGTGGCTGTTATTAAATATTTTTTTTCTTCCCGCTACGGCGGGCAAAGCCCGCGTTAGCTCGCGTAGGCGAGAAAAGACTTCTATTTTATTTTTTATGTGCCCGGGGCGGGACTCGAACCCGCACGGAGTATGAATCCAAGGGATTTTAAGTCCCTCGTGTATACCAATTTCACCACCCGGGCCCATGATTTTAGATTTAAGATTGTAGATTGCAGATTTACTGATTGTTTTTTTGAACTGATTTTCTGGAAGCAACCATTATGGCGACTATTTCGTCAGCTTCTTTTAATAACGAATGTAATCGGTTTTCATCTATTATTTTACTTTCTTTTATTATTTCAATCCAGAACAGGCTTTCATCCGCTTCTTCTATAACCGTGTTTAATTTAGCTAAAAATTCTGCGGTGGATCGGCTGCGGCAGGCGGCCCTATAGTTTGCGGCCACCGAAGTTCCGGAACGAAACAGCTGGCTTCCTATATTTCTGCCGGCAATAGTGTTTGGCAAAGCATTAACCAGTTTTATAGCTCTTAAAGCAAAGTTTTTTGTTCTTTGCTTCAACTCCTCCTTAGTCATATAATTTTAGATTTCAGATTGCAGATTGCAGAATAAATATTAAATCTAAAATCTAAAATCTTAAATCTGCAATTATCTCTGTGGAGATGGTGGGAATCGAACCCACGTCTAATAAGTTCTTCTAAACATATTTACAGGAATAGCTTTATTTATTTTCTCGTTATTACCGTAGAAACAAAGCAAAATCAATAATAACCAGTTCTCTTGGTTTTAATTTATAAGCGAGAACGATTTATAAATCTATCTTCATTAATGACACCCGGTACCGGCTATGAAGACTCGACCGGCCGGATGGCTATGGCTTTATTAAGCGATAGCGGGAGCAAAGGCCAAACTGGCAAAAGCCGTTTTGACCTTGCTTACAAATGTGTTGACATTTGAATTTTGCGGGCCAGTTTTACGTGAATAGCCCGCGGCCACGTCCGGAATGTTTAGAAAGAAATCTCATTATCGATGCCTGGCATCCCCGTCTTTGATTTTAGATTGTAGATTTTAGATTTCAGATTTGCCGACTGCGGATTTTAGATTCAAGATTTTCTGACTTGTTTTGTTAAAGTGCGGATTTTGCGGTCCACCTCTCTTTTCTTGATTGTCTCGCGTTTATCGTACTTCTTCTTGCCTTTGCCTAAGCCGAACTCCAGTTTTACAAAACTATGTTTAGTATATATTTTTAAAGGCACTAATGTCAATCCTTGCTCCTGCTTCTTCCCGATTAACCGCTTTATCTCTTTTTTATTAAGAAGCAGCTGCCTCGGCCGGGTCGGGTCATAGCTCGGCATCTGGCCGGCCTGCTTATATAAAGGAATATGGGCGTTTATAAGAAAAAACTCCGGCTGTTTGTTTTTTTGCTTCTGTTTTAAAGTTACATAGCTGCCTTTCAGGCTCATGTGCCCGGTTTTAACGGATTTCACCTCGTGCCCGAAAAGAACCATTCCGGCTTCGTACTTGTCGCCGATATTATAGTCAAAGCTGGCTCGTTTGTTTATCGCTAAAATAGGCATAGGCGCAGGCGCAATTACTCTCCTTTTTCTTTTTGTCATCTCGAGCCCCGACGCTTCGGGGCGAGAGATCCCTTAAAGATTGTAATGGCACGGACATTAATATTGACACGTCTAAGGGATTCCTCACCCTGCGGGTTCGGAATGACAAAAAAGAAGGGGGTATTACTTCTCCGTGTTCCACTCTTTCAATTTCTCAACCACTTTATTGTTAATCAATGAATTGTGAAGGTAAAGCCGGTAAGACGGGTCTTTAACCCGTTCCTCGACTTTTTCGTATCCTTTGTATTGCTTTAAAAGTTCTTCGATTTTTTCATCAATTTCTTTTTCATCAACCGAGAGTTTTTCCTCTATGGCAATCTGCCTGATGGCCAGGGCGCTTTTTACCCGCTTAATGGCGTTGGGCAGGAGTTCAAGCGTAAGCTGGTCCCGGGTTTTATTTAAGCTCGCGAGATAATCGGAAAATTTCCCGCCCTGATGCGTAACCGTATGCTCAAGCTCGGCCAGCATAGATTCGGCTTCGTGGTCGATTAAGACTTCCGGAATATCCCCGAACTTGGTTTTAGCTAAAATTTTATCAATAATTTTAATTTCCAGTTCCTGCTCGGATTCCCGCTTCTTTTCCTCTTCCAGGTTCTTTCGGATATTTTTTTCTAAATCCTCGGCGGACTTGGCGCCAAAGGCTTTAGCGATCTCGTCGTTTATTTCCGGCACCTGCCGCTCAAAAATTTCTTTCGCCTTTACTTTAAACTGGACTAATTTCCCGGCCAGGTTTTTATCGTAGTGGTCGGCTGGATAAGGCAGGTCAAATTCCCTTGTATCGCCTTTTTTTATGCCGGCCAGTTTCGCGTCAAAGCCCGGGATTAAATAATCCTTGCCTAAAATAACGGCCGTGCCTTTTCCTTGCCCGGCTTCCAAAGGCACGTTATCCCGAAACATTTCTATATCAATAATAACCTTATCGCCTTCTTTTGCTTCCCTATCAACGATTGCCTCTGTTGCCCGCATTTCCTTTAGGTTATCCATTATTTTTTTTACTTCCTCGTCCTTTATTTCTTTCTCCTCTCTTTTTACTTTAGCGTTTTTATAGTCACTAAGCTTTACGTCCGGCAGGGCCGACAAGGTAATTTTAAAAACCAAAGGGTTGTCAGGAGCCAGTTTTATAATATCAACCCGCGGCTGTCCCACTATCTGCTTATCTATATTATCCGCCAAAATTTTTTCAATCGTCTTGTTAACGGCAATCTGCGCCGCTTCTTCCAGAATCGTCATCTCCCCGATTTTTTGCTTTAAAACATTAAACGGGACTTTGCCCGGCCGAAAGCCCTCTATTTTTATTTCCTCGCTCACCTTTTTCACGCCTTTTTCTATATAGGGCTTGAATTCGGCCAAAGATAATTCCACCGTCAGTTCAATTTGTGATTTTTCTAGTTCTTTTTTTGTTATTTCCATAAAACTATTTTACTTTTTTAAATTAATTAATTCTTCACTAGCAATTCTTAAACTGTCTCTTATTCTATCAATATCGTTCTGCTTTGCATTAAACCTTCTGTTGTGCGCTGACAAATCTCCTAATTTTTTAAAGTTTTCCAAGCCAAGAATGCCATTTCTACTGACATTTATTGTTTTATCTTTTTTAAGATAATTCAACAAACCCGAAAACATTAAAAAATTTCCATCAATATTTCTTATCTCATCTGATCTCGAGTATGATTCATATACTTCAATAATTAAAGTTTCTAATAACCGTCTACACATCACCGCGCAGCAATCAAATAAGCTGTAATCATAGCTGGCGTTTATTTGTTCAATTACCCTTTTGATATAATATTTTGAATTATTAAAGATATCATCAGGAAGAATACTTTCAGATTGCGGTATAGGTTTATTTTTTAAATATGCCACAAATGACGCACCAACATCATCCATTCTTTTTTCTCGTATAATAAACCGCCCCCTAGAATTTTTTACTACTCGAGGATCTTTTTTTAAGTTTTTTTCTATAATTGTAACATTCTGTTTGCCGTATCCTGCGTTTTCAAAAAAATTACATATATCCCTTGCAGTTAAGCCGTCATGTGTACAGTTAGCACGAGTTAACCAAATTAATGCTACGGCTTTGTCAATATTTTTTAGTTTTTCAGATGCAATTTTTTTCAGAAAATTAACTTCATCCATAAAATTTATTTATATTCGGGTGCTTTTTTAGTACAATAAGCCTTTGCTATAGCGACTGCTTTTGAATGTTGTGCGGGGTTCAGCGTAATTATTTTATCAGATTTCATTTGGAGCCATTCGCAATTTTTAATCGTTCTAGATATGTTCGCATCCACAAGATTAATCGTGTTTGTCACGGTTTTTGATAATTTTATTGTTGGTCTGGGAAGTTTGGCAACTTCTGACCAAAGGTTTAGCAAGGTTAAGGCTAATACTGTAACCGACACAGATTTTGGGCCCCGTTCAGGGGTGTTTTTCTTTATGGATTCCCAGTATCGACTATCTAATCCAATATATGGTGTTTTCATCGAAGGGTCACATGCGCCAATTAATTCTTCTTTTGTAACTCCAATCGTTTTGGCAAATCTATCAATCGCGCCATCTCCGTCATCTTCCAGGGGTTCATCTGAGTCTAAATTTTGGCCTGATGACTCGCTCAAAGGATTAGCGCCCGTCATAGTTGAAAGTACTTTTCGCCATAAAATAGGGTCTTCTGATTCGGCTATAATTTGATCATTAGCCTTTACAATGACCCTTAACTTAGCTTTGATTTTTTTCATATTTTTTTATTAAAAATAAATTACTCTAACTAAGAGTAATTATATATCAAACTAAGAATTATGTCAACATCAAAGATACCCCCCCAGTAAAGTCCATTTAATTTGCTGTCTCCCTGATAATCTCTACTCAAACACCACTTTTGGTTTTTTTCTTTCCGGCGCTTCTGGAAAACTATCGGTTTTGCCTTCTTATTTTGTCATTGCGAGGAAGGAGTCCCGAGCCTTCGGGACGACTGACGCGGCAATCTAACGAATGATGCGCAGGCACAAAATGTAATCTTTAGATGAAAATCATTGTGCGTTAGATTGCTTCGTCGCTACGCTTCTCGCAATGATAGGAAAAGAAGGGCGGAGCCTCGCAATGACAGTATAAATACTATTCACTTAAATATAACTTCCGGCTTTTTTCTTTCCGGCGCTTCCGGGAAACTATCGGTTTTACCTAAGCAGAAAGAAAGTAAGATTTCCCAATTGTTTGGCAGGCCCAACTTTTCTTTTACCTCTGGGATTTCTTCGAGCATTGTCGCTTGGCCGACAACAACCGTGGCTAAATCCATTTCTCTTGCCTGCAATAAGCAATTTTGGCAGGCAAGGGCGGCATCGGCTAAAGCGTATTTATTTTTCGGTTCGCTGACGCAGAGAAAAATTACGGCTGGTGCCTGATAAAAAGTCGGGTCAGGCAGTTCCTGGCGCCAGATATTTTCTCCGGCCTTCTTTCTCATTTCCCTTATTTTTTCTCCGGCCAGTTTAATTTTCGCCGAATCTTCTAAAACAAAAAACTTAATCGGCTGCTGGTTAAAGGCGCTGGGCGCCCAAGTGCCGGCTTCAATTATTTTTTCAATCTGGTCTCGCGGAATCTTCTCTTGCCTGTACTGCCTTACGCTTCGCCTTGATTTTACTAAAGATAAGAAGTCTTTCATATTTATCAACTTCAGTTAGTTACAAATTACAAATACATTACAAATTTTACAAATGTTAAGATAGTCGTTTTTTCTAATTATTTGTAATATTTGTGTAAGATTTGTAATTTGTAACAAGTTTTACTTGCCAGTATAGAATTATAAGATAAGCAGCGGCGCGATGATAAGGGAGACTATAGACAATAACTTGATTAAGATATTTAAGCTTGGGCCGGAAGTGTCTTTGAACGGATCGCCGACCGTGTCGCCGACCACCGCGGCTTTATGTGTGGCCGAGCCCTTGCCGCCTAAATTGCCGGCTTCAATATATTTTTTGGCATTGTCCCAGGCCCCGCCGGCATTCGCCATTATGACGGCCAGCAAAAATCCCGTAACCAGAGCGCCGGCCAATAACCCGGCCAGGGCTTCGGCGCCTAAAATCAAACCGACCACAACCGGAGCCGCGACGGTGATTAAGCCCGGAGCGATCATTTTCTTTAAGGCCGCGCCCGTGGAAATCTCAATGCAGCGCTTATAATCCGGCTTGCCGGTTCCTTCCATAATTCCCGGAATTTCTTTAAATTGCCGCCTGACTTCCTTAACCATATCCCCGGCGGCTTCGCCCACGGCTTTCATGGACAGGGCCGAGAAAATGCAGGGCAATAATCCGCCGATAAACAAGCCGATTAAAACGTTTGAATTCATTAAATTAACCATGTCTAATTTAACGGCCTGGCCGAAACTGACAAGCAGGGCCAAAGCGGTTAAAGCGGCCGAGCCGATGGCGAATCCCTTGCCGATCGCGGCCGTCGTGTTGCCGACGGCGTCCAGCTCTTCGGCCCGCTTTCTGGCTTCACCTCCCATGCCCGCCATTTCCGCAATGCCGGCGGCGTTATCCGCGACCGGGCCATAAGTGTCGGTCGCTAAAGTGATGCCTAAAGTGGAAAGCATGCCGACCGCGGCAATGGCGATCCCGTAAAGGCCGGCGAATTTAAATGATAAAAAGATAGCGAGGCACACAACCAAAACCGGGACAACCGTGCTTATCATGCCTAAAGCTAATCCGGCGATAATATTGGTGCCGGGCCCGCTTTCCGCGGCTTTGGCCACTCCTTGCGCCGGCTTGTTTTTATCCGAAGTGTAGTATTCGGTGATTAAGCCGATAGCGATGCCCGAAATCAAACCAGTAAGCAAAGACCAATAGACTTCGGTTTTGCCGATAGTGTAGAAAATCACCGGATAAGCGCCAATCGCCATTAAAATCGCGGCCGAGAAAATCCCCCGGTTTAAAACCGTTTGCGGCTGGCTGTTTTTAGATAATTTAACAATGAAGTTTCCCAAGATGGCCGCAATAATTCCGGCTGCGGCGAGCATCAGGGGCAGAACCACGGCTTTGGGCCCGAAAGTGGCGACGGTTAAAACGCCAAAGGCCATGGCCGCGATCAGGGAATCAACATAGCTTTCAAAAAGGTCGGCGCCCATGCCGGCGACGTCCCCGACATTATCCCCGACGTTATCGGCAATCGTGGCCGGGTTGCGCGGGTCGTCTTCCGGAATGCCGGCTTCAACCTTGCCGACCAAATCCGCGCCGACATCCGCGGCTTTCGTATAAATCCCGCCGCCGACGCGGGCGAAAAGCGCGACCGAGGAAGCGCCGAAACCGAAACCGTAAATAACGTTCGGGTCGCGAAAAATATAATAAGCCAAACTAACGCCTAAGAGCCCCAAGCCGACTACGGTTAAGCCCATGACGCTGCCGGAAGAAAAAGCAATTCCCAATCCTTTGCTTAAGCTTTCTTTCGCCCCTTCCGCAGTTTTGACATTAGCGGTGGTGGCAATGCGCATGCCGATATTGCCGGCCAGGATTGAAAAAACAGCTCCGGCGATAAAGCAGATAGCGGTTTCTCCTTTTAAGCCCGGAGTAAACCAGAGGATTAAAGCGACGATTACCACAAAGGTGCCTAAAATTTTATATTCTTTATTAAGGAAGGCCATAGCGCCCTCGTGGATATAGCCGGAGATTTCTTTGGCTTTTTCATCAGTTACTTTTTGCTTTTTAAGCTGGTAGGCCAGCCAGCCGGCAAAAGCTAATCCGGCTAAGGCGATGACCGCAGTCCAAAGTTCGAGTTGCATAAGAGTTGTTTTTAAAATTAATTATTAAATGACTAGATTGCTAAATGAATAAATTGTTAAATTGCCTATTTTGTTTCTGCCTTTTTAGATGCATCATCGGGCGTCTCTGCCTTTTTCTCTTTTGGTTTTTTTTCTTTCTTTTCTTTCTTTTCCTTTTTGGGCAGCTGGCCAGCTGCCCCTACGGCCTCTTTTTCTTCATCTTTTTTTTCCTTCTTCCCCTCTTTCCCTTCTTCGCCCTTTTCTTCCTTTTCAATTTTGGCTTCGCCAATATCAATTTTCCACCCCGTGAGGCGGGCGGCGAGCCGCGCGTTCTGGCCGTTTTTGCCGATAGCCAAAGACAGCTGGTCGGCCATAACTTTTACATAGGCCTTTTTTTCTTTCTCATCCAGTTTTATGGAAATAATTTTAGCCGGAGACAAGGCGTTACCGATAAATTTAGAAGGATTTTCATCATACTGGATAATATCAATTTTTTCCCCGCCCAGTTCGGAAATAATCGTCTGGATGCGGGAGCCCCGCTGGCCCACGCAGGACCCAATCGGGTCAACGTTTTCCGAATCGGTGGCGACGGCTACCTTAGAGCGCGCGCCGGCTTCCCGGGCCACGGCTTTTAATTCCACTAACCCATTGGAGATTTCCGGAATTTCCAGATAAAAAACTTTCTTGAGGATTTCGTCCGAGGTCCTTGATAAAATAATTTCCGGACCCTTAGAGCCGAGCCGCACTTCCTTTATATAGACCTTTATCCTTTCCCCGGGAGTATATTTTTCTCCGAAGATTTGCTCCTCGGCCGGCAGGTAGCCGACGGCCCTGCCCAAATCAACCAAAACAAACCGGCCTTCGTGCCTCTGGACTACGCCGCTCACCACTTCTTTTTCCTTATCTTTGAATTCCCCGAAAACCATTTCGCGTTCCGCTTCCCGCAAGCGCTGGACAATAACCTGCTTGGCAGTCTGGGCGGCCATCCGTCCGTAAGCGGCCGGCACTTCCAGCTTGGTTTTTATTTCATCCCCAACCTTGGCGGTTTTTTTAATCATTTTGGCATCGCTTATCTGGATTTCTGTTTTGGGATTGAATTTCCGCTTCTCTTCTTCAGGGGTTTCGGTTTCGGGCAACTGGCCAGTTGCCCCTACATCAGCTGTCCCTACGCCTGCGTCGGGCAAAAGATTTTTTCCCCCTGCATCTTCAGACGCATCATCGGACAGCTGTCCAGCCGTCCCTACTGTTTCTGTTTCTTCCTCGGGCGGCATATCTTCCACTATGGTTTTAACGTCAAAAACTTTTGACTTGCCGGTTTCCGGGTCAAATTCCACTTTTATGTTCTGGTTTTTTTCGCCAAAATCTTTGCGATAGGCCGCGGCTAAAGCCGACTCAATCGTGGTAATAACGGATTTTTCGTCCAAGCCTTTTTCCTCGCAGATTTGTTTTATGGCGCTTGATAGATCGGACATATTTTTTAGTATTTATTATTAAATAATAAAGTAAGAAAAAAGGCTAATTGTCATTTAAACAACTAGCCTTTATATAAATGATAATAGCATAAGGGTAATAAGATGTCAAACAAAATTGACGGGCCTACAATATCAGCAAGGCCGCGCCGATGGCGCCGGCGTTCTGGCCGAGTTTGCCTTTAAGGATTTTTATTTTTTTGGCTTCCGGATGCATGATATAGCCGCGCATAATTTTTTTAATTTTGGAAAAGAATAATTCGCTTGACTCGGCTACGCTGCCGCCGACAATAATTACCTCCGGGTCAAGCAGATTAACGATATTGGCGAAAGCAATTCCCAGGCAGTGCCCGATTTCCTCGTAAGACTTCTGGGCCAAAGTGTCCCCGCGAAAAGCTTCTTCGGCCAAATTAGCCGGGTTGCTCTGCGTCAGTTTCTGGTAAGCCTTTTCCAGTTCAATATTATTTTCCAAATCAATAATCATCCGGCCCGGTTCGTCGCTGGCGCCGTGGCTGCCCCGGTAAATCTCCCCGCCCTGCCACCAGGCGCCGCCGATGCCGGTGCCGATAATTATGCCGTAAGCATTTTTATATTTTTTCCCCATGCCCAATTTAATTTCGGCGCGCAGGAAGCAATTGGTGTCATTATCAAGCTCTACGGCCAGGTCGGTTTTATTTTTCAGCAGATTGGCAATTTTTACCCCGTCCAGAATCGGGATGTTGGGCGATTTTATTATTTTTTTCTCGGATCGGTCCATCAGGCCGGCAATGCCCAAGCCAAGGCCTTTTACTTTCGCCTTGTCCGCCCGGGCCTTTTTAAATAGAGGTTCGATTAAAGCGGAAAGCATTATGGAAAAATGTTTTATATTGTCTTTGGGAGTGGCCAGAAGATAATCGGCAATAATTTTTTCCCCGTCAAAAAGCACGGCTTTCATGTTGGTGCCGCCGATGTCAACGCCGATGGCGTAGTCGTGGCTGTTGTGTTTATTATTTTCCATAGCTATCTGCGTTATTGGGGCTCTTAGGATTGTTAAGATTCCTGGGATTCTTAGGAGCTATAAATACCCTAAAGATCCTAAGAGTCCCCAGAATTCCAAAGATCCCATTTATTAAAATAATTTCTTCGCCTCATTCCAGAGCGCCGGGTTATTGTTAGTTTCTTTTTCCCAATACCACCACTCCGCTCCCCAGAGATAAAATTCCTTAAAGCCGGCGAGCCGGGAGAATTCCAGGATTTCCCTGAATTTTTTCAGGTCCATAGTTTTAGCCCTTTCCTCTTCCGTCATCTTCTCGTAGGGAATCGGGCCCCAGGGTTCGGCCTGCAATTCAATTACTATCCATTTTTGGGGGTGGGCAAACAGGCGGACAATATTTTTTTTAAAATGGAAAAACCCGGGGTTAATCGGATAATGGATATACCTTCCCAGAAGCTTAGAGTAAGTGTCGCGGTACATGGTGGTGCCGAAAATATCAGCCCGGCGGGCCGCTCCCAGCCAAAGGGACAATTCGCCGGAATCGGTTATGACAACGGGCCGGCCGTCAAGTTTCTTAACCAAAGCAATTTCGGCATCCAGAAATTTTTTATCTAACTTCGGGCAATCGCCGAAATGGGAAAGAAAGGGCTCGTTTTCCACCTGCCAGGCAATAATATTAGGATTGTCTTTATATCTATTTACAACCTGCTCTATATAGTCTAATATTTTTTTATCTCTTTCGTCCGGGGATAGATTCTCCGCCCAGGCCGGGAAATGGCATTCGGGCCAGCGGGGCAGGCGGCCGCCGACAGCAATAATCATTTCGGCGTTTCTTTTCACCGCTTCATTCACCATCCAGTCCATTTCCTCCCACCAGAATCCGTTGTCATTGCCCTCAACCTCATTCCAATAAGCCGGCAGCCTTAATTTTTTCACGCCGAGGTCATCCAAAATTGAAGTATAAACCCGGCGCCAGTCAAAGCCAAGGCTGGCGGCCTGCTTTTTAGAAAAGGTCAGGCCATATTCCAGTTCGCTTTTGTCGTAATTTCTCCCCTGGCTCAAAAGCAGCAGCAAGAACAGGGAAATTATTAAAATAAAAAGAATTTTTTTTGTTTTTTTTATAATTTCAAGCATAAAAAAGTAGCCGTAGAAACTAAGTCCGGATTTTATCCCGTTTTTCCCGCCAGAGGCTTATTTTCCGGAGGTTAGTTATTGAAATCTTTATGGCACATCCAGACCGTACTTCCTGGTTTAGTTATGTTAAAGACGCAGGTAGTAAGGTAAGAAGTGATGGCGTAGGAAGCCATAATTATTATTAGTCCGATTACGCCGGTTTTTATTTGGCTCATAGCTTCCGTTATCTTCTCTTCATTGCCTGCGGCCGTCATATACTTAAAGCCCGCGGAAATAATTAAGACCAGAAAAATCAATCCTAAAAATCCCAAGAAAACTTTTATTACCAAGACGGTTATTTCCCTTACGTCCCTCGGCGTTTCGTCCCCGAAAGCCTGGCCGCCTATAATTTGCGCTCCGGTTTGGTTTTTCCATAAATTGCTTTCCGCCGCCTGGGCCGGGGAGGGAGATGAGAACTGGACTAAGGCCAGCTGAGGCAAGATAAGGAGGGATAATAGGGAAGCGGCTAGAAGATGTTTTTTGATTTTAGTAATTTTCATAAGGTTTATGTTATAATTTTAAATATAACGTGAGGGGTGCGGGTATTAAGGGTAATATCCGGATTGTATTATTATTATAACAAAAAACACATTTTTATGCGACTATCGGCTAAGATTTTTTACAATACGGTTATTCAGATAATAAGCAAGGTTATGGCCACGGTTCTGGGCCTGGTTGCGGTGGCGGTTATCACCCGTTATCTCGGCCTGATTGGTTTCGGCCAATATACCACGATTATAACTTTTTTGTCCGTTTTTGGGATTTTGGCTGATTTAGGCCTGACTTTGGTCACGGCGGCGATGATCAGCCGGCCCGGAGTTGACGAGGGCAAAATTTTAAATAATCTTTTTACTTTGCGCCTGGTGTCAGCCATCTTTTTTCTGGCTTTGGCGCCGCTTACCATTATTTTTCTCCCTTACGGCCCGGAAGTTAAATTAGGGGTGGCCGTGGCGGTTTTCTCTTTTTTCTTTATCGCTTTAAACCAGATTTTTGTCGGCCTGTTCCAGAAAAATTTAAGGATGGATAAAGTTTCCATTGCGGAAATTATCGGGCGGCTGGTTCTGGTCGCCGGCGTTATTTTTGCGGTTGAACTGAACCTCGGCCTTTTGGGAATAATTTTTGCCACCGTTTTCGCTTCGGCTATTAATTTTTTATTCCTATTCATATTTTCCTGGCGGTTTGTCCGCCTAAGAATTCAGTTCGACTGGTTAATCTGGAAAGAAATTATCAGAAAGACCTGGCCTTTGGCCATTACTATTGCCTTTAATCTTATCTATCTTAAAGCCGATACTTTAATCCTTTCTTTAATAAAAACGCCGGGCGAGGTCGGGGTTTACGGCGCCGCCTACAAAGTGATTGATGTTTTAATCACTATTCCTTTTATGTTTGCCGGGATTATTTTGCCGGTTTTAACCGCTGATTGGGCCGGAGGAAGCATGGATTCTTTTAAAAAAGTCCTGCAGAAATCTTTTGATTTTATGATGATTTTGGCCGTACCTTTGGTGGTCGGGACGCAATTTTTAGCCGAAGAGGTAATGGTTGTTGTCGCCGGAAGAGATTTTGCCGCTTCCGGAGCGGTTCTTAAAATCTTGGTGCTGGCCTCTTGGGCCATATTCTTCGGCTGCATTTTTTCCCATGCCATCATCGCTTTAGACAAGCAGAAAAAGATAATCGGCGCTTATTTTTTTACGAGCGTAACGGCTTTAGCCGGCTACCTTATTTTTATTCCCCGCTTTTCTTACCTGGGCGCGGCCTGGGTGACGGTTTACAGCGAGCTTTTTATCGCTTTGGCCGCTTTTTACCTTGTTTATAAATATGCCGGTTTCTTTTTTAATTTTAAGGTTTTATTTAAATCAATTCTGGCTTCGGGAGTTATGGCCGTTTTTCTCTGGATTTTGCCGAACCAATTCTCTGGCGGTATCGGCGGCTTATTTTCGACTTTAAGTTTTTCCGCAGCGGTTTATTTTTTGGCTTTGTATTTTTTAAAAGGTGTAACAAGAGAAGAAATTTTAGTGTTGTTAAATAGAGAAACAAAAAATAGAATCTAATACTTTGTAACACGTTTATGATGAATATTTTAGTAGCCAACTCCCTAAAAGAAATGTCCTTCCTGTTATCTGACCTTTTTAACGAGCTGGGCCGGAAAGAGTATTTTTTCTGTTTTCTTTTGGCGCGGCCAGACTCAGGGGACGACTTTTTAAAAAATTGCGGGAAAATAAAAAAAGCGTATCTCGGCCCGGCGGTTGCCAGCAGTTTTTATTTTTTCCTTTTTCTTTTAATTTACCCATTTTTACTTTTTTATTATTTTTTCTCCCTGGCCTATCTTAAATATAGCAAGGGCATAAAGGCGGTTATCTGTATGGCCGGGAATGAGAAAATTATTTTTACACCTTTGGCGGCCTTGCTCAAGATGAAAGTTATTTGGTTGGAATTGCCGGAAAATGATTATAAAAAAATGCCGTTCGGAGTTTTGTTTTTTTACCGCCTTTATTCCCACTGGGCGGTTCTTGCTCCCTTTGTCAGTTTAACGGAAACTCAGCTTAAAAATATCGGGGTTTCGGCGAGCCGGATAAAAATTATTCCTCCCGGCCTTAAGTTAAGCGAGCCCGGGCATCAGCAAAATATTTTTTCCAACTTAGCCAAAGCGGAGAAGTCGAATTTTTCCCGTAAATTTTTTACCTTGGGCGTGGTTACGGATTTTTCTTTGCCGCACCAGATTGAAAATTTATTTAGAGCGGTTAAAACCAGTCTAACCGTTATTCCCAATCTGCAGGTTATGGTTGTCGGGCAGGGCCGGAAGGGGGCAAAGGACGAGGGTGAAAAAAAATTATCTTGGCTGGCTAAAAAATTGGGGATTGATAATTTAGTTTGGTTTGTAAGCGAGCAGGGGAACCTAAAAAAATGGTCGGACAGCTTTGATATTTTTGTTATTACCGGCGAAACTCCGAAATTATCCTGCCTGGCTTCGGTTTTAAAAATTATGTCGTCCGGCCTTCCGATAATCGGTTTCTATAACCGCGGTTTTGAAGATTTAATCCCGGAAGACAGGGCGGGAATTTTAATCGAAGCCAATAACAGTGAAGTTTTAGCCCAAAAAATTATAGAGTTGTATAAAAATAAGCGCCTTTGCTCTAATTTGAGTAAAAACGCCGAAGAATTGGTTGACAAATCCTTCAATCTTGATAAAATGGTGGAAGAGTTTATAAAAATGATGAATATTTAAGACAAGGAGATGGGCGATGGCTGGCAAGAAATTTATGGTTGAAGTGTCGAATGATGGCTCATTAATAGTCCCCGGAGAGATTGCTAAAGCCTTAGCCGGTGAGAAATGGCCTTTTGGTTCCAGCGATTTCCCCTTTGATCCGGGTGGTCATTATAAGGTTATGGTAACAGAATCGGAATCGGGTCATTTTATCCCAGTTAGTGTTAGCGGTTCTACACCAATATCAGCTCATGAATTCGGATGTACGTTAATTATTATGGAGATTCTCGAATCGTCAGAGAGAACCGTATAATTTGAGTTTAATATTGGGGGTCCCTTTTTAAGAGTGAGCGTCCTTTTTGTGTAGGGGCGCTTTTTTTATGATATAATATTTATATGGAGAAATTAAGAATAACAACTAAACAAGCCGGCGAGCGCCTGGATAAATTTTTAGCTGGCCAGTTGCCGGATTTTTCCCGCAGCCAGATTCAGAAAATAATAAAGCAGGGCGGGGTTACCGCAAGCGGAAAAATCGTTTCTTCCCACTATAATTTAAAAGAAGGCGATGAGATTATGGTTTCTTCTCCCGTCCGGCCGGCAGCCAAAGATAGTTTTTTAATTTTTAAAAAATCAAATTTTTCTTTTCCGGAAATTATTGCCGAAACCGATGAATATTTGGTAATAAACAAGCCGGCGGGTTTAGTTATGCACGGGACCGATCCTTTTAAAGAAGAAAGTCTGGCGGAGATTTTAGTAAAGAAATATCCGGAGCTGAAAAAAGTCGGTGAAGATCCGGAGCGCCCGGGAATTGTCCACCGCCTGGACAAGGAAGTGAGCGGCTTAGTGGTTATAGCCAAAACTCAAGATTCTTTTAATAATTTAAAAAATCAGTTCCAGAAAAGGACAATGGAAAAAGAATACACGGCTTTGGTTTACGGCCAGATAGGCAAAGACGAAGACAATATTTTATTTCCCTTAAAGCGTTCAAGCGACGGTTCGAAAATGGCGGCCCTGCCCATAACCGACAGGGAAGAAAAAAACGTTGACAAGCCGGGAGTCAGGCGGGCCATTACCGGGTTTAAGATAATAAAAAAATTTATCAATTATACTTTATTAAAAGTTAAAATTAAAACCGGCCGGACTCACCAAATCAGGGTCCATATGCTTTCTTACGGGCATCCTCTTGTGGGGGATGATTTATACAGCACGAAAAAAACGAGAGAGCAGAACAAAAAATTAAATTTAGGCCGGGTTTTCTTAGTGGCGGACAAATTGTCGTTTTATGATTTAGCCGGGGATAAACAAACTTTTACGATAGACTTGCCGGGGGAGTTGAAGGAGGTTTTAAATAAAGTAAAATAATTTTATATGAAAAAACAGGAGGGCCTGCTTCGGGCAGGAAAAGTTTTTTTAATCTTGTTATTTATAGCAGGATTTTTTTATTTGGGAGAGAGTTGCTGGGCGGCTGATCATATAGTTATTAGCAATTTTGCTACTCATGGCCCAGGTGGCGCCAGAGATGAATTTGTAGAGTTATATAATCCAACTAGCAAGGAGATTAATTTGGAGGGTTGGAAACTGCAGACAAAATCAACTACGGGCGATAATTGGATAAATCGAACTGGCAGTTCCGGCTTACCTGTTGGTATTATTTTTTCTTCCGGATATTATTTACTAGCGGCGAAAGATTATAGTTTATCAAGATTACCTAATTATCGTCATTCAGCCAATTGGGGTTTAGCTGATAGTGGAGGATATATTAGAGTTATAGATAATTTAGATCAAGAAATTGATAAAATTAGCTACGGCGATGTCGAGATAGATCAGGGATCTGAAAGCGGGGCAGAAGGCAACGAAGAAACCCAAACCTCGCCAGCCGAAGAGCCGGAAATGCCGGCAGAAAATCCTCCCAACTCCCTTTATCAGGGGGATGAAACGACGCCGGCCTCAACGACCCCCACGCTGGTGAGTTATAAGTTAGGCGACGTGGTGATTAACGAGTTGGTAAGCGATCCGGCTGACGGAGAAGTGGAATGGATTGAATTATATAATGCGACTGGCGAAGAAATTGATTTATCCGGCTGGACAATTGAAGAAGGCAGCGGGGCGAAAACAAATCTGTCCGGAGTTTTGGCGGCAAGTGGAAAGGAAAAATTTTTAGTTATAGAAAAACCCAAAGGTAATTTAAATAATAAAGGTGATATTGTAATTTTGCGGGCTCTGGGCGGAATTTTAATTGATCAGGTGGCTTATGGAAATTGGGATGACGGCAATCTAGAAAATAATGCTCCTGCCCCCTCCGACCCTAATTCCATAGCCAGAAAATTTGACGGGCAGAATAGCTTTAATAATTTAAATGATTTCGCGGTTACCGTTACTCCGACCAAAGGAACGGGCAATATTATAACGGGCATAACCAAGGAAGAAGATGAAATTAGCGACGATGAAAAAAATTTGTATGATTTTAGCAATGATATTATTATTTCTGAAATTTTTCCTAACCCGGTTGGCAGCGATAATGAAGAAGAATTTATTGAATTGTATAATAGAGGCACGGCCGCTGTTGATCTGCGGGGGTGGGGGGTGGGTGATGACAGTAAGGGAAAATATAAATTTAAAGAAGATATTTTTATAAAGGGCGGGGAGTATTTAGCAGTCTCGCGCTCAGAAAGTAAAATCGCCTTGAATAATAATGGCGATAAAGTGAAGTTGTATTTGCCCTTGGCGGATAATCCGCTGGAAACCGTGGAATATAATAAAGCTGAGGAGGGCTGGAGCTATAATTTTGCTACCAGTAGCCAGGACTGGGTTTGGAGCGAGATTATTACGCCGGGCGAAGCTAATGTTATAAAGGCTATAAATCATCCGCCCCTTGTTTCTTTTTACTGCCCAAAAGAAATAGTCGTCGGCCAGCCGATTCTTTTTGACAGTTCAGACACGGTTGACGAAGATGGAGATAAATTAGAATTTAGCTGGGATTTCGGCGATGGCATAAAACTGGATTTGGCTTCGCCGGAGCATACTTACTTAAAATCCGGAAACTATTCAGTAAAGTTAATTGTATGTGATGGAGAAAATGAAGCCAGTAAAGAAGAAATTATAAAAGTGGGCTCGGTCGCTGGCGACAATGTGGGATTGCCATCAGTCATAATCAATGAAATTTTACCTGACCCGGAAGGAAGCGATAGTGAAGAATGGATAGAATTAAAAAATATAGGTTCAAACGAAGTTAATTTATTGGGCTGGCAATTAGATGATATTGAAGGCGGCAGTCAGCCGTATAAAATTAGTTCCGATTTGTGGCTTGAGCCCGGCGACTTTTATTTATTGGAGAGAAATGAAAGCGGGTTGGCTTTAAATAATTCAAACGAGTCAGTCCGTCTATTTAATAATTTAGGGGACTTAATCGACGAAGTCGGTTATGAAAAATCTTATAGCGGCGAATCTTATAGCCGGGATAAAAATGGAAAATGGTTTTGGACAACGGCCTTAACTCCGGGCGAAGAAAATATTATTTCCGTAGCGGGGAGTAAAAGCAATGGCTCGGAAAATGTTTTAGGAGTTAAAGTCGGGTCTTCGGCGGCCGGAGAATATGTTCCCGTAACTTTAGAAAAAATAAAAGAGGCAGAATCCGGCGACTTGGTAAAAGTAGAGGGAACCGTGGCAGTCCTGCCAGGAATTTTAGGCGCCCAATATTTTTATATTGTCGGCTCTCCCGGAGTTCAGGTATATAATTATAATAAGGACTTTCCGGATTTAAAAATCGGCGATTATATTGAAGTAAGCGGCGAAGTATCAGTTTCTAGCGGCGAAAAGCGGATAAAGACCAAACAGAAAGATGATATGAAAATAATAGAGAACCGCCAAGCGCCGCAACCGGCGGAACTGCCCGTTGAAAAAATTACCGAAGACTGGGTCGGCGGCTTGGTTTCAATAACCGGCGAGGTTACTGACCGGAAAAGTTCAACTGTTTATTTGGATGATGGCACAGATGAAATTAGAGTTTATATAAAGGAAGCGACCGGGATAAAGGCCGGGGAGATAAAAGAAGGCGAGACTCTGGCTATTGCCGGGATAGTGAGCCGAACCGAATCCGGTTTAAGGGTTATGCCGCGCTCCCCTGACGACATAATAAAGAAAGACGCGGAAAGCCAGGGCGAAGCTGGCCAGGTTTTGGGCGAGGTGGCGGAAAGCGACGAATGGCCTATAGCTACCCGGGACAAAAAGCTCGAATTATTCAAATATTTATTAGTTTTGGCCGGCGGAATAATTATAATTTTGGGCGGATTATTGGTTAAGGAATTCAGGGGAAATAGGGGAGGATAAGAAGGTTATATTTTTATTTGACTTATTTTTTGCCTTTTGTTAAAATAAAATAACTTAATAGAAAAGGAGGTAAAGAGGAGGAGAGTTAATTTTTAAAAATATGAATATGAAAAAACTAATTATCGTTTTAGTTATTTTGGTGGCTCTGGGCGGCGCCGGCTATAAGATTTTTGGAGGCAAAACCGCTGGCAGCATCCTGTCTCCAGAAGAAGCCAAGGCCAAGGCCGGAGAATTTATAAACGCCAACTTGGTGCAGGCCGGCACGGAAGTGGAGATAAAAGACATAGTTGAAGAGAATGGGCTTTACAAGATTGTAGTTAACGTCGGCGGTCAGGATTTTGATTCTTATCTGACCAAGGACGGCACGAAATTTTTTCCGCAGGTTTTGGACATGACCGCGGACGCGGCCGCAACCGATACTTCTGACACAGCCGCGGGCGGCAGCGGGAGCGAAGTGGCGGCCAAATCAGATAAGCCGAATGTTGAACTTTTTGTTATGAGCCACTGCCCCTACGGCACCCAGATTGAAAAAGGCATTTTGCCGGTGATTGAGGCCTTGGGCAGCAAAATCGATTTTACTTTAAAATTCTGCGATTATGCCATGCACGGGGAAAACGAATTAAAGGAAGAATTAAAACAATATTGTATTCAAAAAGAACAAGGTGATAAATTGAACGGCTATTTAAAATGTTTTCTTGAAGCCGGCGACGGCGATGGCTGCATAGCTAAAGCGGGGTTGGATAAATCCAAGCTTGACGCCTGTGTTTCCGCGACTGATAAAGAATATAAAGTGACCGAAAAATTCAATGATAAAACTACTTGGTCTAACGGCCAATTCCCGGTTTTTGACGTCTATAAGGCTGACAATGATAAATATGGAGTAAGCGGTTCCCCGACCTTAGTCATAAACGGCGCTCAGGTAACTTCAAACCGCGATTCCGCCAGCTTGCTGGCTACCATTTGTTCCGCTTTCAATACGGCGCCGGAAGAATGCAGCCAATCTTTATCTTCAACGGCTCCGTCAGCCGGGTTTGGTTCCACCGCCGGCGCGGCCGCTTCTGATGCTACTTGCAATTAAAATTAAATTTATAAAAATAAGAAAAAAATAAAATAACCCCGCCTTTTGCAAAGGGCGGGGTTATTTGACGGTTGGGGCTTAAAAAGATAAAATTAGAATAGATAATTTTGTAAAATATGGCTTTAATTTTTGACATTGAAACCATCGGCGAGGACTGGGGGAATATTGATAAAGCGACTCAGGACAGCCTGACGCGCTGGATTAAGCGCGAGGCCGGAGAGGAAGAAGAAAAATACAATGTGATGCTGGCCGACCTGAAAGAGGGGTTGGGTTTTTCTCCTTTAACCGGCGAAATTGCGGCTATCGGAATTTACGATGAAGAGAAAGATAAGGGCGCAGTTTATTTCCAGTCTCCGGAGGAAGAAAATCAGGAATACGTAAAAGAAAATTTTACCTTTAAGCCGAAGTCCGAAAAAGAGATGCTGCTTGATTTTTGGGCCGGAGCGAAAAATTATTCCGAGTTTGTCAGTTTTAACGGCCGGTCTTTTGACGTCCCGTTTTTATTAGTAAGGTCAGCGGTCCATAAAATAAAACCGACCATAAATTTAATGTCTAACCGTTACTTAAATAGCCAATACGGAGCCAGGCATATTGATTTATTGGACCAGTTGTCTTTTTATGGGGCAGTCAGGCGGAAGGGCAATTTACATTTATATTGCCGAGCGCTTGGCCTTAAAAGCCCGAAGGGAAGCGGCATTACCGGGGACGATGTCGGCCGGTTATTTAAAGATAAAGAATATAAAAAAATTGCCGAATATAATAGCTGGGATCTAACCGCCACAGCTGAACTATATAAAATTTGGAAAGAATATATTCAATAAATTGAAAATTGATAATTGATAATTGATAATTAACTATATGTATTATCGTCTAAAGTACGGAAAATATTATTTGATAAAAATTATTATTTTGGTTTTGGCCGCGGTTTTGGGTGAGCTAATTATCTGGTGGGCTTTGGTCAGGGAAGAAAGCGTAGAGTGGATTACCGGCCAGGTTGTCCATAACCCTTCGCCTTATGCCGTTACTTTATTGGAAGACGGGAGAACGATTGTCGGCAATGTGGTTTTGGGCTTTGAAGTAACTTTGCCCTCCGGGTGGCAGGCGAAAGAACTAAGATCCCCCAGTTTTTATTTCAATGAAGGTGAAGCAGTGGTTTGCGAAGTGAAAAGCAATATCAAAAGAACTGGCGAAGACGTAAATACCGCCAGCTTGCTTAAAGAGCAGGAAGGTTTTTCAAGGATTTCCGCCGGGGTGACTCCATCTGTAAAAAAAGAAGAGACAACCGACGAAGGGAATTTTATTTATAATTTAGAGATACCGATTGGCCAGAATGTTATCAGCTATACTTTGTTTGCCGGTGAGGCCGATAAAAATCAATGTCGATTGGATTTTGAAAAAATAAGGAAAAGTTTTCTGTATTATTAAATTTCTGGCATGGGGCTTGCAATTTTTTTAGCCTAGTGTATAATAAGAAAACAAACTAAATAAACACCTTTAATAAAACCTTTGGTCCTGCCGGATGGCGGGAAGGTGGCCAAGGGGCTTCCCAAAATGGGAGGTTAAATAATCTTTTTTTATTTGGTTAAAAGGGAGATTATTAAATAATATGGAAGAAGACAAAAAAGTACTTGGTGGGGAAAGCCAAGATTTCCAAAAATTACTGGACAAGGATAATTTAAAAATTCCTCAAGCCGGGGATACGGTCAAGGGAACCGTGGTTTCAGCTTCCCGGGCTGAGGTTAGATTGGACATTGACGGCATTCTGGTCGGGGTCGTGCGCGGCCCGGAGCTTTATGAAGAAGCGGAGGAATATGCGAATTTAAAACCGGGAGACGAAATAGAAGCGACCGTTATTGAAGAGGAGAATGAAGAAGGCGAATTAGAATTGTCCTTCCGCCATGCCGGCCAGGAAAAGGCCTGGGAAACCTTAAGAAAGGCGTCCCAGGACAAAGAAACTGTCAAAGTGAAAATAATTGATGCTAATAAGGGCGGGCTTTTAGTCCGTTACTGCCAGATTCAGGGATTTTTACCGGTTTCGCAATTGGCGCCAGAAAATTATCCGCGAGTGAGCGGTGGCGACAAAAGCAAAATTTTAGACAAGCTTAAATCTTTTGTCGGCCAGGAATTTGAAGTTACAGTTATGACTTTGGATGAGAAAGAAGATAAAATAATTTTTAGTGAAAAAGACGTCTGGAGCGAAAAACAAAAAGATACGATTGCTAAATATAAAGTCGGGACGATTGTGGAGGGGACTATTACCGCCGTTACTGATTTTGGCGTTTTTATCGGTTTTGGCGAAAATATGGAAGGCCTTATCCATATTTCCGAATTGGCCTGGCAGCGGATTGATTCCCCGGCCGACCTTTTTAAAGTCGGTGATAAGATTAAAGCCGAAGTTATAAGTGTGGCCGGGTCTAAAATATTTTTATCCGCCCGGAGGCTCAAAAAGGATCCCTGGGAAGAAGCCAGCGCTAAATACAAAGTCGGACAGGTAGTCCCCGGGACAATTTTAAAAGTTAACCCCTTTGGTTTATTTGTGAAGTTGGATGAAGAAATTCATGGTTTGGCCCACGCCAGCCAGCTGGGTTTGGCGGTAAACCAGAAAATTAGCGAGCTGTTCAAGGCGGGAGATAAAGCGGACTTTGAAATAATGTCTTTGGAGCCGAAAGAGCATCGCCTGGGGCTGAAGATGGTTCACCCCGTTAGAGATAAATCTCTAAACGGGGTAAAAGGGGGCGGCGGCAAAAAAGAAGCGGTTAAAGAAAAAGATAAAAAGGGAAAAGAGGCAAAAGAGGGAGAGGCGGCCGGGAGCAAGGCTAAGCCGGCTAAGGAAAAAAAGCTAAAGCCGGAAGATAAAGCGGCTGGAGCCAAGGGCGGAAAGAAAGAAACGAAAACCAAAGAAAAAATTAAGAAATCAGATAAATAAAAAGTAGAGACGAGGCATTGCCTCGTCTCTACTTATGTTATATACTAAACTTAGCTTAGTTAAGTTAAGTTTTTTCAACAAATTATGAAAAATTTAGTTAAAAATTTTTTGATTTTTTTCTTAGTTTTTTTGATAATCGCCAGCTTCTTTTCTATTCTAAGCAACGGCGGCAACAAGGTTGAAACGGTCGGCCAGGAAATTTTAATAAGTCAGATTAATGCGGAAGAAGTTTCACGAATAGAGGTAAGGGGTTCAGAAATGAAGATTACCCTCTCTGACGGACGGCAGGAAATTGTAAAAAAAGAAAGCGGGGAAACCTTGTCGGAGTTACTTAAAAATTCTAATATTGAAGCGGCCAAAGTTTCAAAAATAAAGATTGAGGTAAAAGAAAACGAAGGCCTGGATTTCTGGCTGTCGGCCATTTTACCCTTCCTTATTCCCTTTCTCTTAATCGGAGTCTTTATCTATTTTATGATGAGAAGCGTGGCCGGAGCGAATTCAAAAGCCTTGATGTTTGGCCAGTCGCAGGCCAGGGAATTCGGTCAGGACCAAAAAAATAAGATTACTTTTGCCGATGTGGCCGGAGCGAAAGAAGCCAAGGAGGAATTAAAAGAAGTAGTTGAATTTTTAAAGCATCCCAAAAAATTCTATGAGCTGGGCGCCCGTATCCCGCGGGGAGTTTTGCTTTTGGGCAGCCCGGGCACGGGAAAAACTTTAATGGCGCGGGCCGTGGCGGGCGAGGCGGATGTTCCCTTTTTTCATATTTCCGGCTCGGAATTTGTGGAGATGTTTGTCGGCGTTGGCGCTTCCCGGGTACGAGATTTATTTAAGCGGGCGAAAAAGAATGCGCCATGTATTTTATTTATTGACGAAATTGACGCAGTTGGCCGGCGCCGAGGGTCCGGCCTGGGAGGCTCTCATGATGAGCGGGAGCAGACTTTAAACCAGATTTTGGTGGAGATGGACGGGTTTGAAGTTCATACTAATGTGATAGTTATCGCGGCCACTAACCGGCCCGATGTTTTAGACCCGGCGCTTCTGCGCCCGGGGCGTTTTGACCGCCGGGTAGTAATTGACGAGCCGGATATGAAAGACCGGGAGGAGATTTTAAAAGTTCATGCCCGCCAAAAACCGTTGGCTAAGGAAGTGAGCCTGCGCCGGATTGCCGAACGCACGCCCGGTTTTTCCGGAGCGGATTTGGCCAATCTTTTAAACGAGGCGGCTATTTTGGCTGCCCGGCGGAATAAAAAAATGATAGAGATGGATGAATTATTTGAATCAATTGAAAAGGTTATGATGGGACCGGAAAGAAAGAGCCGGGTGATCACGGAAAAAGAGAAAAAGATTACGGCCTACCATGAGGCCGGACATGCCATCGTCGCCCATTTTTTGCCCCATACCGACCCGATACAAAAAATTTCGATTATTGCCCGGGGCCAGGCCGGCGGCTATACCCTTAAACTCCCGACCGAAGATAAGCACATGCATACCAAATCGGAGTTCGTGGAAGAATTAGCCGTGCTCCTGGCCGGCCATGCGGCCGAAAAAGAGATTTTTGGCGAAGTGACAACCGGCGCCACCTCTGATTTGCGCCGGGCGACGGCTCTGGCCCGCCAGCTGATAACCGATTACGGCATGTCGGAAAATTTAGGCCCGCGCACTTACGGAGAAAAAGAGGAGATGATATTTTTGGGCCGGGAAATCCATGAGCAAAGGGATTACAGCGAAAAAATAGCCGAACAGATTGATAAAGAAATTTCCCACTTTATCGAGCAGGCGGTCAAGCAGGCGAGAGAAATTATAAAATCAAAGGATGAGCAATTAGAGAAAGTAGTTAAAGCTTTATTAGAGAAGGAAACTTTAGAAAAAGAGGAGTTTGAAAAAATTGTCGGGGAGAAAGAAAGAAAAGAATAAAATGTTTTGCGCCAGCCCGGTTGACTAATAGCCGTCTTAAGTTATAATAATAGTATAAGATTGAGCCAATCTAAAATCTTAAATCTAAAATTTCAAATTTTATGCCAGTACCAGCCAAACGAAGATCTCGCTCTAAAGCCAGGCGCAACCGAGCCCATTACGCTTTAGGGAAAACAGTTTTAAACAAATGCTCAAAATGCGGCCAGCCGGTTTTGCCCCACAAAGCCTGTTCCTTCTGCGGAACCTACCGCGGCCGGGAGGCAGTGAAAATTAAGATAAAAACCAAAAAAGAAAAAAAGAGATAATACTCAATTTTTTGTCATCTGCATTTCTATATGTCTAATCGCCATTTAGCTCGTACTATCGCTATGCAGTCTTTGTTTATGTGGGATTTTAACGGCCGGCAAAGTAGCGATCTTGATAGCATAATCAAGGGCAATTTTTCCTATTTTGCCCCGAGTTTTAATGATAACGGTTTTGTAAAAATTTTAATAAAGGGGGTGATTAGCAATCTGGCTGAGATAGATAAAATTATCGTAAAGTACGCGACCGAATGGCCCCTGGACCAGATCACTATCGTTGACCGGAATATTTTAAGAATAGGAGTTTATGAGTTGGTTATGGCCGAAGACATACCGCCGAAAGTGGCCATTAACGAAGCCATAGAAATCGCCAAGACTTTTGGCGGCGAGTCGTCGGGAAAATTTGTTAATGGGGTTTTGGGGGCGATTTATAAAAATTTGGGAGATAAAACCCTTCGGCAAGCTCAGGGCGGAGAAAAGAAATAATAATTTTTTAACGATTGTTAAATTACTACATTTTTAAATCGCTTAAATCGGGCGATTTAATGATTTAGCAATTGAGCAATACAATAAAATGAAGAATTTTTCTAAGCTTGAGGACATACTTGGCTTTAAATTTAAAGACGAGAACCTGCTCAAGCAGGCGGTTGTTCATCGCTCTTATTTGAATGAGCATCCGGCCTTCGGCCTTAACCACAATGAAAGGTTGGAGTTTTTGGGCGACGCGGTTTTGGAGATTGTGGTGACGGAATATTTATTCTATCATTTTCCCGAGACGCCGGAAGGGGATCTTACTAATTGGCGGGCCAGTTTAGTGAATGCCAAGATGCTTTCGGAAATTGCCAATGAAATCGGCCTGGAGGACTATCTTTATTTATCCAAGGGCGAATCAAAAGACAAGAATTCAAAGGCCCGGCAATATATTTTAGCCAATGCCGTCGAGGCTTTGATCGGGGCTGTTTATCTTGACCACGGCCTAAAAACCGTAAAGAAATTTATTAAGGAGAATATAATTTCAAAATTGGATAATATTTTGGAAAATAAATTATACCTTGATCCGAAGTCGAAGTTTCAGGAAAAGGCCCAGGAAATTCATGGGGTCACTCCATATTATAAAGTTTTATCTGAAACGGGCCCGGACCACTCTAAAATTTTTGAAGTCGGGCTTTATTTAAATGAGGAGCTGGTGGCCAAGGGTAAGGGATCTTCCAAACAGGAAGCGCAGGTTAAAGCCGCCGCAGCCGGCCTGAAGAAGAAGGATTGGTAAGTTTTTTTTATATTATTTTTATATTATTTTCCGCCAAAGGCGGATCAGCCTCTGGCTGATATTTTTAAACATATGAATATCAAGGAACTTTTTAAAACCGCCATAGAAAAAAAGGCTTCTGACCTTCATTTGGTTGTAAGCTTGCCGCCGATGCTGCGCATAGATGGGGAGTTGGTGCCGATAAAAGGAGAAAAAGAACTGGACCAGAAGGGGCTGGAGCAGATGGCGTTTTCCCTGCTTGACGAGGGCCAGAAAAAGAAATTTATCGGAGAAAAAGATTTGGATTTCGGGTTTTCTTTAGACAGCAAATCAAGATTTAGAGTAAATCTTCGTTATGAGAGGGATAATGTCAGTCTGGCCGCCAGGGTAATAAATGAAAAACTATCCACTTTAGAAGAAATCGGTATGCCCAAAATTATCAGCAATTTGCTAGACCTTGATCAGGGCCTGATTTTAGTCACCGGCCCGACCGGTTGCGGCAAATCCGTGACTTTGGCCGCCATGATAAACTACATTAATAAAAACCGCCAATGCAATATTATAACCCTGGAAGATCCGATCGAGTTTGTGTTTAAGTCGGAAAAAAGCATTATTACCCAGAGGCAATTAGGCAGTGACATGGTAACTTTTGCCAGCGGGCTAAAGCATGTTCTGCGCCAGGATCCGGACGTGGTTATGGTCGGGGAAATGCGAGATCTAGAAACTATCGGGACGACTATTACTTTAGCCGAAACCGGCCATTTGGTTTTAGCCACTTTACATACTTATAGCGCCGCTCAGACCGTTGACCGGATTATTGATATTTTCCCTCCCCATCAGCAGAACCAGGTCAGGATGCAGCTGTCTATGGTTTTAGCAGCGGTTATTTCCCAGAGGCTGCTTCCGAGAATAAGCGGAGGGCGGGTAGCGGCCAGGGAAATAATGTTTAACACCCCGGCCGTGGCCAACTTAATCAGGGAAAATAAAATCGCCCAATTAAGGACGGTAATTGAAACCAGCTCGAAAGAAGGCATGATAAGTTTGGACCAGCATTTAAAGAAATTATATGAAGATAAGGTAATTACAAAGGAAGTGGCTCAGGCCCAGATGAATAATCCGGAAATGCTTGATAAATTCAGGATATTATAGGGAAAATGGCTTTTGCCAAATACCCTCTTGACACTATTTTATAATAATGTATAATGTTATATATAATAAATTTACTAACTTTATGAGAATATCTAATTTTTTACTTAAACTCACAAGCGGTTAAAAGATGGCTTTTTTTCTAGCGTCTTTGAAAACCGCTTAAAGGCGGTTTTTTTAGTTCTTGTAAAAATGATGTTAAATTTTTGGATGTTAATTCCCGAAGTGGAAATTAGCGGGCAGAAAATTAACATTTAACGGACCTTAACAATTGAATAAAGAACAAATCGAGTCGAACATAACACAAAACCCCGCCTCCTAAAGATGCGGGACAAAAAACAAAAATTAAACCCCGTTAGAAGTTTTTTCTAACGGGACAAAATCACACTTTTAAAAACAGAAGTGTGGGAAAATTTCATTAAGAGTATATGGTGGATGCCTCGACATAAGAAGACGATGAAGGACGTAGCAGCCTGCGATAAGCCTCGGCGAGGTGGCAAGCAACCTTTGACCCGTGGATTTCCGAA
>JAQUPG010000002.1 GCA_028716725.1 Patescibacteria group bacterium | reverse complement strand
CGGTAAAGTTTTAAGCGAATTTTTCGCCTATGACAAGAATTTCCGCGGCGGAGTTAATGTCGCTTCCGGAGATGTTAACGGCGATGGTAAAGATGAAATTATTACCGGGACCGGAGTCGGCGGCGGTCCGCATGTCCGCATCTTTAATTCAGCCGGCGCTATTGAAGGGCAATTTTTCGCTTATGACAAAAATTTCAGGGGCGGAGTAAGGGTGGCGGTGGCCGATATTGACGGAGGAGTGGCGCAGAAAAAAGACGAAATTATTACCGCTCCCGGTCCCGGCGGCGGGCCTCATATCAGGATTTTTGACAACCATGCCAATTTAGCCGGCCAGTTTTTTGCCTATGACAAGAATTTCCGCGGCGGAGTCAGCGTTGCGGCCGGGGATACTGATAATGACGGGCTGGCGGAAATTATTACCGGTGCCGGTCCGGGCGGGACCCCGCATGTTAGAGTTTTTGAAACTGATGGCGAGCTGATCGGATCTTTTTACGCTTATGAAGATAAATTCAGCGGCGGAGTTGGCGTAGGGGCAATAGCGATAAAGAATGAATAATGAATAATTAATAATGAATAATGTGGGTAATTTAAGCACAGTAAAAGAAGTTGAAAAAATTGTAAAAATCCGAGCTAGCGAAGAGGATTGGAATTTTCATATATTATTAGTCGTGAAATACGCTCTGCTTTTGGCTAAAAATTATAAAATAGATAAAAAACAAGTAGAATTAGCCGCTTTGTTGCACGATATTGGTCGTTTGCCTTACTCTGACAAAAAAGACAAGACTCATCACATAAGAGGAGTGAAAGAAGCAACTAAAATTTTAAGAAGATTAAAATATCCCGAGAATAAGATAAAGGAGATACAAAAAGTTATAATTTGCCACCGAGGTAGTGGTTCTGTAAAACCTAAAACCGTCTTGGAAAAAATAATAGCCAATGCTGATGCTATGTCCCATTTTGATACCTTGCCATTATTCTACTACTGGCGCGGGAAAAGAGGTGAGTCTTTTGCTGAGATAACCAAGTGGGTTGAAGAAAAACTTGATAGAAATATAAAGAAAAAAATTACTTTATCACAGGCCCAAAAAATGGTTAGAGAAAAATATTTATTAAATAAAAGAATATTAGAAAATTTAAAAAAAGTTAAAAATTTTTGATTTTTTATTTTTAATCTTTAATTTTTTAATAATATGTCTAAACGTGCAATATTTGATAAAAAGAATGTTTTAGTGACCGGCGGAGCCGGGTTCATCGGATCGCATCTTTGCGACGAACTGGTTAAAACCTGCAAGGTTATCTGCCTGGATAATTTTTTTTCGGGCGACGAAAGGAATGTCGACCATTTATTGGCCGACCCCAATTTTATGTTTGTCCGGCATGATACAGCTGAGCCGATTGATCTAGAAAAATTGCCGGAACTGCAGAAATTCAAAATTCAGTTTCAGGGCATTCAGGAGATTTATAATTTGGCTTGCCCGATGTCGCCCAAAGATTTTAGTAAAAGCAAAATCGCCAATATTTTAGCTAATTCATACGGAGTGAAAAATATGCTTGATTTAGCCCATAAATACGAAGCTAAATTTATGCAGTTTTCTTCTTCGGTGGTTTACGGACCGAGGCGGGGCGAAAACAAAAAAATTAAAGAAAATGATTTGGGGGTGGTGGACATGCTTTCGGAAAGAAGTTCATATGACGAAGGTAAAAGGTTTGCCGAAACTATCGTCCAGAACTATAAAGACGTTTATGGAGTTGACACAAAGATTGTCCGTGTTTTTAGGACTTATGGCCCGAGGATGAAATTGGACGATAACCAGATGATTCCGGATTTCATCAGGGATGCCCTCGATAATAAGGATTTAAATATTTTTGGCGACAAAAATTTTTCTTCCTCTTTCTGCTACGTAAGCGATGTTCTTGACGCCGCCATAAAGATGATGGAAAGCGACTCGGCCGGTCCCCTAAATATAGGTTCGGATGTGGATATTAACCTTACCGACTTAGCGCAAAAAATCATAAACATCATCGGGTCAAAATCAAAAGTTGTTTATGCGCAGGAAAAATTATTTATGACGCCTTTATGCCTGCCGGATATTACGGCCGCTCGGGAGGCCCTGGGCTGGATGCCGATAGTAACTTTAGAAAAAGGTTTGGAAAAAAGCATTGATGACTTGCGCGCCAGCAAAGGCTTAAAGGGGGTAAAACAGGCGTTTTAAATAATAAAATAAAAAAATAACAAAATAATATTTTTGTCATTTCGACGATCCCACCCGAGGCAGGAGAGGAGAAATCCATAATAAGAGATTCATCGCGCTAATAATGTATTATGGATCTCTCCCCCGCGTGGCGGGGTTGAAATGACAAATAAAAACAAATTAAAATTGGTTAAATTAATTTTTTATATTATTTTATTATTTTATTTTTAAGAATATGGCTATTAATTTGTCTACAAAGACGAGCAACCAGGAAAGCAGCGCCGTGATTGCTTCAAAGCCGGCCAAAGACAGGGGCAATGGCCAGGAAGACAAAAAAAAGAAGCCGGAATCCGGCGAGTCATTAATGGATAAGATCAATAATCTTCTTTTGGTTTTTTCCCGGGTGCCTTTAAAAGAAAAATTATTTTTCGTCCAGTATCTCGGCATAATGCTTAAATCAGGTATTTCTTTGGCTAGCGGTCTAAAGACTTTAAGCGCCCAAAGCGCTAATAAACGTTTTGCCAAAATTATCGGGGAGATTGCCGCCAGCGTGGAGAAGGGAACGAGCTTTACGGAAAGCTTAAAGCCCCACCAGAAAATTTTTGGAGAATTGTTTATAAACATGATCGAAGCCGGAGAAGTTTCCGGTAAATTAGAGAATGTTTTGGTTCAGCTTTACACCCAGTTAAAAAAGCAAAATGAGCTGGTTTCTAAAGTAAAAGGCGCTATGACCTACCCGGCTGTTATTATCGTGGCCATGGGCGGCATCGGCGCTTTTATGATGATCAAAATAGTGCCGCAGATGATCGGGATGCTTAAAGAATTTAATGCCGAATTGCCCTTGCCCACCAAGATTCTTATTTCCGTAAGCGATGCCCTTGTTAATAACGGTTTGCTGGCCGCCGGGGTATTGGTGGTTTCCATTCTGATTATTATTCAGATCATGCGCACTTATAAGGGAAGGTATTATTGGCAGACAATAGTTTTGCATATGCCCATAATCTCTCCGATTGTGAAGAAAGTTAACTTAGCTAAATTTTCCCGCACCGTCAGCACCTTATTAAAAACCGATATCATGATTATAAAAACTTTTCAGATAACCGCTAATGTTTTAGGCAATCTCCATTACCGCAAGGCAGTTAACGAAATGGCCGAGAGGATAAAAAAAGGAAGCCAGATAAACGAAGTGGTTTCTTCCTATCCGAAACTTTTTCCGCCGGTCGTTAACCAGATAATTTCTGTCGGCGAAGAAACCGGCGAACTGGATAATATTCTGACTGAACTGGCGGATTTTTATGAAGGTGAAGTTGATAAAATAATGGATAATCTCCCTTCTATTATTGAGCCTTTGCTTATTTTAATTCTGGGCTGCGCGGTCGGGGGGATGGCAGTGGCGATTATTATGCCTATGTATTCCATGGGCTCGGCTATATAAAAAACAATAAGAGGTATAATTTTTAAATGTTCAGAGATTTTTATAAAAAAAATCAAGGCAGCCTTCTCTTAAATGTCTTAGTGTCTTTTGGCATTATTGCTCTAATGGCGACTCTTTCCATCCCCTATATCAGGCAGTACCAACCAAATTTAAAACTTAATGCCACGGCCCGTGATTTAACTTCTGACTTGCGTTATGCCCAGCAGCTGACCATTACCGAACAGGCCGTCTATCTGGTTGATCTTGACCTTAATAATGACAGCTACCAGGTTTTGAAAGGCGGCGCGGCCACGACCACAATAAAAACAGTTGAATTTGATTCCGATGTCAGTTTCCAGCAGGTTACCGGCTTGGCAGACAATCAGGTAATTTTTAATTTCTACGGCGGCGTAAGCGAATCCGGCCAGATAACTCTTGTGAATACTAATGGCAAAACAGCCGTGATTAACGTTAAACCTTCCGGGTATGTGCAATTAGAACAATAGTAAGATAAATAAAAATTAAAAAATTAAAAATAAAAATTATTGTGTCGCTTCGCGACGAGTTATTAGAAAATTTGTAAATAAAGTGAACACCTACAACAATATTATAAATTATGAGTCGTAAAGAATTAATAAAAAAACAGAACGGATTTTCCTTAATTGAAATTATGGTGGCTTTTACGATTTTAGCCGTGGCTTTTATCGGATTAGCCCAAGCTTTTCCCTTTGGTTTGTCGATAAACAAAGAAGCGGAGAACACGACCGAGGCCTCATATCTGGCCCAGGATAAAATTGAGGAATTGGCTTCTTCAAGTTACGGCGATATAGATGTCGGGACAATTGAAACAAAACATCGCCTGTCCGATGACCCGAGCAATTATTTATATAACTACCAAAGAGAAGCGGTGGTAAGCTATACCGACGGCAATTTAAATGAAGTCGGAGAGGACCAGGGGATGAAAAAAATTTCTGTTAATGTTTATTTTATCAACGCTATATCCAAAACGGAAAAAAGCTATAACATCTCAACCATTATAAGCGAGAAATGATTATTTGCTATTTGGTAATAAGAATGAGTTTATGGGAAAAAAGATTATAGATAAAAATCAAAAAGGATTTACTTTGCTGGAAATATTGGTAAGCCTTTCTTTATTCACCTTGGCTATTGTTTTGGTTGGTTCAATGTATTCCCTGTCGCAGAGATCCTATAATAAGGGGGCCGGTAAAGGCGAATTAGTCCAGAACGCTCGGGTTTCCCTCGACCGAATATCAAGGGAATTGCGCCAGTCCATTAATATCGTCACTGATCTTCCTGAAACCGACAGCGACCCGGGCGACCCGCCGGCAACCGAAATTTTTTTTCAGGACGGCCATGATGCCAGCCAGACAACCTATTTGCGCTATTATTTAGACGGGACCGATTTAAGGCGCTCTCTTATTGTTTATTATTTTGACGCTGAACCCGATACCTATGTGGTGTACGATAGCGTTGACCAATATGGCAATCCGCCGCAGGAATCAATCGTTGAAGACCGGGTGGTCGGCGAGTATTTCAGCCAATTGCAGTTTTGGGGAAGCGGCGGTTTAGTCCATATCTCCCTGGCTTTGGAAAAGGGCCAGGATTCCTTTAGCGTAAGTTCCAGTATTTTTAAAAGGAATTAATTTTAACCGGGCGGAAATGAAAAGTATTTTAAAAATTAAAAAAAATAAAAAAGGCATCGCTTTGCTAGTGACGGTTTTACTGATGGCTTTAATTTTATTTTCTTCCTTATATTTTTTGAACTTTTCTTTGACGGAGAAAAAAATTTCTCATAGCCAGGCTTGGGGAGAAAAAACTTATTACCTGGCGGAAGCGGGTGTAGCGGAAATGGTTTGGCGCTTAAAAAATGATGATAATTATAAGAGTAATTTTGAAGCCGACCCGGATTGGACGGCTAATTTTACCCGAGATGATCCTTTCGGCGCCGGAAGCGGTTCCTATACCGTAACTATTACCAATTCCAGCCAGGCCCATGGGGAAATCGTTTCGGTCGGCGCGATAGACATTGGTGGAGGCAAGGCCAGCCAGAGAATGATAAAGACCACCGTTTATAAGGCCTTGGGCGAAAGCGGAGTTGAAGATAGCGCCGCCTATGCCGACGGCGATATTAATATTTCGGCCAGTATGGTCAATTTTTATAATGGCAGCGCCCATTCCAATAACGTCTTTACCGTTAATCTCTTTAGCGATATTTCCGTTGATTCCGACCTTAGGGCCGTCGGCAATTATATCCTGTCCTGGACTTCAACGGCTGATATAGCCGGGAATATTTATGCCCATAATTTTCCGCCCGAGGCGGCGGAGATCCCCATGCCGGCCATTGATTTCGAATCAGATTCGCCTAATTCTTATAAAAACAGGGCTGATGTCGTTTATACCTCGGCGGAATTTGATGATTTAATGGAGGATAACCAGAATTTAACTTTGAATGACCCGATAACTTATGTTGACGGCGATGTTGATTTGCGCGGCGGCCAGACTTTAACCGTTAATGGCTTATTAGTAGTCGGCCGGGATTTTATTGTTGGTAATGGCTATTGTTTTGGTAAGTCACGCTGCGGCCAAAGTTCGGTGGTGGTTAACCATAGCGAGGGCGAGCCATCCGGAATTTTAGCCGAAAGAAAAATATATTTTAAAACCTGGGCCGGCAATATAGATATTAATGGCCTTGTTTATGCCAATGACCAACTGGATATTTTAAGTTTTCCCTTCGGCTTTAGTTTTGATGTTATTGGCGGCTTGATTAGCCGGAAATTAACAATCACCAGCGTTTGGGAGCCGATAAATATAACCCATAATAACGATTATTTAATGGAAGTTTTGGGCGCTGCGGAATTTTCGCCGGTCATCACGGTTGAGCATTGGGAAGAAGAATATTAAGAGATTTAAGATTTACGATTTAAGAATGAAGAATTTTTTTAATTATGGTATAATATTAAGGTAAATTTCAAACTACCTATTCTATGTTATTCTCTAAAAATTCAATTTATCCTTTGGGCTTAGATATTTCCGACCTGTCTTTAAAGCTGGTTCAGCTCAATAAAGCCGGAAGCAAAATAAAAATCCAGGCCTTGGGGAAAGTCAGCGTTCCGGAAGGTTTAATCGTGGAAGGAGAAATAAAAAATGAAGAAGAGGTGGCGAATATAATAAAGAAGCTTATAAGTAAGCCCAAATACGGGAAAGTGAGTTCCGATATGGTCGTAGCTTGTCTGCCGGAAACTAAAACTTTCATCAAGCTGATTGAAGTTGAGAAAACCCCGAATAATTTAGCGGATATAATTGAAACGGAAATTGAAAAGCATGTGCCTTTGCTGCCCGAAGATATTTATTATGACTGGCAGGTTATCGGGGAAAGAGAAAATGTCCAGTTGGTTCTAATCGGAGCGGCGCCGAAAAAAATCGTTAACCAATATACCAATCTGCTGGATAAAGCCAAATTATCGGTTGAAGCTTTAGAAATTGAACCCATCTCTTTGTGCCGCAGCCTTTTACCCGAAGAGTCGCCCGGTTTTAAAGGCGAATTTAATAAAAATTACGCCGTGATTGATATTGGGGCAACGCGGACGAGTATGGTGGTTTATGCCAACAATACTATACTTTTTACGGTAAGCGTGCCGGTTTCCGGGGAAGAAATAACGGCCGACATCGCCTCCAGCCTTGAAATCGAAAAAGACCAGGCGGAAAAAGCTAAAATAATCTGCGGTTTGGACGAAGCCAAGGCGGGCGGGATAATAAACAAAGTTTTGGCCGGAATGATTAGCGATTTAAATGAAAAAGTAAATGAAATTTTAGAATTTTACGGCAGCCATTTTCCCCAGTACGGCCCGATAAGCGAAATAAGGCTTTGCGGCGGCGGCGCCAACATAAAAGATATAGATAAAATAATCAGCAAGTTTTCTTCCATCAAGGTAGTTAGGGGGGACGCTTTGGTTAATTTGGGGGAAGCCAAAGATAAATTTTTGGGGCTGCTTTCCGAAACCTACAGTCTGGATGTGGGCCTGCCCGATGGGAAGAAAAAGAAGGAGGGCGGCAACTTATCGATTACTCAGGATTCAAGCCTGACTTTTGCCACGGCTATTGGCTTAGCCCTGCGGGGAATATTTATCGATAAGATATGAAATAGCTTAAAAGTTATGTTAAACCTAAACCTGGTTTCCCAGGAATTAAAACAAGAAATAAGACTAAGGCATGTTTATAAAATGTTTAAGCAGGCTAGTTATATCCTTGTTATAATTACGATTTTTATAGCCGTCGTTATGCTGGTCGCGAAAATAATTCTGCAGAATAATTTTAATAAGATAGTAGAGCAGACGACCCTGATTACTAAGGACAGCCAGGGGCAGAATTCCAAAATCAGGGAAATAAATACCCACCTGTCTTTTGTGGAAAAAATTCAGGACGGCTTTATTCCCTGGTCTTATCTTTTCAAAGATCTGGCCGGCTATGCCAATAGCGATATTAATTTTTATCTCGTTAAAGTGAATAAGGAAAAAAAGGAAATAGAATTAAAGGGGATAGCTAAGACGCGGGAAAGCCTGCTGGCGCTTAAAGAAGGCCTGGGGAAATCCGCTATTTTTTACGACCTGGATTTTCCCATGAAAAATATTCTTGAGAAAAATGATATAAATTTTGAGATGACAGCTAAATTAAAACTGGAAAATATCAAGGAAATCAAATAGTTTTTAAAAGTTATGGAGTTAAAAAAATTGATAAAATTGGATTTAAGAAAAAGGATAATTATTAGCCTTGTCGGATTTTTAATATTTATTTCGGCGGTTATTTATTTTGTTATTTTTCCTTCAATAAGAGACATAAGAAACATAAAAAATGAAATTGAATCGCAGCGGGTGGAATTAGAAAGAAGGTACGTTAAGGGGCAGAGTTTAAGGAAGATGAAGGAAAAATTAGAGCGGGCGGAAGAAAAAGTCGATGTCCTTGACCAGGTATTTATTGGGCAGGATGCCGGTTTGGAATTCGTGACGGCGCTCGAGGGGGTGGCCGGGAAAAATGGCGTCAGCCAAAAAATAAATTTATTGTCTTCGGCCGGAGTTGATAACGGATTTTATAAAGTGGTGCCCCTGCAGCTTTCTTCAGGGGGAAACGCCGGCCAGCAGATGAACTATCTTGTCGGTTTGGAAACCCTTAATTATTACATAAACATTAAATCCCTAGAATTATCTTCCGGCTCAACGGCCACTCCGGCCGATAATCCCGGGAGCGGCTCTCGCGTTAATTTATTTGTTACGGCCGACACTTATTGGCGTGAGACCGGCAATTAATAATTTTTCGGCAATTTTTATGTTTAATTTATTAAAAATCTCTATCGGTAAAATATTCGTATATTTTTACGTTTCCATCGCCGTCCTTAGTTTAATAATTATTGCCTGCGTTTCTTTATTTTTATACAAAAATTTTTATCAGACAATTACCAGTTCGGCGGAAGTATTGGTCCTGCGCCGGGAAGTGGCGATAGAAGATATAGATATGAATAAATTTGAAGAAATTGTCCAAAAGATAGAGGGAAAAACTGAGTCGCGGCAAGCGGGATTTTCCATTAATTTCCGTTAAAATTTTTGCCTAAATATAAAAGAAGGTGAGATTAGAGAGTCTCGCCTTCTTTATTTTTAACGGGGCTTATAAGACTGAGATTAATTTTTTAATATATAGCTCTAAACTGAATTTTTTTATTTTTTTCCGGCTTTTCTCTCCGATTTTATATAAAAATTCCGGATTATCAATTGCCCATTTCATCTGGTGCATTAGATCGCCTTCGTTTCCGGCTTTAAATAAAATGCCGCCTAATTCATGAATTAGCTCCGGAATTCCGCCAAGACGGGAGGCCAATACCGGAAGACCCGTGGCCGCCGCCTCATAAATTACGGTCGGGGAATTTTCATAGCATAAGGAAGGGATAATTAAACAATTGGCTGATTTCATCAGTTCTTTTATTTCCTCTTTGTTCTTCCAGCCCAAAATTTCAATATATTTATTTATTCTGGCCAATTGCCTGGTTTTTTTTATTTTTGACCCGTCGCCGGCTATGATTAGTTTAAAGCCGCAGCGTCCAAAGTTTTGGCAAAGAATGGAAAAAGATTCTATCAGAAATAATATGCCCTTATGTTTTTCTATTTGCCCGGCGTATAAGAAGCGGAAGACCTCACCCCTAACCCTTCTCCTAGGCAGGAGAGGGGAACTGAAGAGGTGGGGAGCCGGGTTGGGTAAAATTATTTTTTTTGACTGATTGAAAAAGTTTTTTTCTTCATGCAGTTTCATCAGCCATTTTGACGGCGAGATTATTATGTCCGGCGAAGCAAAAAGCCTTTGGCAAAGATTGGCATAGATTTTAGCCGGAAAACTATTTAATTGCTTTTCTTTATGGCAAATCATCAGTCCCGAAGGATGCAAGAGTTGGATATCATGAAGAATGTGGATATGCTTTATTTTTAAGCATTTTATCGCTTTGGGAATTAAATAGCTAAGCCCTTTTAAATTATGGGTTATAACTATATCCGGTTTTTCTTTTTTTAGAATGGATTTTATTTTTAGGCAGTTGCCGATATCGAACATGTCAATCAAGTGCCAGGGCAGGCGGAGGATTTTAGGGATTTTTCCCAAATTATAATAAAACCCGCTAAGATAATATATTTCGGATTTCGGATTTTGGATTTTGGATTTTGCGAACATTGGTTTTGTGGAAATTATAAAAACCTCATGGCCGGCCTGAATTAGGCCTTCAGCTTGAAGCTCAACTATGCGTTCGGCTCCGCCCTTGGCAAAAGGTTTATATAAGTTGTTTATAAGGCAGATTTTCATTCTTGACAAAAGATTTATTATGAGTTAAGTTTAACTATTAAATTGTCCTTTTTATAATGATATACAACTCCGGGGAAAGAGGCAAAAGATGGAAAAGATAGAAAAGATAATCGTTTGGCTGGTAGAGTGGTTAAGCCCCTTTCAAGGTTCTTATGTTCTGGTGAGAAAGAGCCTTTGGCAAGGGAGATTTACTATTTTGGAAGTTCAATCCGTTTCTCTGGCTGATACTGCGGGAGTGAAAACTTTGGGCTGGGAAATAGCAGAAAGGGGAGAAGGGCGATATTTAGCCAAAAGAGTAAACGACGATTTCCGGATAGAGGTTTCGGAGGATATTCCTTTTATGTATCCGAAACTTTCCAGCGTTTTCATAATTTCTCGGGGTTATCTGATTGAATACATAACCGAAAAGAAAAACCAGGTGCCGCCGGGTCTGTAGACTTGGCGGTTTTTTATTTTACAGTTTCATTCAATTTTTTGCTAACTTCCTGCCAGCTGTATTTTTCTAAAGCTAAAGCTCTGGCTTCCCGTCCCATTATTTTTCTTTTTTCTTCATTAGATAAAATTTTTTCTATTTTATTTTTAAGGTCTTCGGCATCGCCGGGTTTAACCAATAATCCCTGTTTTCCACTGGCGAAAACCGTTCTTACGCCGGGTAAATCAGAAGCAATAACCGGCACGCCAGAGGCCATAGCTTCCAGTAAAACCAAGCCAAAAGCTTCATTTTTGTTTATGGAAGGCAGAACGAACAAATCCGCTTGCTGATAAATTTTTGGCAATTCATCGCCCGAGACTTTTCCTAGAAATTTTACTTTATCGCTGATATTTAGTTTTTTGGCTTGGGCTATATAGGATTGCTTTAAATCGCCGTCGCCAGCAATCTGAAATCTGAAATCTGAAATCTGAAATCTGGATATTGCTTTAAGCAGGATATTAACTCCTTTGAAATAATGGGCTTTGTCTAAGGCGCCGACAAAGAGAATATTTTTAATATTATTGTTTTTTGGGGTGGTGGCAGGAGTAAACTTATTGGTGTCTACGCCAAAAGGAATTTCTTTAAATTTAGCCGGGTATCTTTTATAGATCTTGGCAATGTCGCTGTTTTTTACATAATCCAGACTGGCGTAGGTAATAATATCAGCTTTTCTAAAAAGGGAATTTTTTATAATTCTCGTTGGCAGAGAAAGGATTTTAGCAAAAAAGGAAAGGCCGGCTACGTCCATGTGAAAGTGGATAATGAGTTTGAATTTTTTGCCAAATAAAATTTTGGCTAACCAAATAACCTCGGCGGTGCCGAAAAATGGATAATGAAGATAAACAATATCAAAGCCGGGCAATTTAAAAAATAATTGCGGCAAAAAAGCCCCTAAGCCCATTTTCAGCCAGGGTTTTAAGAAAATGATTTTAAAATTATGCTTTTCCTCCAAGGTCTGGCCGCGGTCAGGCGTAAAAACGGTTATTTCATTTCCGCTCCCAAAGAGCATTTCCGAAAAGTCATAAGCCACATTGCCGATACCGCTTTTATAAGGAGGAAAAATGCAGACGATTTGCGCTATTTTCATGTTTTTAGTATAGACAAAAAAAGCGCGATTTACAATGACCACGCCTTTTTATTTCTAAAGTGTAAAAGGGGATTATTTATTTTTGTCATCCAGGGATATTTTTCTTACTATCTTCGTTATGTCTTTTTCCATTTTTTCCAACCGGAGCCTTAGTCGGAAAATAAAATAAAATAAGACGGCGACGGCGATGTAAATTAAAATATCAATGCCTGAGGCGGAAAAGCCGAGGCTGGCGACCAGTCTGTCTATCCATTTTAAAACGATAATGGCGGAGGCGGCCAGGAGCCAAAAGATAAGCCAAAAAATAAATTCATTGGCCCCGATTTGTTTTTTCTGCTTTTGCCAGAAAAGCCGGGCGAGAAAAAAGGCGATTATTATTAAAGCGATTATTTGCTGAAGCATAATTTCGCATAACGCGTAACGCATAACCTGCCTGCCGGCAGGCAGGCGCGTAACGCCTGAAGATATTTTTAATTAATCAATCTGGCTAAGATGAGATCTTTTATAATTTTCAAACCGCCGCTAAACCTTTGGCCGAAATTATGATAAATTACGGTAACCGGAATTTCTTTTATTCTTAAGCCGCTGGCAAAAGCCTTAGAGATTATCTCCGTGTTATGGGCCATGCCGTCCTGCTCAATTTTTATTTTTTCGGCCGCTTTTTTTGATAAGGCCCGGAAGCCGTTCTGCGGATCAGTCAGGTCAGAACCGGTAAAAATTTTATTTACCAAGTGAGCCAAAGGAATGATAGCATATTTTTTAAAAGGCGGCAGGTTTGATTTTTTCCCCAAGAAGCGCGAGCCAAAAACAATATCGGCTTCTTTTTTTAGAATGGGGGAGATAATATCTTTTATTTCTTTCGGCAAGAATTGTCCGTCGGCGTCAAAGTGGACGATGATGTCGGCTCCGGCCTTTAGGGCATATTGGTTGCCCGTTTCTAAAGCCGCGCCTTGCCCGCGGTTTATAAAGTGGGACAGGACTTTTACGCCTCCGGCTTTTGCCAGTTCTTTTGTCTGATCGGAAGAACCATCATCAACTACAACGATTTCGTCAACTAAAGGTTTAACTTCGCCGATGATTTTAGCGATTGTCTCGGCTTCATTATAGGCAGGTATGACGCAGAATGTCTTCATATAGTTGTGATGTCCGTATAAAACTATTTTTGACTTTTGAATTTTGGATTTTATTTGTCATTAGGATTTTGACATTTGGCATTATTCTTTGGTGACTCTCATAATTTCTTCAATCGTGGTTATGCCGTTTTTGGCTTTGATAAAGCCGTCTTCTACAATCGCGAGCATTCCTTGTTTCTCCGCCTGGGCTTTTATTTCAGTGGCTGTGCCCTTTTTTAAGATTATGTCAGACATCTCTTTGGTTATTTCCAGAGTTTCGTAAATCCCAATCCGGCCTTTATAGCCGCTGTTATTGCATTTTTTGCAGCCCTTGCCGCGGTAGAAAAGGATTGATTCAAGCCCGCTCTTAGAGCTGACAATCGCTTTTTCCTTTTCCAGAGTTTTTAATAGATTTCCGACATTAAGGAATTTGTTCAATTCTTCTATGGCCTGTTTATCCAGATTATAGCTTTGGATGCAATTGGGGCAGATTTTCCTGACCAGGCGCTGAGCAATGATAAGATTAGTGGTGGTGGCAATTAAAAAAGAAGGCACGCCCATATCGCTTAAGCGGGGCAGGGTCGTAACCGCATCATTGGTATGCAGGGTGGAAAGGACTAAGTGGCCGGTCATGGCGGCGTGGACGGCGATTTCCGCCGTTTCCTGGTCGCGGATTTCTCCAACCATAATTATATTGGGGTCTTGGCGCAATAAGGCCCGCAGGCCGGTAGCAAAAGTAAAGCCGATTTTTGGGTTAATTTGCGATTGGTTCACCCGGGGCATGCGGTATTCAATCGGGTCTTCAACCGTGGAAATATTTACTTCCGGGGTATTAAGAATATTAAGGATGGTGTAAAGAGTGGTGGTTTTGCCAGAGCCGGTCGGCCCGGTCACCAGGAGCATGCCGTGCGGTTTTTTCAGGTTTCTTTTGACGAGCTCCAAACTGCTGGGCTGGAAACCAAGCTGCTCCAGGCTTAAAATCTGGGCTTTTTCATTAAGCAGCCGCATGACAATTTTTTCGCCGTCAAAGGTCGGGATAATGGAAACGCGGAAAGAAACTTTGTATTCTTCGGTTGCAACTTTAAACCGGCCGTCCTGGGGCAGGCGGTGCTCGTCAACTTTTAAATTGGAAAGTATTTTTATTCTGGCGATGATGCCGGACTGGGTGTTTTTCGGCAGGATCATGACGTTATGGAGGATGCCGTCAATGCGGTAGCGGACAATAATGTCTTTTTCCTCCGGCTCAATATGGATATCGGAAGCTTCCTGAAAAATAGCATATTCGAGCAAAGTGTCAACGATCCTTACCACCGGCAAATCTTCCGCCAGTTTTTTTAAGTCTTTTTCGCCATCTTTCCCGTTTTCCGGCTTCTGCCCCCCCTTAGTCAAATAGTCAAATTCGGCTTTTAAACCCTTGTGATACTGTTTTAAATTATCTTTTATGCTTTCCGGCGTGGTTAAATAAATCTTCGGCTCCAGGCCGGTTTTTTTCTTGATAAACTCAAAAATTTCCAAGTCATCCGGGTTCAGGGTGGCGATTTTTATTTCCTTTTCATCGCCGTCAAAAGCGATTAAGTCATGGGTCGTGGCAATCGGCTCCGGAATGCTAAAAAGGATATCTTTGCGGATAGCCTGGCCCTTAAGGTTGACGAAAGGAAGCTTAAAATAGGCGGCGGCGCTTTCGTAGAGGGAGATGGGGGTAATAACCTTTTTTTCTATCAGGTAATTTTCCATCTTCTTCCCGCTTTCTTCCGCTTCCTGGGCGAATTTGTCAAAGTCGCCGTCGGTTAAAATATCGGCTTTAACCAAAATATCTTTTATTTGTTTTTGGGAAAGCATACTGCGAATTACGAATTAATTACGAATATACAAATAAGTGTATATGTAATTATTATAACATATTTGTTAAAGCAAGAGCAATTTTTATAGGACGCTTCGCTAGGACTTACTTTTGTAACCAAAAGTAAGCAAAAGTTTCGGGGGCCTCAATTCACTATCACGTTGATTAATCTTTAGATGGGCTCGCCTTGGCGCTGGAGTTCAGGCCCCCGAACCCCTTGGTGATTTAAATATGAATGACAGTAAAAAAAATAAAAAAAGCCCGGTCTCAATTGAGACTCGGGCTGTGTAAATACTACTTCTCGGTTTGGTCAGCGATGAGCTTCCCTTACCCCTTATGTGAGTTAGGCGAAGATCGGGGCCACCAAACCGTCGCCGACAACGCCTTTCGCATTCATCCCCGCGTAAAGGGTTGTCATCGGCCGGGTCATCGTCACGTCGGTATCGATCATCGGGGTATTGCCGGCCAGCATAGTCGTCTCGGTGCCGGTGTTTCCCGCGGTCGGAACGGTAGCAGCCAGGAAGGTGTTATTCACGACGGCGACCACAAGGTCGTTGGCATAAGCCGCAGTCTCCTGATTCTGCACCATGGCGGTAACCGTGATGTCGGTAAAATAGATAGCAGCTGCGGGATTAATCATTGCCAGGTTGGGCGTCGTAATTCCGCTTGTCGTCGAGATCATCGTGCTTGAATCCACCGCTTGTCGTGCCAACGGGAACGAGTAGTCGATCGTCGCGCTGGCCGTTGAAGGATCGCTTACCGTATCTGCCATTCCGGGGGATACGGTGTACGTCGGCGCCGGGGTGTTGTTGTTGACGAGATTGATCGGCTTTTTGAGTACGTTCGTCGCGGTCCCGGATAAATCGACGTTGTCGGAGCGAGCCCAGGTATAGTCGGCCAGACCGTTGATGTCGACAGTCGCGCCGGCCGAGATCTCGATTTTCGGGACGAAGGCGACCTCGGATTTGAACTGTTGAGCGTCTGCGCCTGTCGACCAGGACCTGATATCAGCGGTGTTTTCCACAAAGGTGTTGCATTTGACCGAGGAATGAATGGCATTGATGGATAGGTGATCCGCGCTTGCCGTGTCTGCATTCCTCGTAGCCTTGATCGTCGCGCCGTCCACGTTCTTGTTGGCCATGGAGGCGACTTCTTCGGTGATTCCGCTTGTATTCTGGGCCGGCGTCTGGTTCGAGAAGTCGGCTGGGAGATTCGCGCCCGAGATGTTTTGGACCATGGATGCCACGTCGAATGTGCAGCCGGCATTGGTCGCGTCCACGATGGCATGGGTGTGGACGATCTGGTCATTCGGGTTGATGTAGTAGGTTCCGTTATCGATGGTGGCCGTCTGCGACGCTGATGTCATGGCCAAGGCCAACGATACCGGGATCATGAACAGGAGCACGATGGTGATTCCGAGAAGAAGGTTAAGCTTTCTCACTTGATACCTCCGTTTCTTTCGCGAAAGAAATTTTGGAGTTCGAAGATTTCGAAGATAATGTTTTACCCCTTACTTTTGTTGCTGAAATGGAGTCCTCCAGCTCCATGATTGTGAGTTGAAATGAACTGCCCCTGTTGGCCCTTGAAAGCCTGTGGATAAATTACAGGGAAAATACTATTATTTATAATAATACCCTAAAATAAGAAAAAAAACAAGAGATTTGTTTATTATGGATAAAATTTAACTTTTTGTCAACCCCGTTAGAAACTTATCCCGTTAAAATGTTATTTTTTACGGAACTCGTTCAGGACATAAAACCCAACCACAACAAGCCGCAAAGCATGTTTCTAACGGGGTCAACAGGTATTTAAGTTTTAATAAAAATATGTTAAGGTATAAGCAGCTTTTAGGTTTTAGTTATTAGCTTTTAGGCTTTTGAAAATATGCCTGATTTATCTAGATTTTACGAAAACTCTTATTTATTGCGCCAGAAATTTTTTGGCGCCGTTTCTTATTTATCCGGCTATTTCTTCATCCGGCTTTATTTTATAGTCCTTTTAGGGTTGAACCTTTTAATTTGGCTCACTGCTTATTTTATTAACGCTTCTGTCAGCCAGGATTTAGTCGTTCTTCATTACAATATTGATTTCGGGGTTGATTTAATCGGCAGCGTTCAAAGGATTTATATTATTCCGCTTCTTGGCTTGATAATTATTCTGGTAAACGCGGTTTTAATTTTTATTTTTTCCCGCCGCAAAGACTTTAAATTTTTTTCCCATTTGCTGCTGACCGCCTCCTTGACCGTCAATTTATTTTTACTGATTGCCCTGGGTTCGATTTATTTAATAAACTTTAGATAAAATTTTTAAAGTATGCAGGAATTCTTTATTATAAAAATTCTTCTTTTATCAACCCTGGCTTTTGTTTTTGCTTTTGCCTTAACTCCGGCTCTGACTCATTTTTTATATAAATATAAATTAGGGAAAAAAATTAGGAGCAACGGGGAGACGCCGATTTTTACGAAAATGCACGCCCATAAAGCCGGCACGCCGACCATGGGCGGAATCCTTGTCTGGGCAACGGTTTTAGTTTTTTCCCTCCTGTTTTTTTATTTAGCTAAAATTTTTCCGACAGATTTTTTAAAGAATTTAAATTTTTTGTCCCGTAGCGAAACATTATTGCCCCTGGGCGCTTTAGTAGTCACGGCCCTAATCGGCTTATTTGACGACTGGCTGGACGTCAGGGGAAAAGGAATTTTAGGCGGCGGCGGCTTGACGATAAAATACCGCCTCTTGGTTTACGCCCTTATTGCCGTTATCGGCTCCCTTTGGTTTTATTTTAAACTGGAATGGACAGTCCTCCATGTCCCTTTTTTGGGAAATTTTGAGATTGGCTGGTGGTATATTCCTTTTTTCATTTTAGTGATTGTCGCCACCTCTTTTTCCGTTAACGAAATTGATGGTTTAGACGGATTAGCGGGTGGAACTTTATTGGCTTCCTTTTTGGCTTACGGAGTTATTGCCTTTGTCATGGTCAGATATGACCTGGCGGCTTTCTGCGGAATAATCGTCGGATCGCTCCTGGCTTTCCTTTGGTTTAATATTATGCCGGCCCGCTTTTATCTTGGGGATACCGGCGCCATGAGCTTAGGCGTGACTTTGGGCATAATTGCCATGCTGACCAATTATGTCCTCTTATTGCCCATCATCGGCCTTTTATTCGTGGTGGAGGCTTTATCCGTCATAATCCAGCTTGGCTCAAAAAAGTTTTTCGGCCGGAAAGTTTTCCTTTCCGCTCCCATCCACCATCATTTTGAAGCCCTGGGCTGGCAGGAGCCTAAAATCGTCATGCGTTTTTGGGTGATTGCCGGCATAACGACCGTTATCGGCCTAATTTTATTTTTACTAGACAGAATGATGTAAAAACATGGCTACTTTAAAACAAACCGTCAATAAATTATTGGAACCGCGGGCGGGCGAGCATGAGGGCGATAAAAATTTAATTATTACCGTCGGCATCATAATTGTTTTCGGGTTAATTATGCTCTCAAGCGCCACTTCCGTCGTGGCTTATGCCAAATTCGGCAATAGCTATTATTATTTTACCCACCAGCTATTCGGATTATTCCTGGGCCTTATTGCCGGCTTCTTTTTCTCCCGCCTTGATTACCATCTCTGGCGCAAATACGCCCTGGCTTTTTTAATTTTTTCCATAGCCCTTCTTCTTTTGGTTTTTATACCGGGATTATCCGCTTCTTACGGAAAGGCGCGGAGCTGGATTAATATCTTCGGTTTTTCTTTACAGCCGTCGGAATTTGTAAAACTTTTTTTTCTTCTTTATCTGGCGGCCTGGCTTGAGTCGCGGGGAAAAAAGTTAAGCGACCTGCATCAGGGTACCGGCCCTTTTGTCGTTGTTTTGGGGGTGGTTGCTTTTTTAATGATCCTGCAGCCGGATATCGGCACTTTATCAATTATTGCCCTTGTTTCTTTAATCGTTTATTTTATAGGCGGGGGGAAGATTTTCCATATTTTAGTTATGATATTAATTGGCGTTCTGGCATTTGCCGTCATGGTCCATTATAAGCCTTACCAGATGAACCGCTTCCGGTGCCTGGCTGACCCGAATTTCAGCAGCAATGATATTTGCTATCAGGTTAACCAGTCCTTAATTGCGGTTGGCTCCGGCGGATTTTGGGGCCGGGGATTGGGAGAAAGCCGGCAAAAATTTATGTATTTGCCGGAAGTGGGCGGCGATTCTATTTTTCCTATCATTGCCGAAGAAACCGGCTTGATATTCAGCGGATTGCTGGTAGTTTTATATATTTATATTTTTTACCGCGGTTATTTGATTGCCAAATACGCGCCCGATATGTTCGGCCGGATTTTGGCCCTGGGGATTGTCAGCTGGATTGTGATTCAGGCGATTTTTAATATCGGGGGCATGGTTAATCTTTTGCCCATGACCGGCGTGCCCCTGCCTTTTATCAGCTATGGTGGAACAGCCATAATTTCGTCTTTAGCCGCCATTGGGATATTAATCAATATAAGCAAACATACTCGCATAACGCGCACCGCTTAAGGTTGGTCATAGTTGTTAAATTAAAAAAGACCTACCGTGTTGCTTAGTAGGTCTTTAGGAAGAAGGTTGACAACGAGGGCCTGTTCCTTCCCCGGTTTTGGCGCAGATACAAACGCCAGAATATTTTCCGCCTTCATTAGCGGGGCAGACGGGGTAATACTTTAAGAAGTAAGGACAACCCTTTTGGCAGGTTTTTGCCCGCACTCCGGCATAAGCGTTTTTAACGAGTATGGCAGCCATGGCCCCTCCTTATAAAAAATTTAATTATCTTTTAGCCAAACATAAAGATGATACAGCAAAATAATAAAAAAGTAAACCCCGTTAGAAATAATACCCCGTCGCCCCTTGTCCAGACGAAAGTTAGAATTTCTAATGGGGTCAAAGTACTTCTGACTGGCGGGGGAACCGGGGGCTCGGTTTCGCCGCTTTTGGCTATAGCTGAAGAATTGACCTCACCCCCAGCCCCTCTCCTAATTAGGAGAGGGGAGAAAGAGGAGAGGTATGAGTTTTTATGGGTGGGAACGAAGAATGGGCCGGAGAAAGAAATGGTTGCTAAAGCTAGTATAAGATTTAAAGCGATTGCCAGTGGGAAACTGCGGCGGTATTTTTCTTTGAAGAATTTTATTGACCCGATTTTTATTTTAATCGGTTTTGTCGAGTCTTTATTTATAATGCTTTCTTGGCGGCCGGATTTGGTTATGACCGCCGGCAGTTTTGCGAGCGTGCCGGTTGTCTGGGCGGCCTGGATTTTGCGCGTGCCGATTTTAGTCCATCAACAGGACATGCGGCCGGGCCTGGCTAACAAACTAATGGCGCCGTTTGCGAATGTGGTTACAGTAACCTTTGAGGAATCATTAAAAAATTATGGGAAGAAAGCGGTTTGGACGGGAAACCCGGTCGGATTTCGGATGTCGGATTTTGGATGTCGGATTGACGAATTTTGTAAGAAATATGGATTAAAAAAAAACTTACCAATAGTCTTGGTGGTTGGCGGAGGAACAGGGGCGATGGAAATAAATAAATTGGTTTGGGAAAGTTTGGATGAGTTAACAAAGATTTGTCAGATTATTCATATAACTGGTAAAGGGAAAATTACAAATTACAAATTACAAATTACAAATTACAAACCCTTTGATTTTTTGGAGCATGAAAAAGTGATGGAAATTATGCAGGCCGCGGATTTAGTGGTTTCGCGGGCCGGCTTAGGATTTTTAACGGAGATTTCGTATTTAGGAAAACCGGCGATTATAATTCCGATTCCGGATTCGCACCAGGAAGACAATGCTCAAATATTTGCTAAAAACGAAGCGGCTATAGTTTTGGACCAGAAAAAATTGACACCAAATGATTTTACCAATAAGATAAAAGAATTATTAAAAAATGAGGAGCTACGTAACAAGTTACGTAACAATGCGGCTGAAGTTATGAAAAAAGGGGGGAGTGAAGCAATAGTAAAAATCGTGGAGATGATGACGCAAGGATCACAATAAATAAAATATCATTTAATTCTATGAAAAATGACTATTGTTTATTTTGTGATATAGATAATAAAAAAAAGCATAATATAATTGCTGAAAATGATTTATTTTATTCCCGATGGGATAATTTTCCAGTGTCAGACGGGCACGCAGAGATTGTGCCAAAAAGGCATATCGCTTCATTTTTTGAATTAACTAATGAAGAAGTTTTACAACTATATGATCTTATTAAGAAGACTAAAGAAATAATATTTAAAAAATTTAATCCCGATGGTTATAATATGGGCGTGAACGAAGGCAATGCCGCCGGACGGACCATTGATCATTTGCATGTGCACCTTATTCCACGATATAAAGGCGACGTAGAAAAACCACAGGGTGGTATCAGGAATGTTATTCCGGGCAAGGGAATCTACTAAATTTAGCTATAATTATATTATGCGTTATGCGAATAATATGGATTTATCAAAAATAGAAACTATATACATGATTGGCATCAAGGGCGTGGGCATGACTATGCTGGCGCAATTTTTGGCTGGCAAAGGTTTTTCGGTTTCCGGCTCGGACACAAAAGAAAAATTTATGACGGACAAAGTTTTAAAGGATGCCGGTATAAAAGTAATAGAAGGTTTTTCTAAAGACAATGTTCCTAAAGATGCTGATTTAATTATTTATTCCACGGCTTATAATAAAGATAATAATCCGGAAGTGGCCCAGGCCCTGGCTGGCAAAACAAAAGTTTTAACTTATGCCGAGGGCTTGGCGGAGTTTTTCAATTCCCATTTCGGCATAGCCGTAATCGGTTCACACGGAAAAACCACGACTACGGCCTGGCTGGGGTTTGTGCTTTCCGAGGCTGGTTTAGAACCAAACGTTTTAGTTGGTTCCCGCGTCCCGCAGTTTAACGGTGCGAGCTTAGTTGGCAAATCTGATTATTTAGTGGCTGAAATTGACGAGTATCAGAATAAGTTTAAATATTTCCAGCCCCGGGCAACAATCCTTACTAATATTGATTATGACCATCCGGATTTTTTTCCGACAAAACAGGATTATGAAGACGCTTTTATAAAATTTATTGAAAAGCTTCCGGCTCGCGGCTTCCTCATAGCTAATTTTGACGATCCGGCCATCCGCAAGACGGTTAACGTTAATTGCCGGGCCAAAGTTATCAGTTATGCCCTGAACGAAGTGGCTGATTACGTGGCTTATGATATTAAGAGCGAAGCCGGAAAGCAATTTTTTAAAGTAAAATTCGGTTTAGCCGAAGAAGGAACGGAAGGAGAAAGAGATGACTTATTAGGGGATTTTTCCATTCAGCTTTCGGGCAAGCATAACGTTTCCAACGCTTTAGCCGTGATTGCCGCCTGCATTGAACTTGACGTTCCCCTGAATTTAATTCGGACTTATTTAGAGGAATTTTCCGGCACGAATCGGCGCATGCAGGTTTTAGGAAATTACCACGGAGCAACGATTATTGACGATTACGCCCATCATCCCACGGAAATAAAAGCGACTTTGGCCGGCGCCAGGCAGATTTATCCCGGTAAGAAAATAATCGTGGTTTTTCATCCCCATACTTTTACCCGCACCAAAGTTCTGCTTGATGATTTTTCCAAAAGTTTCGGAGAGGCGGATGAAGTGATAGTTTTGGATATTTACGGCAGTGCTAGGGAGAAAAAAGAAGAAATTGTAGGGGCGAAAAATCTTGCGCTTGATTTGGTGAAAGAAATTGGAATCAGGAATAAGGAATTAGGAATTAAGCAAGAAGTGAAATATATACAAACTTTAGATGAATGCGAGAAATATTTGCGGGAAAAGGCGGAAAGAGGGGATATTGTTATTCTAATGGGAGCTGGAGACGTTTTTCGCATCGGGGAAAATATGTTAAAGGGCTAAAATTGAAACCTTTTTACTGATTTTACGTATATTTATAGAGGGAAAGAGAGATTCCTCTTATTTTTATTGGTTGTCATATTTATGATAGAGAAAGAATTAAATTTAAAATTAGACAAAAGGCCGATTAATATGCGCCAATTTTGGCTAAGACTATGGCGGTTAATCACGCCGACGCATAAGCAGATTGCCTATTTGCTTGTTTTAATAATGGCTTTTGAAGGGGCTAAATTCATCGGCCCCTACCTGCTAAAACGGATTATTGATTTAATTACCGATTTTAAAGTTGAGTACATAAAAGATATAATAATCTTGATTATTTTAATATTAATTTCTGATTTATTAGTCAATTTAATCGATTATTTTGCCGATAAAAAAATATTTAGAATTATTGTCGGCGTGGAAAGGTATTTGTCGATTAACGCCCAGAAAAAAATGGTGGAGTTGGGATTAAGCTACCATGAAAAAGAAAATACCGGCAATAAAATTTTTAAGATTCATCGGGGCATTGATAAGATAACCGATTTGATCGGAAATTTTTTCTGGGAAGTCGGGCCGACGATTATCCAGGTAGTCATGACCGGAGTCATCTTATTCTTGGTTGACTGGCGTTTCGGCTTAATTTTTTCCCTCTTTACTCCGGTTTTTATTTATCTGACCGCGAAATTAAATAAAAAGATTTCTCCGCTGCGCCGGTTGCGCCATGATTTATATGAAGAAGCCGCCGGCAAAATGACTCAGACAATAATAAATATCAATACCGTAAAGTCATTTGTTCAGGAAGACAGGGAGGTAGATGAGTTTAAAAAGATAAAAGACAAGAGTAAAAAAGTCGCGCTGTTCGAATTTTTTAAGATGCTCAGCTATAATTATTCCCGCAGTACGGTTATAACTGTCGGCCGGGTTTTAATAATACTTTTTGGCGTTTATCTGGTTTGGAGCGGCGGCATCACTATCGGCAGTTTAGTCTTCATAATTACGATTTCAGAAAAGGCCCTGATTTCGTTATTCAGAATTTCCCGGCTTTATGACCGGATCATGGATTCAAGCGAAGCGATCAACCGCCTCTATAAACTGGCCAATCAAAAACTTGATATTATTAATCCGGTAAATGGCCTTAAAGTTAAAGATTTAAAGGGGGAGGTTAAGTTCAATAATGTAAATTTTATTTATGAAGGCAGCCATACCAAGGCGCTTGACAAAGTAAATCTAAAAATAAATTCCGGCTGCACTACGGCTCTGGTCGGCCCGTCCGGCGGGGGCAAAACTACGGTCGTGCGCCTGATTTACCGGCATTATGACCCGCAAAGCGGAACCGTATTTTTGGATGGCAAAAATTTAAAGGATTATGATTTATATGAATTCAGAAAATTTATTGCCATTGTGCCGCAGGAAGTGGAAGTTTTTAATACGAGCGTGCGCGACAATATTTCTTATGCCAACCCGCGCGTCGGTTTGGCGGAAATTAAAGCTGCGGCTAAAATTGCCAATGCCGATGAGTTTATTGGTCAGTTAGCGGGTAAATATGAAACTCTGGTCGGGGAACGGGGGATTAAACTCTCCGGCGGGCAGAAGCAGAGAATCGGCATTGCCCGGGCGGTTTTGGCCAATCCGCGGATTTTAATTTTTGACGAAGCGACCTCCAACTTAGACAGCAAAAGCGAAAAATTAATTCAGGAAGCAATGGAAAAAATCAAACGGGACAGGACGGTAATAATTATTGCCCACCGCTTAAGCACGATTAAAAAAGCGGATAAAATTATTGTTTTGGAAGACGGAAAAGTATCCGAAGAAGGCAGCCACTTTGAACTGGCCAACAGAAAAGGCGGCTTGTATGCCGAATTGTTAAAACTGCAGAGAATGGGAGAGGTGGATTGACGTCGCATATCGCATAACGTGGAACGCATAACATTGCCCCCTTTCGAAAAGGGGGACTAGGGGGGGGATTTTCTCATATCTTTAATAAAAAAAACGCTCGGGTGTGAACCGGGCTTTTAGGCTAAGTCAAGGGGTATTGACATAATCTTCCCGGGTGCTATATTTGGATAACGTTTGCTGTTTATGGTATAATGTGGATAAGTATAAAGGGACTCAAAATTAAACATAAATTTTATGTGTAACGGGCTAGCAAACGCTATCACAATGGTTGTTAATTTTTTGTTATAAAAAATATATAGATTTTATAATACAATATGGATTTAGCTTTAAAAATTATTTTAGGCATTGGTATCCCATCTATTATTATCGGGTTGCTTTGTATAGGCAGAAAATTTCAGATTCTTGACGATTTAAAGGACTGTTGGGATAAGGCAAATGATAAATTATCCGATATAGATAAAAGAATTTGCAAAATTGAAGGCAAACTCTTTGGTGTTGCTATAGGGCAATCGCCGATTAAATTAACCCCGCTCGGTCAAGAAGTTCTGCAAAATAGCGGAATTTTAGAGATATTAAAAGCCCAAAAAGAATCTCTAATAAAAAAAATCAAGGAGTCAAAACCGCAAACCGCTTATGATGTCCAGGAAACAACCAAAAATACTTTTACGATTGAAAAACTTGGGTTATCAGAGCAAGAAGCCAACAGATTGAAAAATTATGCTTTTAGTAAAGGTATTACTTTAGCTGAAGTTATGTTGGCCGGATCAATTTATTTCCGTGATATTGTTCTCGAAGAAATGGGTTTAAAAGTTGATGATCTTGATAAAATAAAATAACCATTTTGAGACGATTTAAAATAGAAAATAAAAAACGCTCGGGTAACCGGGCGTTTTTGATGGGAGCGTAGGCAAGTCTTCTGCTAAGGGATGTACTTTAAACTCATATTGAATAGTGGCGACTGGTGCAATAGGCTGTAATCTCCGCCTATAGACCACGAGAAATTTCCATTTTCTCCGAACGGAAGCTGGAGAGAAATACCGGGCATGTGATCCGGTTTTTGGTTCGGCTTATGGAAAACGGTATGGCTTATGGTTATTTTCCCTTTTAAGAACTCCTGCGAAAGATATATGGCATTCAGGGCGAAAAAATAATGCGGATTTTGCCACCTTGGCAAATATTTTTTACTTTCCTCGTCAAGGTATCCGAACATCCAACCCGTCCAGTGGAGAGTAGAAAATTTCCAGAAACTAAAGTCCGCTTCCGGGCCAAGCCATGGAGCCTTATTTTGAATGCCACCGCTTGCAAACAGAGTTATATGCGGAAAAACAATACCGTATTTAGTATAACCCCTTGTCTCATTAACTGCGCCCACAAGCTTGCGCCCCTGTTTTTCAAAAGTTCCTTCGGCATTGAAACTTGAGAAAAATGGGCTTTGGCCGTATGAAATCTTGGCGTTGGAAAATTTAAACCATTGGGCTTCAGTATGTGAAGACAGGATGAAAAGCGCTAAAACGAAGAAAAGGAAATACCTTTTCATTGAACCGCTCCTTGATTGAAATGTGCGTTTACGATATTTTATTGTAAATTAATTTATTTAAGCATTAATCAATAAGGAAGTCAAGGCTGGATTTTTGCCTGTTTTTTTGGTAAAATTTATAGTAGGATCTTTTGGATTCTTAGGATTCTTAAGATTCTCGGGATATATGGATAAAATTCAAGAAAACATACCTTTAGCCCAATTTACGACTTTCCGGATTGGCGGTCCGGCTAAGTTTTTTATTGAAGTAAAAGAGAAAGATGATTTATCGGAAGCGATAAAATGGGCTAAAGAAAATAAAGAGAAATTTTATATTCTTGGCGGGGGTAGCAATATTATAATTAATGACAAAGGCGTAGATGGTTTAGTGGTAAGAATGGCCAATGACAATATTAAAATCCATGGGGAGAGAATGGAGACACAAGCCGGAGCGGTTTTAGCCCGGGCCGTGCGCCTGGCCATGGGCGATAATTTATCCGGCCTGGAATGGGCGGCCGGCATTCCGAGAGCAACAATCGGGGGAGCGGTTAGGGGAAACGCCGGAGCTTTTGGCTCATCTATGAATGATATAGTGGAAACGATTGAAGTTTTTAATATAAAAAAAGGAAAATTTGAATTGTTCAGCCATAAAGACTGTTGCTTTGATTATCGGGAAAGTGTTTTTAAAAAAGATAATAATTATTTAATTTGGAACGCTGTTTTAAAATTGGCAAAAGGAAATAAAAAAGAAATTGAATCCGCGGTCAATAAGTTTTTAGAATCCAGGCAAAACCGCCAGCCGAAACTGCCCAGTGCCGGATCGGTTTTTAAGAATTTGCCAATTGATTATTTAAAGGAGAACAATGCGAATATCGCGGATTTAGCGAACCAAGCCGGCGTGATTAAAGACGGCAAAGTTGGGGCTGGCTGGCTGATAGAATTGGCCGGGCTAAAGGGCAAGAAAATCGGGGGAGCGAAAGTAAGCCTGGAGCATGCTAATTTTATCGTTAATACCAGCCAGGCCACGGCCGAGGATATTATTATGCTTATTAGCTATATAAAGCAACAAGTCAGAAACAGATTTAATATCCAATTGCAGGAAGAAGTGCAGTATTTGGGATTTTGAGGTATTAGCTTTTAGGAGGTGAATGTAAAAAGAGCGGGGCGGATGGCCCTGTTTTATTATTTTTTATAGCTATTGACACATATAAAAATTTATGCTATATTACCAACATAGTAGACAAAATATTTTAATTTATTATTATATTTTAACTAATATTAGCTAAAATTATAAATAATTTTTTTATTTTAAATACCCCTTGCTTTTAGAAATTTATGGAAAATATCTCAATACTCGACAAAATCATAAACAATCAGAAAGCCGAAGAAATAGCAAAATTAAATGCGGTGGAAATCGTAAATAATTTGCTTAGTGAACTAGCGGATAGGGAGAAAGACGTTCTTACCCGTCGTTTTGGTTTGCATGGCCTTGGCAAAGAAACCTTAGAAAAGGTGGGTCAGGCCCATAAATTAACCAGGGAAAGAATAAGGCAAATTGAAGTTTCCGGCATAAAAAAACTGCGCCAGCTGGAAAAATTGGAAAGTTATGTTGATATTTTAAAGAAAGTAACTTCGCAGCTTTTGGAAGAACACGGCGGCCTTATGGAAAGGCAGTATCTGCTTAATGCTTTAGCTAAGTTTTCTTTAAACGGCGATGGCCGGGAAAAAGACGAAGAGCTGATCCATAAAAGCCACCTTGACTTTCTTATTTCGAAATTATTGCCGGAAGAGTTTGAGGAAGTAAGCGACTCCGAGCTATTTTTGGATTTTTATAAATTAAGGTACCAGACCCTTGACCATCTTGAAGAATTATCCCGTGAATTGATCGGAAAAATAGAAAGTTTAAAGAAAATATTTAAAACAGAAGAATTGATAGAGCTTTTTACTAAACTGGAAAGCTATGATAAGAATCGGGAGAAGTTCAATATTCCTTATAGCCTTGATATTTCCAGAATTTTAGGCAATAGCCCGGTTGAGGAAAAAATGGATATTATAAACAATAATAAAGTTTTATATTCTCTTCTGCGGGCCTTAAGGAAGGTGGAGCAGAATAAATTCGGGCATTGGGGAATTTATGACTGGCGGGAAATAAAGCCGAAGACAATAAACGATAAAATATATCTGGTCTTAAAAAATCATGGCAAGCCGATGCATTTTGCCGAGATTGCCGACCACATCAATCAGACCGGCTTTGACAGCAAAAAGGCCAATGCCGCCACGGTCCACAACGAACTGATTCTTGACGACAAATATGTTTTAGTCGGCCGGGGTCTTTATGGCTTGAAGGAATGGGGGTATAAAGAAGGCACGGTGGCTGAAGTCATAAAAGATGTTTTAATTGAAGCCGGCAAGCCCCTGACCCGCGACGAGATTATTGACAAGGTTTTAGAAAAGCGCCTGGTAAAAAAGACAACCATAGTTTTAGCTTTAATGAACAGGGAAATGTTTGAGAAGGCCGGGAATAAATATCAGTTAATAGAAAGTTTAAAGACGGCTGTTGCCGGACAATAAAATTTATAGGATCTACATAAGAAAAACCGTTCCCTCGCCAAGGGGGCGGTTTTTATTTGTCTAAAAACAGGAAAATGTGTTAAAATAAGGATAGTTGATAGTAAATGTAAAAAACAAAGATGGATATAGTTATTGACTTTTCGTCTATTTATAATTTTTTTAATACCAGGCCGGATTTACTGATGTGGCGGACTTTTTTATTGTTCGGCTGGCTGCCGATTTCTATCGCTTTCCTTTGGGGGGCGAAGGAATCTTGGCTTTTTTATATAAAGACCCAGTGGGATAAGACAAATAAGTATGTTCTTTTGGCCGTTGATATTCCGCGCAGCAATGAGCAGACAATTAAAGCGGTAGAAAATTTATTTACTTATATCGGCGGGGCCCACAAAACCCATACCCTGATAGAAAAATATTGGGAGGGGCAATTTCAAATACCTTTCAGTTTTGAGATCGTCAGCATTGAAGGTTACACCCAGTTTTTAATCCGCCCGCACGTGAAATTCCGGGATATGGTTGAAGCCGCGGTTTATTCCCAATACCCGGACGCGGAGATTACCGAAGTTGATGATTATACCGAAGGCATACCGGATAAATATCCGGATGAAGTTTATGATATCTGGGGATGCGAATTTATCCAGGCTAAAAGTCCCGTCTACCCGATTAAGACTTATAAAGAATTTGAGCACCAGATGGGTCCGCCAGAAGCCCAATACAAAGATACTATGGCGACTTTGATGGATTTATGCAGCAGCTTAAAAAAAGGCGAACAGTTTTGGTTTCAGATACTGATTAAGCCAATGGGGTTTGATTGGCCGGAAGAAGGGGAAAAGGAAGTAAAAAGAATTTTAAAGGAAAAATTGCCAGCTACTTTTTCGAATAGGGTGATAGATAATATATTGGGTTGGATAGAAAGATTCAGTGAGGCTGTTTATAAGCTTTGGGGGGATATCGAGGAAAAGGATGAAAAAGACGACGCTTTGAAGATGATGAATTTAAAGCCGAAAGAAAAAAAGAAGGTTGAGGCTATTCAGAATAAGTCCAGCCAATTAGGCTTTCAATTTAAATCCCGGTTTATTTATGTCGCCAAAAAAGAGATAATGAACAAACCAAAAGTCAGAGAAGGGTTTGTCGGCTACATGAAGCAATTTATGGATTTAGACCTGAATAATTTAAAACCGGACATGGACATAACGGCGACTTCGGCAGATTATTTTTTTACAGATTACCGCGTTAAGATAAGAAAAAATAAAATTATGCGGGCTTATAAAGGCCGCAGCACCACCCGGGGAAGAAATATGGGCATAATGACCATAGAAGAACTGGCGACCCTTTGGCATTTCCCGATAGAGTTCGTGGTTAAAGCGCCGATGATCCAAAAAGCGCCGGGCAGAAAAGGCGGCCCGCCTATGCAGCTGCCGATCGGCGAGGAAATAGTAAGCGAAGCTATGCTTGAGCCGGAATTTATAAGAGAGGAGGCAAACAATAAAAACGGCCGGAAGGAATTGCGGGGCGGGGTTGCGGCCGGAAACGGTAATAATCCTAATAAAGATATTTCCCCTCCGGCTAATTTGCCGTTCGCCTAGTGCTAATTGAGATTTTTGGGATTCTTAAGACTCTTAGGATTCTTGAGATAGAGTTGTTTTTTAAAAATCCCGAGAATCCTACAGCGTGAAAGCAGAAAGCGGTTTAATTCGTATTATATTATATAAAAAGGATATCTTTCCCCATCCTTATCCTAAAATTAATATGGAGAACAATTTTAAGAAGACTTTTATAACCATTATTGTTTCTTCCATGATAGTTAGTTCTGTTTTTGGGGGAGCAATGGGTTTTTGGGCCGGCACGGTATCGTCTGCCGCCCAATTTAATTTATTTAGCTGGTTAAAGGGGGTTGCTACCGGCCAGCCGGCTGGTTCTGGGTTAGAGGGAAGCGCAAACCAGGGGGAGAAAATCGTAAAAGTAGAGGAGGAGTCGGGCGTTATTACGGCTGCGGAAAAAGTTTCACCGGCCGTAGTCAGCATTATTATCAGCAAGGATTTGCCCACGGTTGAACAGTATTATAATAATTCTTTTGGGGACGATTTTTTGCGCCAATTTTTCGGCGATAATTTTGATGAATTGTTCGGCCCCAATGCCAATCCGCCTGCGCCGAAGCAAAAACAGAACGGCACAACGAAACAGGAAATAGGGGGCGGCACCGGCTTTATTGTTTCTTCCGACGGTTATATAGTCACCAACAAGCACGTGGTTCTTGATGAAGAAGCGGAATATACGGTTTTAATGAATGATGAAACAAAACATGAAGCGAAAGTTTTGGCCCGGGATCCGGCCACCGATTTAGCCGTCTTAAAGATTGAGCCCGCCTCCGCCAAAGCTTCGGCGGGCGAGGGAGAAAAATTTCCGACGGTGGAATTAGGAGATTCAAGCAATTTAAAAGTCGGGCAGACTGTCATCGCTATCGGCAATGCTTTGGGCGAATTCAGGAATACGGTTTCGACCGGGGTAATTTCCGGCTTGTCCCGCTCAATTACCGCCGGCGGGATCGGGTTAGGAAGCGAACAATTAAGCGGCGTTATCCAGACTGATGCCTCTATTAATTCCGGCAATTCCGGCGGTCCGTTGCTTAATCTGGCCGGCCAGGTAATTGGCATAAATACCGCCATCGCGCAGAACGCCCAGAATATCGGCTTTGCTATTCCGATTAATGATTTAAAAGACACGATTGAAAGCGTTAAGAAAAACGGCCGGATTGTCAGGCCTTGGCTGGGGGTAAGATATGTTTTGGTTGATAAATCTATAGCTGATGCTAATAAATTAAGCGTTGATTACGGCGCCCTGATTGTCCGGGGAGAAAACCGGACTGATTTGGCCGTTATTCCTGGTTCACCAGCGGATAAAGCCGGGTTAGCGGAAAATGATATTATTCTGGAAGTAAACGGCAAAAAAATTGACGCCAATAATCCTCTGTCTTCAGCGATCGGCAAATTTAAAGTCGGAGATGAAATTACTTTAAAGATTTTGCATAAGGGTGAAAACAAGGAAGTTAAGGTGAAGCTGGAAGAGATGAAGAATTGACAATTAACATTTAACTCCATGGATTTTATTCAAAGTATAGTTTTGGGCATCGTTGAGGGTTTGACCGAGTTCTTGCCCATTTCTTCAACCGCCCATCTAATAATCGCGGCCAGGCTTTTGGCGATCGGCCAAACTGAATTTGCCAAAAGTTTTGAAATTATCATCCAATTGGGTGCGATTCTGGCTGTCATGGTTTTGTATTGGCAAAAATTTTTAAAAGATTTGGACTATTTAAAAAAAATAATTGTAGCTTTTTTGCCGACCGCCGTGGTCGGTTTTATTTTTTACCAGATTATAAAGAATTTTTTAATGGAGAGCCTTTCGGTTATCGCCTTGGCTTTGCTCCTGGGCGGAATAATTATTATTATTTTTGAGGCGGGCAAGAGCAAAAGAACCGCGGATAACGGGAGCGATTTAATTACTTATAAAAAGGCTTTTTTAATCGGCTTGTGCCAGTCGGTCGCGGTGATTCCCGGAGTTTCTCGGGCGGCCGCCACGATTATCGGCGGTTTGTCTTTAAAGCTTTCCCGCCGGGCCATCGTGGAATTCTCTTTTTTGCTGGCTGTTCCGACGATGCTGGCGGCAACCGGGTATGATTTAATTAAAACCGGATTTAATTTTTCTGGCGGGGAACTTGAAGCGCTTTTAGTCGGTTTTTTAGTTTCTTTTTTTGCCGCCCTGGCTGGTGTGAAATTTTTCCTGAAATTTATCACTAAATATAATTTTTTCTATTTTGGAGTTTATCGGATAATTTTAGGATTAATAATTTTAGCCTGGCTTTGGTGCTAGATTTCGAGTATAAGTTAGCCCGGTCACAGTCTCCTGAAAAGGGACTGTGACCCTGCCAAAGGGGTTAGATTTTATGAACCTTAACCTCCCCCTCCCTCCTTTACAAGGAGGGTATTTTTATTGTGGCTAAAATTGAAAATTTTTTTCATTTGCCAACCCCCTTTTTCTTAGGTATGATAATAGGTGAAATAAGGATTAAAATGGATTCCGGGTCAAGCCCGGAATGACAATAAGATTATGAAATTTGTCCATCTCCATCTCCATAGCCATTATTCTTTGCTTGACGGCTTAACCAAGATAGATGAACTCGTGGCCGCGGCCAAAGAAGACGGAGCCGAAGCTTTGGCTTTGACTGACCACGGGGTTATGTATGGGGCAATTGAATTTTACCAGAAATGCAAGAAGGCCGGGATAAAGCCGATCATTGGAGTTGAAGCCTATCTCGCGCCAAAATCCCGTTTTGACAAAAATTCCAGAGCGGATGAACATTATTACCATCTCATTCTCTTGGCGAAAAATAATGAGGGCTACAAAAATTTAATAAAGCTCACGACCATCGGCCATCTGGAAGGGTTCTATTATAAGCCGAGAATAGACTGGGAAGTTTTAGAAAAATATCATGACGGCCTGATTGCCGCTACCGCCTGTCTGGGCGGAGAAATACCCCATCTGATTTTATCAGGCAAGCCGGAAAAAGCCCGGCAAAGAATTGAGGAATATAATGAGCTTTTCGGACAGGATAATTTTTATCTGGAACTGCAGGATCATCCTAATCTTCCCGGCCAAGCCGAAGTTAATAAGAAATTGATTGAATTTTCCCGGGAATTGGGGGTCCCCTTGATTGCCACCAATGATGTCCATTATTTAAAAAAGGAAGATGACGAAGCCCAGGATATTCTTCTTTGCCTGCAGAATAAAAAAAAGAAAGAAGACAGCGACCGGATGAATATGACCGGCGTCGACTATTCTTTGCGGCCGGGCCGGGAAATAATTGAAGCTTTTCGCGAGGCGCCGGAAGCGATTGCCAATACGGAAAAAATTGCGGCCGCTTGCGAAGTGAATATTAATTTAGGCGATATTACCCTTCCCTTTTTTGAGGTGCCGGAGGGCTATAATGAAATAAATTATTTAGGGCATTTGTGCCGGCAGGGGCTCTCCAAAAGATACGGAAAAAGTTACGATGAAGCCAGCAAAGCCATAAGAGAGAGGATGGATTATGAATTATCCGTAATTGAAAAAGTGGGCTTTTCTTCTTATTTTTTGATTGTGGCGGATTTCGTTAATTGGGCGAAAGACAATGGGATTGTCGTCGGGCCGGGGCGCGGCTCAGCGGCCGGTTCCTTAGTCTGTTATCTGACGGGCATAACCAACCTTGATCCCTTAAAATACGATTTGCTGTTTGAGCGTTTTTTAAATCCTGACCGTATCTCCATGCCGGATATAGATATGGATTTTGCCGATACCGGGCGGGATGAGGTAATCCGTTATGTGGAAGAAAAATACGGCCAGGACCATGTCGCCCAGATCATAACTTTCGGGACGATGGCGGCCAGAGCGGCTGTGCGCGATGTCGGCCGGGTTCTTGATTACCCTTATGACTATTGCGATAAATTAGCCAAGATGATCCCGATGTTTTTTAAAATTGATGAGGCCCTTAAAAATGTTGATGAGTTAAAAGAAATATATAAAAACGAAGAAGCGGCCCGGCGGATTATTAATTATGCCAAACGTTTAGAGGGCGTGGCTCGGCACGCCTCTACCCATGCTTGCGGGGTCCTTATTACTAAAGAGCCTTTAGTAAATTATGTGCCCTTGCAATACGCTTCTTCTTCCGATAAGAGCATTGTTTCCCAGTACAGCCTGCATCCGATTGAGGACTTGGGCCTCTTAAAGATGGATTTTTTAGGGCTTAAAAACTTGACGATTATCGAGTCGGCCATAAAAATCATAAAAAATACTCGCGGCCTTGAAATCAATATCGATAGTATCCCTTTGAGTGACAAAAAGACTTATGAGTTATTTCAAGCCGGGGAAACAACGGGAGTCTTCCAATTTGAATCTTCCGGCATGAAGCGATATTTGCGCGAGCTTAAACCCACGGAATTTGAAGATATTATCGCCATGGTGGCCCTGTATCGGCCCGGCCCGATGGAATGGATAGACGATTATATCAGCGGGAAGCATAAGCGCAAAAAAGTTTCCTACCTTCACCCTAAGCTGGAACCGATCCTTTCTAAAACCTACGGCGTGGCGATTTACCAGGAACAGGTTATGGAAATCGCTAAAAGCTTGGCTGGGTTTTCCATGGCCGAGGCGGATGTTTTAAGAAAAGCCGTCGGGAAAAAGATTTTAGAATTACTGGCCAGACAAAGGGAAAAATTTGTTGACGGCTGCGTGAAGAACGGCATTGCCAAGGAGCAGGCGGAAAAGATTTTTTCCTTTATTGAGCCGTTCGCCGGCTATGGCTTTAACAGGAGCCACGCCGCCTGCTATGCTTTAATCGGCTATCAGACCGCTTATTTAAAAGCTCATTGGCCGGCGGAGTTTATGGCCGCTCTGCTAACTTCCGACCAGCAGAATACGGACAGAATTACCATTGAGATTGAAGAATGCCGGAAAATGGGAATTAAGATCATGCCGCCCGATATAAACGAATCTTTTGCTTCTTTTACCGTCGTTACCAGCGGCACGAAAACCAACCGGGCGGTCGGGGAGGATGAAGAAGTTAAGACTATCCGTTTTGGCTTAAGAGCCGTGAAGAATGTCGGCGAGCATATCGTGGAAATGATTATAAAAGAAAGAAAAGCGAACGGGCCTTACAAAGATATTTTTGATTTTTTAACCAGGGTGACTGACAAGGATTTAAATAAGAAATCCCTGGAAAGCCTTATAAAAAGCGGAGGGTTAGACCAATTCGGGGAGCGGGGGCAGATGCTTGCCAATATTGACGGCCTGCTTATCTTTAATAAGGAGATAAGTAAGGCCAAGGGGAGCAAACAAAACAGTCTATTTATTGACTCCCCTAATTTAGAAAGAGGAAACGGGACAAGAATGGCCCCGGCTCCGCCGGCCCAAGAACGGGAAAAGCTTAATTGGGAAAAGGAATTATTGGGCTTTTATATTACTGAACATCCGTTTTCCAGCTATGAAAAATATTTACTGGATACAATTACCCCCTTAGCCCAATTGCAATCGGCCTTGTTAGAGGATTTCGGCCCTGATGGAGAAGTGAATCTTTCTTCCGGCCAAAACGGAAATGGCGAACTGGTTAATGTTTCCGGCATAGTTACCGGCATAAAAAAAATAATTACCCGCACAAACGAATCAATGTTTTTTGTTAAGATAGAGGATGCGATAAGCAATGTGGAAATTTTAGTGTTTCCGCGCTTATTAAAGGAAACCGGCCATATCTGGCAGGAAGGGAAAGCGGTTATCTGCCAGGGGAAGATATCTACCAAAGACCGGGAAATAAAATTATTAGCCAATAAAGCCGAAGAATTAATTTTAGAAACCATTGAAAATTCCCTGAATAATTTTAAAAAAATAGCGGTTAATAACGGTTTTACCCGGGGAAAAGGCGGAAATAACTTAAGCGGCCGCAGGGAAAAATTCGCCAGCCAGACAGCGGTTCCTTCTCCTTCTAAAGCTATCAGCCGGCCTTTGGGGCTGTTATTTAAAAAGAGTTTGAATTCCGAAGAGCTTCTAGAACTCAAGGGGATATTTTTAAAGAACAGGGGAGAAGATAAAGTTTATTTTATAGTTAAGCAGGCCGGGGGGAGGAACGTAATGGAAACGAGTTTTCGCGTGAACAACAATTATTATTTAAGGGAGGAAATAATTGGTTTATTCGGCGACAGCCTGGAGGTTGTAGACAAAAAATAAAAAGTTTGTTATATTAATAATATATTTTAGTTTTTAAAATAAGGAGGTATTATGCCAAGAGCGAAGAAAAAAACAGGGAAATCTTCTCTCCCAGATAAAGCCAAAAAAGAGGTCGTTCCTGTAATTATTGAAAAAGAGGCTAAGCCTCTCCCCAAAATAGGTAAAGTTCTCCGGCCGTCTTCTTCCTCTGCAGTTAATACTGGCTATAACTTTAAAAAGCAGAATAAAAATTTTAAAAAATTAGAACCAAGCCCGCTTCGGCCGCCAGCCTTGCCCGCAGAGCGAGGCAGGCAAAGTAAGGCGAGCGAGGCTGTCTCAGCTTCGCCGAGTTTGGGCGGACCGGCCGGAAAAGAGGCGAAAAAAAATATGAATTCCCCAAAAATAAATTTATACCGAAAAATAGCCGTGAGTTTTATTGTTTTAACCGTTGTTTTGCTAGGTGTTATTTTTTATTTTTCTTTTGTAAAGTTAAATATTGTTTTAATACCGGCGCAGGAAAGATTAAGCGACAGTTTGGCTATAGATATCTATGGAAACGGGAGCGAGCCGGCCGTACCGGGGAAATCGTTAACCGGCATCGTGGAACAAACCAGCATTGAGGAAAAAAATACCTATTCCGCCAGCGGGTCGGAAAAGATCGGCGAAGAAGTGACCGGAAAGGTTACGGTTATAAATAATTACAATAAGAATCAGCCCTTGGTGGCGACAACGAGATTGCTGTCTCCGGACAATAAACTTTTCCGGATAAAAAACACAATCAATGTGCCGGCAGGCGGGTCGCAGGAAGTGGAAATATACGCCGATGAGGTGAGCGCGGATATGGCTATCGGCCCGACGAAATTCACCATTCCGGGATTATGGGCCGGGTTGCAGGATAAGATTTATGCGGAAAGCAAAGAGAAATTCGTTTATGGGCAGCAGGCAAAAAAATATATTCAGCAATCGGACATTGACCAGGCGATTAAGGATTTAAAAAGAAGCCTTTTGGAAAAAGCGAAAAACGAACTAGGGGAAAATTATAAGGGTTATAATGAAGTTATTTACAGCGTCGATGAAAATACCATCAGCACCGAGGTCAACGGTAAGGTGGGCGAAGAGAAGGATAAATTCGATGTCAGCATGAAGGCGATGGTAACGATTGTCGCTTTCTCCGGCGACGAAGCCGGAAAAATGGCTAAAGGAAAATTAGAAGAAGTAGTGCCGGATAATAAGGAATTGATAGAATTTAAGCCCGAAGAGATAAATTACACTTTAAATAATTTTGACCTAGAAACGGGCCGGGCAACGGTTAATGCTACTTTTGAGGGGAAAATGAGCTTAAAAGGCGGGGCCGATATCATTGACCGGCAGAAAATCGTTAATTTAACCCGCGCCCAATTAGAAGATTATTTAAGCGGCTTTAAGGAAATCGCCGGCTATGAAATTAATTTCTTCCCGTCTTTTATAGATAAAGTGCCGAATTTAGCGGATCGGATTAAAATAGAAATGAAGAAATAGAAAATTAAAGAAAAGTTTATAATTGAAATAAATATATGTTTAAATTTTTTGGGTCCGGGGAAAAAGGGCTAAATATGTCTGCCAGCGAAGGAAATGAGTCTCAAGAGAGAGGACAGGAGGATAGCGAAGAAAAATGGAGGAATGAATTAAGAGTTAAGCGTGATAGTTTACATGATGAGGATCAAAAGTTATTAAGAGAGAGCCTCCCGGCTAATTCAGAAACTCATAATGCGCATTGGAAGGCTTTTAACAGGATAATAACCATTGATACTTTTTTAGAGCCGAGCAATAATGAATTAAGCCGGGATGAATTAAGAGAAAAAGTCCATAGCGAGATGGGTACCGCCTTTATTAATAGTGTGTTCGAGGAAGAGATGGATGAAATAGAAAGAATAAAAAATGTCGCTTAATAAAATTTATTATAACTATCCATAAGGTGATTGCTATGGTTACCAGCCATGGTCCTGAAAATTCGGGATTCCGGGTATCCGGGACTAAACCAGAGGGATAGGGGAAGAGAGGTCTTGCCCAAAGGCGAGACAAGCTGGGTGGAACCGCGGAATTAAAAACTCCGTCCCGGTGCGTTAAATTATTTTAAGGCATTGAGGCGGAGTTTTTAAATTAAGAAGTAAGAATTTAGAATTAAGAATAATATGATTGGGCCAATTTTAAAAGGGGAAAAAGTAATACTTAAACCGATAAAAGTTAGCGAAGCTGAGAATTTTTTGCATTGGTTTAAAGATTCTAAAGTTACTAGGTTCTTAAGGGTAGAAGGGAAGGATTTGAATTTAAAAAAGGAAAGAAAAATTATCAAAAATATTAGGAAGAATAAAAATAAAATAGTGTGGTCTATTTATACTATGGGAGGACTACATATTGGCGATACGGGATTGCACGATTTAGATTTAAAAAGAAATAAAAAAGCTACTTGGGGGATCGTAATTGGCGAAAAAAGTTATTGGGGTCAGGGTTATGGCACCGACACCCTAAAGACGGTTTTAAAATTTTGTTTTACTAGACTAAAATTAAATAGAGTAGAGTTGTCTGTTTATCCTCTCAATATAGCCGGATTCAAGTGTTATACTAAATGTGGCTTCAAAGAGGAAGGGAGAAAAAGAAAATCTATTATGAAAAGAGGAAAATATTTAGATGAGATTATTATGGGAATTTTGAGAAAAGAATATAAGAATTAAAATATAAAAATATGGATAAAGAAAAAGAATTAGAGATTATGCGGCATTCGCTGTCGCATGTTATGGCCGCGGCTGTTAGGCAGCTTTGGCCAAAAGTAAAATTCGCTATCGGCCCGGCCATAGAGAACGGATTTTATTATGATTTTGACTTTGGCCAGGAGAAAGTAAGCGAGGAAGATTTAGCAAAAATTGAGAAAAAAATGGAAGAGATTATAAAAAAAGACTTAAAGTTTGAAAGGTCAGAAATGAAAATAGATGAAGCGATTGCCAAGGAGAAAAAATCAGGGCAAATTTATAAACAGGAGCTGGTAAAAGATTTTAAAAGCGAGGGTGAAAAGAAAGTCAGTTATTATAAGTTGGAAGACTTTATTGATCTGTGCCGCGGACCGCATTTAGTTTCAAGCGGCAAGCTGAAAAATTCCGGTTTTAAATTAACGAAACTGGCCGGGGCTTATTGGCGCGGAGATGAAAAAAGGCCGATGCTTACCCGGATTTACGCCGCGGCTTTTGCATCTAAAAAAGAACTGGAAGATTATTTAAAAATGATGGCGGAAGCGGAAAAAAGAGACCATAGGAAAATCGGCAAAGAACTGGATTTATTCTCAATGCACGAGGAAGCGCCGGGCATGCCTTTCTGGCACGACAAAGGCAATATTATTTTTAACACTTTGGCCGAGCGTTGGCGGAAAATCCAGAGAAATCACGGTTATGCGGAATTAAAGTTGCCCCATATTTTGGACGTTGGCCTTTGGAAGCAATCCGGCCATTATGAACATTATAAAGACAGTATGTTTTTTACTTCCAATGAGGGCAGAAAAATGGCCTTACGGCCGATGGATTGCCCGGGCGCGATTTTAGTTTATAAAGAGGATTTAAGAAGCTACCGGGATTTTCCTTTACGCTGGTCTGAATTGGGAATTGTGTATAGAAATGAAAAATCCGGAGAACTGCACGGCCTTTTGCGGGTCCAGCACATTACCCAAGATGATGCCCATATTTTTATCAGCGAGGATATGATTGAAGACGAAGTGACTGAGGTTTTAAAGATTATGCAGGAAATATATGAGCCGTTTGGCTTAAAAACCGAAGTATTTTTAAGCACTCGGCCTGACGACGCCATGGGTGATCCTAAAATCTGGGCCAAGGCGGAAAAAGCTCTAGCTAACGCTTTAAAGAAAAATAAAATAGGATACGGATTAAAAGAAAAAGACGGGGCTTTTTACGGTCCAAAAATTGATATCCATGTTAAAGACAGCTTGGGCCGGACCTGGCAGACAGGCACAATTCAGTTAGATTTTTTCATGCCGGAAAAATTCAGTTTAAAATATATAGATAAAGAGGGGAAAGAAAAACAGCCAGTAATAGTCCATCGGGCTTTGATGGGGTCCTTGGAACGCTTTATCGGAATTTTGATTGAGCATTACGCCGGCGCTTTTCCGGTTTGGCTGGCTCCCGTGCAGGTTAAAATCATTTCCGTCGGAGAAGGCCATATTGAATTTTGCCAAAAGTTAGCTGGAGATTTTAGAAAAGAAGATGTCAGAGTGGAGGTGGATAAAAGCAATGAAACCGTGGGCAATAAAATCAGGAAAGCGGTGGGCGAAAAGACCCCTTATGTTTTGGTGGTCGGAGATAAAGAGATGGGATCTGCCAATTTAGCCGTGCGCGATCGCGGGGAGCAGAAGACCAGAGAAGTGGATAAAGAAAAATTTATTGCTGAAGTAAAAGAAAAGATAAAAAGCAGAAAATAAAAATTTTAAAAATAAAAAATAGCCCACCGGTTAAAAGCGGGTGGGCTATTGTATCAAGACGACAAAAGGTCAAATTCTCGGGCTAAAGCTTGAGCAGCCTTGTTCAGGTATTTGTCAGAAATCGCCATCGTGATTCCGGTCTGGCTAGTGGAGATGAATTCAATGTTTATGCCGTTATCTCCCAGCACCTTGGCAATTCTCCGGAAATAGTTAGCCGTTTCTTTCATGGCCAGATCGACAAGAGAGATAGCTACAAGTCCTTGGCGCAAGGCGGTTTCTGCTCCCCCCATTTTCTCCATGTTCGGGAAAACTTTTTCTGCCGTTGCCACGTCCAGGAGAAAAGAAATTTGCGCAGTTCCCGCTCCTCGGCTTTGGGCAATGTCAATTACATTTATTTTTTCAAGGGGGGAGGAAATTTCCGCGGCTTTTCCAGGCTCATCGGGGATGCCAAAGACATGGATACAGCCAACCTCTTTTTTTATAGCTATTCCGCTTTGGTCGGCGGTTTTTTCCAGATCAGAGATGTTGCCGCTGGTAGCGGTAACTAAAGTGCCGCCAGTGCTTTCCTTAATACTGGGGGAAACTAGCACTCTGATCTTCACGCCATACATCTTGGCCAATATAACAGCCCTGTCCATTAGCACGCCAGCTCCGGCCACAGACATAGCAATCATTTGCTCGTAGGAGACTATGTCAAAACGGCGGGCGTTAGGCACTAAACGCGGATCAATTGTATAAACGCCGTCAACGTCCGTATAGATTTCACAGACCTTGGCCTTCAGGAAAGCGGCTAAAGCCACGGCCGTAGTGTCGGATCCGCCCCGGCCTAAAGTAATTATGTCTAGGCCTTTTTCGGAGATACCCTGAAATCCGGCGATAATGACTACTTTTCCCTGTTTTAACTGGTTTCTTATGAGTGCCCGGTTTTTTAAGGATTTTATCCTTGCCTTTCCGAACTCGCCGGCAGCGACAAGGCCAATCTGGGCCGCGGTTAAACTTTTAGCCGGCGTCCCCTTACCGTTAAGAGCCATGGCCAGCAAGGCGGCTGAAACCACCTCTCCGGTTTGCAGAAGTTGGTCCATTTCCCGTTCGTCAGGATTTGGGCTTATTCCTTTGGCCAGATCAATAAGCCTGTCGGTTTCTTCTCCCATAGCCGAAACAACAACAACGATATCATTTCCGTTTTCCCGGCAGCGCCTTATATGGTCCGCCACTTTTCCGATTTTTTCCGGAGTAGCCACCGAAGTGCCGCCGCACTTTTGCACGATTAGAGACATGAGTCCCTCCTATAGTAAAGGTTTTTTGTCTAAAGAGCGTTATAAAATAATATCACCTAAATATTCAGGCGTCAATTGTGTTATTACGCAATATGCTTTATAATATAATCATCTCTAAAATTAATTAATATCCGTATGGAAATAAGCAAAAGGCCAATTAATATTAGTATTTCTACGGTAACCATCGTAAAAGCTATTTTAATATTGTTGGCGCTTTACTTTCTCTATCTGGTAAGGGAGATTTTGGTTATTATTTTCATCTCTTTGATACTGGCCAGCGCCCTCGAGCCGTGGATTGATTGGATGCATAAGAAAAAAATACCCCGCGGGATAGGCATAATTTTAATTTATTTTACTCTGTTTGTTATTGTCAGCGCCGCTTTTTATCTTATCATTCCGCCGATTATCAGCCAGGTTAGAGAATTATCAGTAACTTTCCCTCACTATCTGGAGAAAATAATTTCCGGAGCTTCCGCCTTTAAGGAATATGCCAGCCAGCACGGCGTTTTGGATAATATTAAAGACAGTTTGGGCACTTTTAGCGCTAATCTAGAAAGGGCGGCCGGCGGAGTCTTTTCGACTGTTTCCGGAATCGTAGGTGGCGTTCTTTCTTTTTTCCTGATTTTAGTCATGACTTTTTATATGGTGGTTGAAGAAAGCGCGATGAAGAAGATTATCTGGTCGTTAGCACCGGAAGAATATCAGCCCTATATTATGCAGCTAATCAGCCGGATGCAGAGAAAAATCGGGCTTTGGCTGCGCGGCCAATTAATCCTTTCCTTGATAATATTTGCCTTAACATTTCTAGGGCTTTCTATCTTGGGAGTAAATTATGCTTTAACTTTGGCTTTAATCGCCGGACTGACCGAATTTATTCCTTATTTGGGGCCGATTTTGGCGTCTATCCCGGCCATATTTTTAGCTTTTACCCAGTCGCCCATGCTCGCTTTATTTACATTGGCCCTTTATTATATTATCCAAATGATGGAAAACCACATTATTGTGCCGAAGTTGATGCAGAAGGTAGTGGGCTTAAACCCGATTGTCAGCATCGTGGTTTTATTGGTTGGCTTTAAAGTCGCCGGTATTATCGGGGCGATTTTGTCCCTTCCGGTTGCGACCGCCGTCGGCGTTTTCCTGAAAGACATGTTTGAGGGGAAAAAAGCGGGGGAGGGGAGAGAAGTTTAAAATAAAAAATATTTTTTAGATATGTCCAATCGTTTTGACGTTATTTTAAACAATTTGGTTATTTATTTAGTAAAGGGTTTGGTCTTCTTTTTACCTTTGTTTTTTTTGCCTTGGACGCTGGAATTTTTTGAATTTAACAAGCAGGCTCTGCTCTGGCTGGCGGGGATTCTGGCCGCGGTTTTATGGCTGGTGAAGATGGTTAAATTTGAGAAGAAAATAATATTTAAGCGTACGCCCCTTGATATTCCGATTCTGACTTTTTTAATTTTTACCCTGTTGTCCAGTATTTTCAGCCAGGACCGGTTGGCTTCTTTTTTCGGTTATTCCGGCGCGGCTGGCAACGCCTGGTTCGGCCTTCTGGCTTTGGCCATTTTTTATTTTTTAATTGTTAATTTAGCCAATGCGGACGGGCGCCTAACTCCTCTTTCTTTATTGAAATTGTTGCTTTATTCTTATGTCTTAATTCTTCTTTCCGCCTTTCTTTCCGTTTTTGGATTATGGGACAAGCTGCTCCAGAAAACAAATACTTTCTTTTCCTTAAACTTTAATTTTCTTGGTGGCTCCCTGGAGATGCTGGCGCTTTACAGCGTTGTGATGATGGCGGTGCTGCCGGGAATAATATTTTGCTGCCGCCGGGACGGGGCCAAAAAGGCAAGCCCCGTTAGAAATTCCAGTGGGGGCGTTATTTCTAACGGGGCAAGCATCTGGCTGTTTAGAATAATTTTATTTTTTTCCTTGATTTTTTTGGTAATAGTAAATTTTTCCTTGGCCTGGCAGGGGCTGGCAATCGTCGGCTGCCTGTTTATTTTTTTGGAATTAAGGAACGCCGGATTTAAGGTTGGCGGGTTAAATAAGAGAAAGGTTTTATTTTTTTCTCTTTTTATCATTTTAGCCGCGGCGTTTTTAATTTTCCCCGCTCGTTTAAGCGGAATGGGCAAATATCTAACCGGTCAGGACCTTTCCCCGGAAATAAATCTTGGCTTTAAAGACACCGCCTCCGTTATCTTTCCGGCCTTTAAGGAAAACATAATATTAGGCAGCGGACCCGGGACGTTTTCCTATATTTTTTCCCTGTATCGCCCGGATAGTTTAAACAACACGGACCTTTGGCAGTTCAGGTTTGACCATGGCGCTTCCTCTATCCTGGAGATGCTTGGGACTATAGGAATCCTGGGAATTTTAAGTTATCTTCTTATCTTATCATCCCTTTTTTATTTAATTTTTATTTTTTTAAAAAGGGGGAGCGGAGAAGAGGAAAGCGGCCCGGCTTCCTTTTTGCTGGTGGCGCTTTTAGTTTTAATCTTTTTCCAGTTTTCCTATTATGCCAGCACTTCCACCTTATTCTTGTTTTGGCTGATGCTGGCCCTTTTAATGGTTTCCTGGCGGGTTTATCCGGGCTGGCTGGTATTTAAAGAGATAAAATTAGAAGGAGAAAAATTTTTTTTTAAGATACTTGAGATTGGAGCGTTTTTCTTTTTTTCCGCCTGGCTCGTTTTAGCCGGCTTTACCATCCGCTACTGGCTGGCTGATTTTTACGCCCGGGCCGGAGGCGAAACTAATTTAATTAAATCCGCCCGGCTAAATTCTTATCAAGGCGATTATGATATCCGTTTAGCTAAAACTTACCTTAATAAAATAAGGAGTGAAGCTTTAAAGCCGGCTGATTTTAGGGATGACGAATTAATCCAGAAGTCGATTAACAGCAGTGTGGCCTGGGCCAAGGAAGCGACCAGAATTTCTCCTAGGGCCGTGGCTGCCTGGGAAACCTTAGGTATGGTTTACCGCGACATAGGATCCTTTACTCAGGGCAGTGAAATTTGGGCGGCTAAATCTTTTAACCAGGCTTCTTCCCTGGAGCCGTCCAATCCGGTAATTATAACGGAATTAGGCAAGGCTTATTTGGATGCCGGTCAACTGGACGAAGCCGAGCAATCCCTGAAGAAGGCGCTGGAACTTAAAAATAATTATCATGAAGCTGATTTCGCCCTGGCCCAGCTTTATGGCAAGCAGGGAAAAACCAATGAGGCCTTGGGGATTTTAGACCAGCTAGGCAAGATTTATAAAGACGAGCGAATTTATTATGAGCAGGGGAGATTATATTATAACCAGGGAGAAACTGATAAAGCTTTAGACAAATTTTTGAAAGTGATTGAAATTAATCCGGTTCACTCTAACGCCCTTTACAGTATTGGCTTGGCTTTAGAATTAAAAGGCGAAGACAAATTAGCTTTAGAATATTTTAAAAAAGTCTTGGAGTTAAATCCGAATAACGCGGAAATTAAGAAAAAGGTAGAGGAGCTGGAAAAGTAGGGAATGAGTATCTAGTATATAGTATTTAGTATTTAGAAATAGAAGAATTTTATAAAATAAAAAAGCACCGTTTCCGTAGATTCGGTGCTTTGTTTTTGTAAAATTATCCTCCTATGGCACAAGGAGTTTGAGAGCTTCCTGGTATTTCTCCGTGGTCTTGGCGACGATTTCGGGCGGCAATTCGGGCGCCGTATCCTGCTCTTTATTCCAGCCGACGGCTTCGAGCCAGTCGCGAACATATTGCTTGTCGAACGACATCTGCGGGCCGCCCGGACGGTAAAGCGCTTTCGGCCAGAACCGCGATGAATCCGGGGAGAGAATTTCGTCGATCAGAATTGTCTGGCCGTCCACCTCCCCGAATTCGAATTTTGTATCGGCAATGATAATGCCCTTGGTTTCGGCATAGGCCCGTGCCTTTTCGTACACGGCGAGCGAGAGGTCGCGGATTTTCTCCGCCAGCGGCTGGCCGATCATCTTGACGACGATGTCGAAGCTGACATTTTCATCATGCCCGTTTTCGGCCTTGGTGGAAGGGGTAAAAATGGCCTGAGGAAGCCGGTCCGATTCGACCAGGCCGGCTGGGAGGGGAATACCGCAGACGGTTCCGCTCTTTTTATATTCTTTCCAGCCGCTTCCGGAAAGATAGCCGCGCACGATGCATTCCACATCAATGCGTTGGGCTTTGCGGACGATCATTGACCGGCCTTTGAGCTGGTCGAGAAAAGGTACAAGTTCCGGCGAGAATTTTTTCGCGAAGCCGTGGATGTCTGTGGTAACGAGATGGCTGGGGACGATATCTTTCACGAATTCGAACCAGAAAGCCGACATGGTATTGAGAACTCCGCCTTTACCCGGAATGCCGGTGGGCAGAATGCAGTCAAAGGCACTGATGCGGTCCGTGGTGACAATCAGAAGGTGGCCGCCCAGATCGTAAATATCGCGGACCTTTCCTCTGCCCGGATTTTGTAGAACCGGGATGTCAGTTCGAAGCAGTACGGGTGCCAGTTCCATGATTTACTCCTTTCAGGTTTTGCCCTTAAGCCGCTTTTAAAGCTTCGGCAAGGGTTCTGGTGATGGGTAGTTTTACTTCTTTTCTTTTTCAGGGATAAGACCATCTTTATCCAGTTCAAACTTTTTAATCGGTTTTTTCTCCTTCATGTTTTTATACCAGGCTGTGAGCCCTTCGCCAATGTCCGTATCGCCCGTGACTATAAAAACGAAGTGGGCGACTGCCAGAGCATTGTTCTGAATGCCATGTGTAGGACTAACGGTGTTCAGCCCTGAAGTAAGCACAAATGTTCCTTGGGGTAGAACCTCAACTGCACTTCGAGCCTCGGGATCAGTTGGTACCCCGAAAACCATGGTATCATATCTGCCCATATTGTAGCGCGTTCTGGAAATTATTCCTGGCGCCACCAGGGACATGCCTCCGATAAAGACTATGAATCTTTCCGGAAGGCTTGCGACAAAATTGAAGAAATCCTGACCGGCATGCACATGGGCGGATGCGACGAGAGCATGATATTTTACGTTACATGCTTCCAGAATTTTCAGAAATTCATTGGTTTTCGGGTTGTCGCTTTCGCTGCCTTCGATAACTAAAACCCGTTCTTGTTCCATGGTTTTCCTGCCTCTCGGTTAGACTGTTAATTTTTCCAGTTGTACTTATAGTGAATTATTTAATTCTAAGGAACAAAAAACTAACCTCCTTAGTTAGTTTATTTTATGTGTTTTTTCTTTCTTTACTTTATCAGACTTTTTATAAAAAAGCAACTACCTCACCCCTGCCCCTCTCCTAGCCAGGAGAGGGGATTGTTTAGGAAATAAAAAAAGCGGCTTCCGATAAGTCGGAGGCCGCTCGAAAATTCCAGAATTGTGTTTATACTGCGAATCTTGAGAAGATTTCGTCAATGTGCTTCAGGGCCGATTTCGGATCAAAGCATTCGTCTAACTCCTCGCAAGATAACAATCCCGCGATAGAGTTATTTGCATATGCGAGATCTTTAAAAGATTCGCCATTTGCGGTTGTAAAAGTGCCACGTTCAACGGACAAGGCGAGCGCTTCAAGCAGATCGTATGCCTGATCGCGATGCATTCCCTTTTCGGTGAGTTTGATCATAACACGTTGCGAGAACACAATACCGCCTGTTCGCCAAATATTTCTTTCCATTTGCGCAGGAAAGACTTCGAGTTTTTCCATAACTTCGGCAAAACGATTGAGCATAAAATCCAATGTAATGCTCAAATCAGGGAGGTAGACGCGCTCAGCGGCCGAGTTCTCGAGAGTTCTTTCGCCCCAGGTTACCTCACATTCGAAAGCAGGAATGAGGTATCCTCTAGAGACTCTTGCCAGCCCGCAAGTATTCTCGCTTTTGATCGGGTTGCGGAGCATACTTTTTCCAGGCATTGCGGAAGAGCCCTTAGCCCCTGGTCTCTTAAATTCGGCAACTTCGCTGATATCCGTGCCGGCGAGATGTCTAATTTCAGTCGCAAAGCGATCAAGTGAGTTAGCTATTCCCGCTAGAGTAGCCGCATAATGACCAAGTATGTCGCGGCTGATAATTTGTGTGGAAATCATTGCCGGCCGGAGTCTGAGGTGTTTGCATGCCAAACGCTCGATTTCCGGGTCAAGAGTATACATACCTACGGCTCCGGAAAATTTGCCGATTGCGATTTCTTTACGTAAGGATTCAAGCCTTATGATATGACGGTCAAGCACATCAACCCATCCCAAGAGTTTGAATCCGAAAGTTATCGGCTCAGCATGGATAAAATGTGTTCGGCCGATTTGCAGAGTATAGCGATGTTCAATAGCTCTCGCCAGCAAAACACTTCTGAGGCGCCTCAGTTTTGTCAGAATGATTGAAAGGCAATCACGCAATATCAGAGCGAGGGCAGTGTCTTCAATATCAAATGAAGTAAAGCCGGTGTGAAAAAAGGGCTTAACCAGGTCGTTCAGCAGTTCAGTGACTGCTAAAACAAACGCGATGAGATCATGGTCTCCTTTTTTTTCGATTTCATCAGCTCTAGCGAGTACGCCTTCCGTGATTTTTACTTTCCTGGCGAGATTATAGATTTCCATGGAAAAATCACCATGCTTGGCTTTCGCCCACAATCCCGCTAATTCAGCTTTGAACCACATGGTTTTCTTGTGAAGATCGGTCCACAAAGATCCCATTTCCGGCAGTGTAAATCTTTTAATCATTTCCGTACCTCCCGTTAAAATGTTTTTGTCTATCTTGGTTTGATTCAATTCTCAATGAACAAAAAAGCCAATACCCCCCCCTTGGTTTTGGCTTGTGATTTTGTGTTTGTTTTTATTCTGAATTCTAGAATCTGAAATCTTAAATTATCCGTGCCCAGGGAGAGAATCGAACTCTCATGGACTTGCGTCCACACGATTTTGAGTCGTGCGCGTCTACCAGTTCCGCCACCAGGGCTTATAATGTATTTTAAATTAATTGTGCGCGTTTACCGGCCTCGCCGAGCTGAAGCCCGGTTTCAGCGAGGCATGCCAGTTCCGCTTGCCTCGCCGAAGTCCCGACGCTCGGGACGGAGGCGGGCCACCAGGGCCTATTTTTGAAACTGCTTTTAGTATAATGAAAGTAAGAAAAATTGTCAAAGAATTTTTTTTCATATATAATATTAGTACGTATGGGAAAAATTATATCCATTGTTAACCAAAAAGGCGGGGTAGGGAAGACAACGACAGCCGTGAATTTGGGCGCTTATCTGGCGGCTTTAGGTAAGCAGGTTTTGCTAGTGGATATTGATCCGCAGGCTAACGCCACTTCCGGCTTGGGCATTGACCATAAAAATTTGGAAAGCGGAATTTATGAAGCCATAATCGGGGCTAAACCGATATTTGAAATTACCAAGAGAACTTTGCAGGAGGGGTATAAAATCGCGCCTTCTACCATAGCTTTAGCCGGAGCCGGGGTAGAATTAGTCAATATGGAAAACCGGGAATATCGGCTGGCCCGAATTCTTGAAAATATAAAGGATGAATATGATTATATTATAATTGACGGTCCGCCTTCTTTGGGCCTTTTAACCATAAATAGCTTAGTGGCGGCGGATGAAATTTTAATTCCAATCCAAAGCGAATATTACGCCTTGGAAGGCGTGGGGCAGTTATTGGAAACTATCGGTTTGGTGCAGAATAATTTAAAGCCGGAGCTGGGGATTATGGGAGCGGTGATTACCATGTATGACGGAAGAAACCGTTTAGCTTCTTCGGTTATGCATGAGTTATACCAGTATTTTCCTAATCGGGTTTTCCGCTCGGTAATTCCCCGAAGCGTAAAATTGGCGGAGGCTCCGAGCTATGGCCGCTCAATCCTCCATTATGACCCGGGGTCGCGGGGCGGAAAAGCGTATGAACGGCTGGCGAGGGAAGTAATAGATTTAGAAAATTAAAAATGTAAAAATCAAAAATCAAAATGACAATTTAAAATTAAAAATTCATCGCGCCCGCTTCGCCGAAGCTTCAGCGAGGCGAGCGCAGCGCGATACCTTAATTTTACATTTTGATTTTTAAATTTTAAATTATTTCTATGCCTAACGGACTTGGACGGGGGCTTGGTTCCCTGATACCGCAAAAAATAAAAAAAATAGACGCTTTGCCCGAGGAGGGAATAAGCGTGGTTGATGTTACTTCCGAAGACGACCGGGGCAAGGTGCTGGAGGTAGACCCGGGCAGGATTGAGGTTAATCCGATGCAGCCGCGAAGCCAATTCAGTGATTTTAATATGGACGAATTGGTTGAATCAATAAAAGAATATGGCATTATTCAGCCCTTGATAGTTACCAGAGCCGGCGATAAATACGAGCTTATTGCCGGGGAAAGGCGCCTTCGGGCGGCCAAACAAGTGGGCTTAACAAAAGTTCCGGTTATTGTCCGCGACGCTTCTAGCCAGAGAAAACTGGAAATGGCTTTAGTGGAAAACCTGCAAAGGGAAGACTTAAATCCGATTGAGGCGGCTTTGGCTTATAAAAAATTAGCGGATGAATTTAACCTGACGCAGGAAGAAGTGGCGAAAAGGGTGGGGAAGTCCAGGTCGGCCATATCCAATTGCCTGCGCTTTCTTAATCTGCCGGAAGAAATCCAGCAGGCTTTAGTGGAAGGAAAAATCAGCGAAGGGCATGCCAAATATTTAATGGGCCTTGACGGCCAGGCCAAGCAGTTGGCTTTGTTTAAAAAAATACTTCGCCATAATTTAACGGTTCGGGATACGGACAGCGAAGCGAAAAAGATGGGCGGGACAAAACAGGCGCGGGTTAAGATTGATTACGCGGATAAAGACCGGGAATTTTCCTTGCGGGAATTTTTCGGCACGAAAGTGGAAATTAAGCGAAAAGGAAAGGGCGGGCTGGTTGTGGTCAGTTTTTTTAGCGATGAAGAGTTGGAGAATATTATGAACAAAGTAAAATAAAAAATGCTTCGCTTGGACTTACTTTTGTAACCAAAAGTAAGCAACCTGCCTGCCGGCAGGCAGGAAGTTTCGGGGGCCTCCCGCCTCCGCTAAAGCTTCGGCGGGCAAGCAATTCTTAGCTCAGCCTGCCCCCCAGTATTGCGGGGTTTGGCCCCCGAACCCCTTGGTGATTTTTAAGGATATTTATTTGTATATATTTAGTAAAAAATGAATGTTCAAATAAGAGAGCATTCATTTTATTTTGTGCTATAATATAGATATGCGAAAAAATAAAGGAAAAATAAAGCGCATTGGGATTGACGCCCGTTTTTATGGCCCGATTGGCAAGGGCTTGGGCCGGTATACAAAAGAGGTTGTGGACAGGGTAGTGGTTTTAGACAAGGAAAATGAATATATAGTTTTTTTAAGCAAGGAAAATTTTGATGAGTTTATTCCCAATAATCCGAAAGTAAAAAAGGTTTTGGCCGACGTGCACTGGTATACTTTGGCCGAGCAGATTATTATGCCTTATTTAATCTGGCAAGCGCGTTTGGATTTAATGCATTTTCCCCATTTTAACGTGCCGATTTTAACGCCGGTTAAATTTGTCGTTACTATCCATGATTTAATTTTAACTAAATTCCCGACAATCCGGGCCACGACTTTAAGCCCGCTTTTTTATAAATTGAAAAATAGGATTTATCGGATCGTTATCTGGCTGGCCGTAAGAAGAGCGAGGGCCGTTATTGCCGTTTCGCAATTCACTAAAGATGATATTGCCAGGCAGTTTAAAATCAAGCCGGGCAAAGTGGTGGTTACTTATGAAGGGGTTTCCGGTTTGCTCAATAAGAAATTAAGTGATTTTTCCCATGACAAAGAAACTTTTTTGGGTTATAATATAGGCAGCCCCTTCTTACTTTATGTGGGCAATGCTTACCCCCACAAGAATTTAGAAGGGTTGGTTAAGGTTTTTTCCGTTATCCACGGAAAAAGGCCTGATTTAAGTTTAGTTTTAGTGGGCAGGCAGGATTATTTTTATAAACGGGTAGAGGAATTTTCTAGAAAATATTGGGACAAAGAAAGTCCGGTGATTTTTCCCGGCTTTGTGCCTGATGAAAACTTAAAAATTTTGTACAGCCAGGCCTTAGCTTATGTTTTTCCTTCCTTTTATGAGGGTTTTGGTTTGCCGCCCTTGGAAGCCATGGCTTGCGGCTGTCCGGTTATAAGTTCCAATAAATCCAGTTTGCCGGAAATTTTAGGCCAAGCGGCGATTTATTTTAACCCGGAAGATGAAGGAGAGATGATAAAACAAATTGAGAAAATTATAGAGGATAAAAATTTGCGGCAGGAATTAGTAAAAAAGGGCTATGAGCAAGTAAAGAAATATAGTTGGGAGAAATGCGCAAAGGAGACTTTGGGGGTTTATGAAAAGGTTTTTAAAAATTAAAAATAAAAATGCCCAGAGACGAAAAACAAAACATTTTATCAGTCAAAAAGGAAGACCGGTCTTCCCGTTTTGTGGTTGATTTAAAAAAGGCGGCCGAAGAGGAAGAATCAGGTAATAAAGAGAAGAAAGAAATTTATTCCAGCGATTTTTTTACAAAACTGGAGGAGTTTGATTTTAAGGAGTTTTTTGAAAAGGGCAGGAGCTTAAAGAAAGATTTTTCTGATTTTTTTAATAGCTGCCGCCAGGATAAAGCCAATATTGCTACCGGCGCCGGGAAATTATTGGCGGTCAGTAAAATGCCTCCGGAAACAAAAGAGTCTTTAATCGCCGGCTCTAAGTTAGCGTTTGAATGGCTTGATATTTACAGCCCGAAATTAAAACAGCTGGCCTTTTTTAGTTTAATTAAATTTATTCTCGCCATTCTTTTTAAAATAATTGAAAGTTTTTACAAATTTTGCTATCGCCTTGGCTGGCTGGTTTTATTTTTAATCCGGTTTTTTGGCCTTGTTCTTTATGAACTTGCCGGTTTAGCCTGTTTAGCTGTCTATAAATTTTGTTTAGGCCTTAAGTTTATCAGCCAATTTTTGTATGTAAATTTCAGGGATTTTGTTAAAGATATTTTTGAGGCAATAAGAAAATTTATCCTTTTATCATCAAAGAATTTAAAAATAGGGTGGAACGGGTCGCTGGAAAACCCCATTAGAAATGTGCCTCTTTTCGGTGGCTATAAGCCGCAGACAGTGAAAGAATTATACTTCCGATTTTATCAAAGGCTCTTTTCTAACGGGGTAAAAGCGGGGATCATGGCGGAAAGCATAAGGAGGGAGAAGGCGGTAATTAGCCAGCGGCTGGAAAATAATTATAAAGAAAAAAAAGCAGAGATGCCAATAGGCCCTGTTAGAGAATTGCCTTCTTCTAACGGGGTGAAAGCAAAATTTACCTGGAGGCGTTCGGTTTTGGGCTTTGCTTTAGTTCTATTAATTTTAGTTTTGCCTTTTAAAATTTTTGCTTATTATAAATCTCTTGATCTGGACAAACTCAAAGGCAAAATATTGGGCGCGTCTGAAGCCGCTCTGGGCGACTTATCCACGGCTTCGCAGTCGGCCGCCCAGCTTAATTTCGGCGAGGCCAGCGATAATTTTTCCAAAGCCGGCGAAAATTTTTTAGAGGCGCAAAAGCAGGTAGCGGAAATAAATGATGTGTTTTTTTCTTTGGCTTCTTTAGCGCCCGGAGGGGGAATAAAATTAGCGGGAGAGAGCAAGAAAATTTTAGACGCCGGGCAGGTCACTTCAAGTTTGGGCGGAAATTTGAGCTTGGCGATGCAAAGCCTGTTTGAGAATAAAGGTACGGATATTCCAGAGATGATAAACAGCTTTATTAAGTATGGGAAGATAACCGCCGACGAAGCCGCCGATTTAAACAATAAATTGAAAGAAATTGATATAAACGCCCTGCCCGATGAGTATAAAGATAAATTTTTATTTTTACAGGAAAAGACAGAAATTTTAGAAAAAGGGCTGGCGGAATTTGTTGGTTTAATGGACAAGCTGGGAACTTTTTTGGGAACCAACCAGGATAAGCGGTATTTGTTGGTTTTCCAGAACAACGCGGAAATGAGAGCTTCGGGCGGCTTTATCGGAAGTTTCGCCCTGGTTGACATGGCCGGCGGGAAAATAAAAAATATAGAAGCGCCGGGCGGAGGCAGCTACGATACGGAAGGGGGCCTTAAGGAATTAGTAACGGCGCCGGGACCTTTGCATCTGGTTAACCCTTTGTGGCATTTTTGGGATGCCAATTGGTGGCCGGATTGGCCGACCTCGGCCAAAGAATTGATGTGGTTTTATGAAAAAAGCGACGGGCCGACGGTTGACGGCGTTATCAGTTTTACGCCGACGGTCTTAGAGAAACTGCTGGCCATAACCGGCCCGATTGATATGACGGCCGATTACGGCGTGACTTTAACCGCGGAAAATTTTTGGCTTACGACCCAGACGATCGTTGAAGCCAAGCCCACCGCCGGAGAAGCCAACCAGCCGAAAAAAATTATCGGAGATTTGCTTGATAAAATTATTGGAGATTTGCCTTCCGACTTAAATAAGGACAAGCTAATAAAACTTTTGGCTCTGGCGCAGGAAAGTTTGGAAGAAAAACATATCTTATTTTATTTTACCGACGAGGAGCTGCAGAAAGAAATAGAAGCCCGGGGCTGGGACGGAAAAATCAGGGAAACAGGGAAAGATTATTTGTCGGTTATTAATACCAATATTGCCGGCGGCAAGAGCGACAAAAGGATAAAAGAGAAAATAAATTTGGTAACGGAAATTATGCCCAACGGCTCCGTAATCAATACTTTAAAAATAGAAAGAAGCCACGAAGGGATAAAAAATGAGCCCTTCGCCGGGGTAAGGAATGTAGACTGGCTAAGAGTTTATGTCCCTTTGGGAAGTGAGCTTTTAGAAGCCCAGGGCTTTAGCCAGCCTGACCCGATTTATTTTGAGGAACCGGAAGATGGATGGGCGAAAGACCCCTTGGTTTACCAGGAAGAAACAACCGCTAAGACCGACGAAGCGAGCGGCACGAAAATATACGGCGAGAGCGGGAAAACCGTTTTTGCCAATTGGTCGATGGTTGACCCGGGAAAAACCGCCACGATTTATTTAAAATACAAACTACCGTTTATTTTAAAAGAAGAAGAAAGGGGAGATGGTTTTATTGATAAAATAAAAGCGCTTCTTAACCCGGGGCAAAAACAGCTTATGCCCTATACTTTATTTGCGCAAAAGCAGGCGGGCTCTTTGGGAAGTGAGATTAATACCAGCTTAAAATTGCCTGATAATTTTAAAATAGTCTGGAAATACCCGGCCAGTCTGCCTTTAATGCCCAATGGCCTGTCTGCGCAGGCAGGCTGGTATGTAAGTGATAAATTAGATATTGATAAGTATTGGGCGGTGATGTTAGAAAATCAAAATTAAAAAATCAAAAATAAAAATGACAATAATAAATTGTCCCCCTTGTAAAGGGGGATTAAGGGGGTTTTAAAGAAGTGAAAAATAATCGTTCGCTTTATTAACCCCCTACCCTCCTTTAGAAGGAGGGTATAAAAAGATGATATTTTAAATTTTTATATTATTATGCCAAACATAAACAAAAATAACGGTTTTAACGGAAAAATAAAAGTAAGGAACGGCAATTCCGGCTTGTCGGAATTTGTAAAACGGCCTTTGCCGACTGACGATGAAATTGAAGAGTTTGAAGAAGCGGTTCATGAAGAGGCGCGGGAAGGAGAAATTGACGAGAGTTTGTCGGAAATTTATCAGGACGAAAAGGGCGATATCGTGGATGTTATGAAGCTCAACATAAAAAAGAAGCGCGGGTTTTTCTTTAAGATGCTTAATCTTATATTTTTACTGGCGATTTTCGCCGGCTTGGGTTACGGGTTTTATTATTATATTTTTCGCGGCGGTTCTGACGCCACCGCTTTGGATTTATCCGTTTCCGCTCCGGAAAAAGTTATTGCCGGGGAGGAGTTTTTCTGCACCTTAACTTATAAAAATTTAAGCCGGGCCAATGCCAACCAAGTTAGGGTTGAAGTTACTTATCCGGATAATTTTATATTTTTAGACAGCCAGCCTAAGGCGTCGGAAAAAGATTCGGTCTGGAAATTTGACACCCTGGCGACCGGGGAAAGCGGCGAGATAAAGATAAAAGGGAAAATAGTTAATCAGAAAGAGACCAGCAATGTATTGCTGGCGAAGATAACTTATACCCCGGAAAATTTTTCTTCGGAATTTAAAAAAGAGGCCTCGCACACTTTTTCCGTTGAAGACATAGGGCTGGACATAAATTTTGATTATTCTTCGTCCGTCTTGGTCGGGCAGGAAAGCGAGATTGCCGTGAAAGTTAGGCTTAAGGAAAATAATTTTCTGCCTCAGTTTAAATTAACCGTTGATCCTTTGGAGAATATGGAAATTATTTCCGTCGCCGCCGTGGAAGCGAAAGAAAATAAGGCGGACCAGAACTTAAAAATAGAAAAAGTCAGGCCCGGCGTTTATAACGTAAGCGAGATCGGGAAGGAAGAACAGGAATTTAAAATAAAATATAAATTAAGCAAAAAAATCGCGGATGAGCAGGAAATTATCATGCGCTTTGAGAATTTAGCGGAAGACGATAAAACCCGCTCTTTTCTGGAGAAGAAAATTAAAATTGAGGTAATGAAAAGCGATTTAAATCTGACTTTAATTATAAACGGCTCAAAAAACGACCAGGCGGTAAATTTCGGCGACCGGCTTAATTATTCTCTTGTTTATAATAACAAAGGCGAAACCAGCATGAAAGACGTGGTGCTAATGGCGGTTTTGGAAAGTGATTTCCTTAATTGGAAAACTTTGAAAGAAGAAAATAACGGGCAGGAAAGAGGCAATTCCCTTACCTGGACAAAAGAAGAAATCCCGGCTTTGGCCGAGTTAGAGCCGAATAAAGAAAGGGTAATAGATTTTTCCGTTGATATTGTTTCCCTGGAGGAGGCGACGGCCAAGGCGAGCCGGAGCTTTCAGATAAAGAGCTATGTCCAGTTCAGCATCGGCAATAGCGAAGAATTTAAAGAAAACCTTGATAACCGCAGCAATACGATTATTAATAAAATCAACAGCGATTTGTCTTTAAAAGAAGAAGTGAGATATTTCAGCGCTGACAACGTGCCGGTCGGCAACGGGCCGCTTCCGCCCAAAGTCGGGGAAACAACGAGCTTTAAAGTTTATTGGACGCTGGCCAATAATTTGCATGAGCTGAATGACGCAAAAGTGGAAGTCAGCCTGCCGGAAGATGTAAATTGGGATAATAAGAACCGGGCTTCGGTCGGCGTTGTTAGTTATGACAGCGATTCCCGGAAAGTTACCTGGCAGATCGGCCGGCTGCCGATTACGGTTTATCGGGCTGATGCCGAATTTAACATAAGCATTACGCCGGCAGATTCTGATAAAAATAGAATTATGGTCCTGCTGCCCGAGGCTCGCGTGACGGCGGTTGATAATGAAACGCAGGGTAATATTACGGCCACGGCAAAAGCTAAGACCACAAAACTGGAAGATGACGATATTGCCGGGATGAGCAGCGATGGACGGGTAGAATAGAAAAATCCAAAATTCAAAATCACAAATTCCAAATAAATTACAATGACCAAAATCATAAATCCAAAACAGTTTTGAATTTAGAGTTTTGAAATTATTTGTAATTTATAATTTTGGATTTGTAATTTATATATTATGAACGAAATGGGGATAAAAAGAGGAAAGTCTAAAATAATAAAAACACCGCATGGGAGCATTAGGACTCCTTTTTTTATGCCGGATGCGACCAGGGGGTTTGTTAAGCTTACCGATAATGAAGAACTAAAAAATATGGGGGTTAAGGCCCTAGTAGTTAACACGTTGCATCTTTATTTGCAGCCGGGGATGAAAATTATAAAAAAAACCACCCGCCTTCGTGGTACTTCGGCGAGGCAAGGTGGCATCCATAAGTTCATGAATTGGTCCGGGCCGATTTTGTCTGACAGTGGCGGCTTTCAGGTTTTTTCCTTAGTCCATAAGAAGCCGGCTATGGGTAAGATAAGCGATAAGGGGGTAATTTTTAAATCTCCTTTGGACGGCTCTTCTCATGAGCTAACTCCGGAAAAATCCATCCAAATCCAGTTTGATTTAGGAGTTGATATGATGGTCTGTTTGGATGATTGCCCGCCGAATGAATTTAGCCGAAAAGATTTAGAAAAATCAGTAGAGCGCACAATTAGCTGGGCCGCCAGGTGCCGGGCGGAATATGACAGGCAAGTTAAGGGGAGGAAGATGAAAGTAGGGGAGAGGCCGTTACTCTTTAGCGTTATCCAGGGCGGAGCCGAACTGGATTTAAGAAAAAAATGCGCGGAAGGATTGATAAAAATCGGGTTTGACGGTTATGGTTTCGGCGCCCGGCCAATTGATAAGGACGGGAGGTTTTTAGGAAAAGTCTTGCAATTCACGGCTGATTTAATCCCGAAAGATTCTATCCGTTTTGGCCTGGGCATAGGCCTGCCGGAAGATATTGTCCGGGCAGCAGAAATGGGTTGGGATATTTTTGATTGCGTAATTCCGACAAGAGAAGGAAGGCATGGAAAACTCTTCCTTTGGAAGAGAAATTCTAAATTCCCCGCCTTCGCCAAGGCTACGGCGGGCAGGCAAATGTCAAAAGATTTTTATCGGACGGTCAATATTAATAATGCTAAATTTGCTAGAGATTTTAGTCCGATTAATTCGGAAAGCAAACTGCCGGAACTGCGCAATTACTCCAAAGCTTATTTGCATCACTTGTTTAAATTAAGGGAGCCATTGGGAGCAAAACTGGCGAGTCTGAATAATTTGGAATTTTATATGGAGTTAATGGATGAAATAAGAAAATAAAAAAATTTAAAATAAAAAAATTCCCCTCTCGTTGGTAAGCGAGAGGGGTTTTGTTATCTGTGTTATTTTTCCCAAATCCAATCACGGATGATTAGGCAAAGGGGCATGTGGGCAGGCCCTTTAAGAAGAAAATGAGGGCCATCAACTTCACGATAACGACTTTTCTCAAATAAGGCGGCAATTTGCCTTACCTTATCAGGAGGGACCATTCTGTCTCTTGAGCCGGCAATAACCAGAACCGGGCAGGTTATTTTTTTCTGGTCAATTTCTATCGGGGAAGTTAGGGTTTCGGCCACCACCTGGCCCGATTCCCAGGAAAACCCTTCAAAGATAGCTCTTTGGTCTTTTTCCGGCATTCTTTCGTCCAGAACCGAATAGGCAGCGCAAGAAAAACTGCGTCGGACCGGCCTTTTCCAGAAGCACCATTTAGGAGTAATGCCGGCCAGGCTTATCAGGACCGGCAAGCTGATTATTTTTATTCCCTTGGGTGCGGCCGGAGTTATCAGGACAATCTTGTCAAAGAGTTTTTCTCCCTTTTCGGCAAAAAATTGTTGGAGTTTGAGTATCAAGAGAGCGCCGCGGGAATGGCCCATGCCTATGAAAAGTTCTCCCGGCGACAGACTCTCTTTGATTTTGCCTACTTCCTCAAGCAGAAAATCGAGGTCATCCCATGTAGCCACTTCCCCTAAGCCGGGGCTGGGCTTTTCCGTCAGTTTTTTCCTCTTCGGAAGGGTAATGGCAACACATTCAAAGAGGTTTTTAAAGGAAAAAATAATTTTTCCCCAGACGTCTTTATTGCCGGATAACCCATGAACCATAAAAATTTTTGCCATTTTCGGCTCCTTGCGGTTGATATATCAGTGAATTTTTTGAATTCGGAGGATAAAAATAAAAAGAGCGATTTTTTATGTTAGTGTATTTTTTTAGTATTGTCAAGAATTAGGCACGCCCGCTGGCTAAATGTGTAAATCTGTTTTAAAATTTTAGATTTCACATCGCTTCGTCTCGCCCCTTGCCTGCCTGCCGGCAGGCAGGAAGTTCCGAGCAATAGCGAGGCGAAGTGGGGTCAATGATTTTTTTAAAAAAGAAAACGGCGGAACTGACTAGCAGTTCCGCCGTTGATATTACGCTGCGCTGATGATTAAACCGCATTCATTTAGTTGCTTTTCAACAAACATTTCATGAATGCGTGCAGCCCTGTTAAACAAGAGAGGATGGCAGGAGTTGGGATCTTTACCAGCGTTAAGCTGTTTTATCAACTCATCCTGACGCCAGCTTTCCGCAACGTAAAGGAGATGTTTGTCCCGGCTAGTCGCAGGAAAGTATTTTCCAGAGTTTATCAACTTCTGCCATTTGCTAAGGCGCTCTCCCAGTGAGCACTTGTCGGAGATGAGTTTTTCAATTTCGGCGCTTACATCATCCCAACTTTGGTCAGGATTTGTCAGCCCATATTGAGGACTCTCTTTCCGAACCCGGAGTAAGAAATTATAAACCCGATGGGACGCCTCAAGGAAGTTTTTCGGATTGTCCCTTATAATTTCTATTTCGCTGTTCTCGGCTTTGTAGCTGATGATAATCGAGGGAATATCAGCCCACATGCCTATAGCGCTATGACCTACGGGCATTTTTTCGGCTATGGTTCCTTGGAGTTTTTCCTTAAAAGTCTTCAATTCGTCGACGAGTCGTCCCAAGATTGAAGTATTATGATTCACGATTTTCAGAGAGCCATTATCAATTCTGTTTCTCTCATCGTTTTGTCCGATAAATCCCCAGTGCGAGTAGGAGTCGCAGAGGACGTGCAGGACAACACCAACTAGATGCAAAAAATACGGTTCGTTCTTATGTAAGAAAACGTATTCCAGCATCGGCTGTACCAATGCGCCATTCATTTCACATATAAGGTTCTTTATGCTCGGTAGGAAATGAAAAGGTATCCAGGGCCGGAACCGATTTTTGCTTTCACTAAGCTTTTTAAAATCTAGGGGCCGGTGAGATGTTCCAACCATGTTTATATAAATTTTGGCGGCGTATATCAGATTGTTACACTCGGCAAAATCAACATGGTTAGAAGCGTAAGCTATTTTCCTCGCATCTTTGTCGCAAAAACCTAACAATCGGGCGAGAAAATATATTAGGTAAAAATGCATGTCCATTTGCATGGCAAGCCTCCTCATATCTGAGTTTCGTTGTTTTTTTCTCGGTTTTGAAGGTGCATGTTGAACATTCCTTTATATCATATAATTTATAATTTGTCAAGGTTTTTAATTTATTTATTTTTAGTAAATTTGGCTAAAATTAAATATAATATAGTAAATTTATTGACTTTTAAGTTATCAAGTGCTATGTTATTCGTATAATTAGTCCTTTAAATTTCAATAATATCAGGGTAAGTGGATAGTCAATCGCCCAAAAATTTGGGCGGGAGGAAAGTCCGGACTTCATTAAAAAGGCAGTGGGTAATGCCCACCAAGAGTAATCTTAGGGAAAGTGCCACAGAGACTATACTAGTCCCGAGCAATCGGGACCAAACGTGAAAAGTTCCAGGGTGTGTAAATTGATCTCGGATATCCGTTTAATTTACGCTACTTGGATCGTCCTCTGGTAACAGAGTGACGCGGTAAACCCTGTCTGAAGCAAGAGCAAATCCCACTCCAGAATGCTAAAGCATTTGAGCGGGAAAAAAGTGGCTCGCTTGATTCCGAGGGTAACTTCGGAACTAGATAGATGACTATTTAAACAGAATCCGGCTTATAGCTTGCCCTGATATTAGTGGAATTTATTTTCGCATAATACGAACCGCGTAGCCTATTAACGTTTTATAATTAAAACGTTATTTAAGTTATGCGCCATCCATTATGAAGCGTAGCGAATTAATTTTTACTTTTTTACTGGTGCCCTTGGATTTTTTAATGGTAGTTTTAGCCGGTATTTCCGCTTACTATATCCGTTTTTCCGAATTCACCACGGGAATAAGGCCGGTTATTTTTAGTTTACCCTTTTCTTCTTATTTTAAAGTAGTCCTGTTGATTTCTTTCTTGTGGGTAATTATTTTTGCTTTATCAGGGCTTTATAACATAAAAGACGCCCGGAGATTAGTAAAAGAATTTTATCGAATCGTGCTGGCTTGTTCCACCGGTTTGATGCTAATAGTAATTTTAATTTTTGTCAGGCGGGAATTATTTGATTCCCGTTTTATTGTTTTAGCCGGCTGGATATTAGCTATTTTTTACGTAAGCTTTTCCCGGGCTCTGATCCGGGGTTTGCAGAGAACTCTTTTTTCTTTCGGCATTGGCGTCCATAAAATCGTTTTGGTCGGCAATAGCCAAACGACCGACACCTTAGTCCGGGAGTCTTTCCGCAATAAGAAGTCCGGCTATGAAATTGTAAAGCGTTTGCGTAATTTTAACATTGAAGCGGTTGAAGAGCTGGCCGAGTTTTTAAAAACCTGCCGGGAGAGAGGCGAGGAAATAGATGAAATAATCCAAAGCGACCCGAATTTAACTAAGGGAGAAATTCTGCGTTTATTTGATTTTGCCGATGAGCACCATATTACTTTCAGGTACGCGGCTGATCTTTTGGGGACAAAAGTTTTAAAGACCGAGGTGGTGGAAATCGCCGGCATACCCATTGTTGAAGTTAAAAAAACTCCCCTGGAAGGCTGGGGCCGGATTATTAAAAGGATTTTTGATATTATTTTTTCTCTTTTCTTCATTATTGTTTTCAGCCCGATTTTGATTATTACGGCCTTAGCCATAAAATTAGAATCAAGAGGGCCGGTTATTTACAAAAATGAAAGAGTCAGCAAAAACGGGGTGTTTAAGGTTTTTAAATTCAGGTCAATGTCAATCCAGTATTGCGTCGGCGAAGATTATGCCAATAGCGAAAGAGCCGTTAAGTTTGAGAAGGAACTTATAGAAAAACAAAATACCAAGGATGGCCCGGTTTATAAAATCGCGGCGGATCCGAGGATAACAAAAGTGGGAAGATTTATAAGGCGCTGGAGCCTTGATGAGCTGCCGCAGTTTTTTAACGTTTTATTCGGCAGTATGAGCTTAATCGGCCCCCGGCCGCACCAGCCGCGCGAAGTGGCCAAATATGAACGGCACCACAAAAAAGTTTTATCTATTAAGCCGGGAATTACCGGTTTAGCGCAGATTTCCGGCCGGAGCGACTTAAGCTTTGAAGACGAAGTGAAGCTTGATACTTATTATATTGAAAATTGGTCGCTTTTGTTCGATTTATCTATTTTGCTGCGAACGCCACTGGCGATCTTAAGGCCGAGGAAAGCGGAATAAAGTAATGACAATTAACAGTTAACTTTTAACTATTAACCATTAATGTAAAAATGCGCGTAGCTTTAATTCATGACCATCTGGCCCAAGACGGAGGGGCGGAAAAAGTTTTAAAGGTATTGACGGAGATGTTTCCTGAGGCGCCGATTTATACCTTGCTTTACGAAAAGAAAAACGCCGATAAATATTTTAAGAACCGGCGGATAGAAACTTCCATTATCCAAAAGCTTCCCGGCGGGATAAAGCATTACCAATGGTATATGCCGTTTATGCCCATGGCGGTAGAATTTTTTGATTTGCGGGAATATGATTTAGTCATTTCCGGCACCAGCTCTTTTGCCAAAGGCGTCATTACTTCAATAGACACTTTGCATATTTGCTATTGCCATACGCCGACCCGCTATCTTTGGGATTATACCCACCAATACATAAATGAGCTTAAGTACAATAAATATTTAAAAAAAATAATCTCTCTGATTTTAAATTATATTCGGGTTTGGGATAAGCAGGCGGCGGAGCGGGTAGATACCTATATTGCCAATTCCGGGACCATAAAAAAAAGAATTAAAAAATATTACCGGCGCGATTCGGCCGTGATTTATCCGCCGGTAGAGATTGAAAATTTCCATATTTCTGACGGCCCCAAGGACTATTTTTTAATCGGCGGCCGGCTGGCCCCCTATAAACGGGTAGATATTGTCGTGGAAGCGTTTAAAAATTCAGGCAAAAAGCTTAAAATTTTTGGGGACGGGGTGGATTTGGAGAGGTTAAAGGGGATTGCCGCCGGCAGCAAAAATATTGAGTTTTTGGGACGGGTTGACGATAAAGCCAAAGCGGAGTTATACAGCCATTGCCGGGCATTTTTAAATCCGCAGGAAGAAGATTTCGGCATTACCGTTATAGAAGCCATGGCTTCCGGCCGGCCCATAATCGCTTTTCGCAAAGGCGGAGCCACCGAAACTGTGGTTGAATGGAAAACCGGAATATTTTTTGACGAGCAGACACCGGCGGCCGTGGCCGAAGCCGTAGAAAATTTTAGCTCCGAGAAGTGGGAGCCGGCGGAAATTCGCCGTCAGGCCGAGCGGTTTTCTGTGGAAAAATTCAAAAAAGAATTAAGAGGTTTTATTGAGGAGGAATACAGGAGGTTTAAAGAAAAATAGGAAGGGGGCCCGTAAAAATATGAACCCCGTTAGAAATTTAATTAGCTAGAAAGAATAGTAAAATTATTGGCGGGGAAAAGCTTTGGAGGGTAGATTAAAAATTATATGGAGAAAGAAAACAAGAAGATTTCTAACGGGGTGAAAATCGGCATTGATATAAGAACTTTAATGGAGAGGGAATATAGCGGCGTGTCAGAGTACACGCTTAATTTAGTTAAGGCGATTTTGGACCAGGACAAAAGGAATGAATATAAGTTATTTTATAATTCCGGCCGGGATATAAGCGGGAGAATGCCCGAATTTAAAAATGGCAATGCGGAAGTAGTCAGCACCCGCTATCCCAATAAGATATTCAATTATTTATTCCAGAAAACTCTGCGCCACCCGAAGATTGATAAAATGCTCGGAGTTGATATTTTTTGGCTGCCAAATCTTAATTTTATTTCCTTGTCCCCTAAAGCGAGAAAAATATTAACTGTACATGACTTGTCTTTTCTCCGCTATCCCAATTTTTTTAGCTCGCGGAGAAACTTATGGCATTATATAATTAACATTAAGAAATTGATAAGAGAATCCGATAAAATTATAGCCGTTTCGGAAAATACGAAAAATGATATAATAGAGCTGGGAGAGATTAACGGGAATAAGGTAAAAACTATTTATTCCGGGGTGGCTGAAGAATTCAGGCCGGTTGATAAAAATGACGGGGCCCTTAAGGAGATTAAGAAAAAATATAATTTAGAAGATAAGTTTATCTTATTTTTGGGGACGCAGGAGCCACGCAAAAATATTATCGGTTTAATAAAAGCTTATAACGAATTCAGGCAAACCGGGTTCGGGGAGGAGAAAGTAGAATTAGTGATAGCCGGCGGAGCGGGCTGGAAAGAAACGGGGATTATGGACGAATGGAAGGAATCAAAATACCGGGAGGGTATAAAATTTTTAAATTATATTCCCCGGGAGGATAAAGTTTATCTTTATAATTTAGCTTCGGTTTTTGTTTACCCCTCGTTTTACGAAGGCTTTGGTTTGCCGCCCCTAGAGGCTATGGCCTGCGGGCTGCCGACAATAGTCGGTTTTTCTTCCAGCCTGCCTGAGGTGGCGGGCGAGGCGTCTTTGCTGGTTGACCCGTACAAAAGCGGGGAGATTGCCCGGGCGATAGGAAAAATTTTATCAGACGGCAATCTCAGAAACAATTTAATCGAAAGGGGGAAAAAGAAAGTTTTAGAATTCAGCTGGCAGAAAGCGGCCGGAGAATATCTTGACGTTTTTAAAGAGCTGGAAAAATAATATTATTAATTTTAAAATTAAAATTATGACCGGATTGAAAAATTTAGTGTCGCTCGGGCGAGCGGCCAAGAAAGAGGAGGGTAAATCGACAACTAAACTTTTGGATTTTGTTATTATCAGTTTAATTGTCCTGATATTTTTTCTTTGCCCTTTATTTTTTTCCGGCCAAGCGCTGTCGGGCTTGGGTTTTGAGAAAATAATGCTATTTTATTTTCTTGTCCTGGCCGCTACCGTCGCCTGGGTGACAAAGGGGGTTTTAGAAGGGGAGTTGGAATTAAAAAGGACGCCGCTTGATTGGCCAATTTTACTTTTAGTGGCGGTTTTTATTATAGCCACAATCCTTTCTGTCAGCCCAAAAGACAGCTTAATCGGTGTTTATACAAACTTAACAAAAGGGCTGGCAGCCGTAGTTATTTTTTCCTTGTTTTATTATTTGGTTTCAAACAACATCAGCCCGAAAAGGATAAAAATAATATTTTGGTCATTGATCATTTCTTCTTCTCTCGTGACTTTCTATTCCTTGCTTCAATTATTGGGATTTTTCGTTCTGCCCCTTCCCTTCACGCAGACAATAAGTTTTAACCCCCTTGGCTCTTCGTCCGGATTGACAATGTTTCTCATTTCCTGCTTGCCGTTCTTGATTATCCTGGCTTCCCAGATAAAAGAGATCCACCCCCGCTTGAATAAGGCGGCCGCTGCTTTTTTGAAAATTTTGGTTATTTCAACAATCCTGGCGAATTTAACTATTTTAGTCCTTCTTAACGGGTTTACTTTCTGGCCAGCCGCTTTAGTGGGGATAGTGATTATCCTGATGTTTTTTCTGGCTAAAATCATATCTGTTTCGGGCAGTAATTTAATTATTCCTTTGGCCGTTTTTCTTCTTATTATAATTTTTTTGGTTTTAGGCAATTTTAATGCAATGAATTTAGATTTACCGGCGGAAGTGAGTCTTTCCCGAAGCGCTTCCTGGGATATTGCCCAGAATAGTTTAAGGGCAAATCCGATATTCGGTTCCGGGCCGGCCACTTTTTATTATAGTTTTTCCAAGTTTAAGGGGGCTGATTTTAACGCTTCGCCTTTATGGAATGCCCGCTTTAACAGCGGGAGCGGAATTATCTTCGAATTGCTGGCCAGCGTTGGCGTGGTCGGAGCCCTGGTTTTTATAGTGGTCGGTTTGATAGCGCTGTCCATTTGTTTTCTTACGCTTCTGAAAATGACCGATAAAGAACTTCAGCCGATTATTTTAGCCCTCTTTTCCAGTTTTATAGTAATAATTATTTTCGCCCTGCTTTTTTCTTTAAATAACAGCCTGATATTATGGTCAGTTCTGGTTTCCTGTTTTATGGTTTCTTCCGCTATTCGGCTTTATCCGGAAAAATTTAAATCCCTGGTGCTTTCTTTCCGGTCTTCGCCTAAATACGCTCTGGCTTTAGCGGCTATATTCTTGTGCGTAAGCGCCGGTGTAGTTGTTCTTTTCACCATGGGGGTAAAAATGTATCTGGCCGAAGTCCATGCCAAAAAATCTTTGGCGATTGAGGATCCCAATGGCAAGATTGTTGAGCTCAAGAAAGCAGTGGCCTTATTTCCCTATGAAGACAGTTATTATATGGAATTAGCCAGCAATTATATGATTTTGGCCAACCAGGAGGTTGGTGCCGGGGGAGACCAAACGAAAATTGAAAATAATTTAAGCCAGGCGATTGAAATGGGTAAAAGGGCCGTGGAAATTTCCCCCAACAAAGCGGCCGATGAAGAATCTTTGGCTCTGATATATGAGAACGCCAGTTTTTATACAAGAGGCGCTTTAGAATGGGCGGAGAATCTTTATAACAAGGTGGAAGAATTGGAGCCGGATAATCCGACGCCGTTTCTGCGCATTGCTTTAATAAATATGGCTCGGTCTAACGCCGAACAGGATAAAACCGAAAAGGAGTATTATGTAAACGAGGCTATAAAAAAATATGATGAGGCCATAGGGAAGAAAAACGATTTGGCGCCGGCTTATTACGGCAAGGCGGTTGCTTATGAAAAATTGGGCAATAATGATGCGGCGATTGAAGAACTTAAGAAAGCGGTAATTTTAGTTAAAGACAATATAGATTATCGTTTTGAATTAGGCAGGTTATATTTTAACCGTGGCGTCTCCCAGCTTAACCTGTCGCAAAGCGCCACCAAAGCCTTGACTGAAGAAGAAATAACCAGCAGCGAGGAAGAAGGTGGCGAGGAATTAAGCGTTGAGTCAAACCAGCCGGCCGGAGCAGCGGTTAGCCCTAACAATGATTTGGCTATGGCTGAACAGATTTTTTACAGCGTTTATCAGTTAAATCCGAAACATGCCAATGTCTTGTATAGTTTGGCTTTGCTTTATCAGAAATTAGGCGAAAATAATAAAGCCAGGGAAGCGGTCGGAGCTTTGCTGGAAGTCATAGCTGGCGATGATAAGGCCGTCCAGGCAGTTAAACAGCAATTCCCGGGATTGTATTAAAAAAATTGAAATAATATAAAAATAAAATAATAAAATAAAAATTACGGGGACAGGGCTTTGCCCTGTCCTTTGTATTGTAATATGAAATTATTAAAGATATAATTTAATTATGTCGGGAGAAGAAAACAAAAAAATTATCGTGGCGATGTCCCCACACAAATCCCTTCGGGATTCTGCGGGGCAAGCGGGCGGCGATAAAAAAAAGCGCATAATTGTAGCGATGTCTGGTGGGGTGGATTCTTCGGTGGCGGCAAAATTATTGAAAGACCAGGGGTGTGACCTTTTGGGAATTTTTTTGCATTTTTGGAAAGATGAAAAGGCGGGCGAAGCGGAAAATAAATGCTGTTCAATTGAAGCCTTAATGGATGCGAGGCGGGTTTGCTCCAATATCAATATGCCGTTTTACACTTTGAATTTCAGCCATATTTTTAAAAAGGAAGTGGTTGACTATTTTCTTAATGAATATAAGAAGGGCGGGACTCCTAATCCCTGTATCCGCTGTAATAAATTGGTTAAACTGGGCCTGCTGATTGAGCGGGCGAAGCAATTGGGGTTTGATTATGTCGCCAGCGGCCATTATGTGCGTTTGAAAAAAACTGGCAGGCAGTACAGACTTTTCCGGGCGAAAGACAAAAATAAGGATCAGTCATATTTTCTTTGGACTTTAACGCAAGGGCAATTGGGGCATCTGCTCTTCCCGCTGGGCGATTATAAAAAAGAAGAAGTAAGAAAAATAGCCGGGAAATTTAAACTGCCGGTCGCCTCCAAAAAAGAAAGCCAGGAAATTTGTTTTATCCCCGGCAAGAGCCATAACGATTTTTTAAAAAGATACCTTAAATTAAAATCAGGTCCGATAAAAACTTTAGATGGTAAAAAAGTGGGCGAACATCAGGGCCTGCCGCTTTACACTATCGGCCAAAGGAGGGGGGTGGAAATCGGCGGCATCGGCCCGTTCTATGTCGCCAAATGCGATTATAAAACCAATACTTTGTATGTGGTGAAGGATGGCGATGACCCGGCTTTATGTAATGATAAATTAGTCGCGGATAATGTTAATTGGATAGCCGGGCGAGAACCCAAACTGCCCCTGGCTTGCGAGGCGGTAATTAGGTACAGGCACAAACAAGTAAAATGTAAAATCGAAAAACTAAAAGCGGAGAACAACAGAGGAAGATATTCTGTAAAATTTAAAAAGCCGCAAAGGGCAATTACCCCCGGGCAAAGCGTGGTTTTTTACAGAAAAGATGAGGTTTTAGGGGGAGGGGTTATTGGGTGTTATGGGTTGAGTGCTAGGTATTAGGGGTGGTATTTTGTTTATTTATCTTTTTTGTGGTATAATAACAATAGGAATTTTCAATTCTCGATTTTAAATTTTTAATCAATTTTTAATGACCTAATTTTCAAAAATTGGGAATTAAGGTTTATTTAAAAATTACAAAATTAAAAATTGTAAAATAATTCCCCATGCTTGCCCGAAAATTTTCTCTAATATTAATATTCTCCATTATCCTAACCTTGGGGTTATCTATTTCCCTGGGCTCTCTTTTGGCTGCCTGGACCGCTCCGGCCGGAAATCCTCCGGAAGGTAATATTGCCACCCCGATTAATAGGGGCGCTACCGGACAAGTAAGATAGGCGGGTTAATTTTAAGTACTGATTTTGAGGCGGAAAATGTCTTAATTGTCCAGTATGGGAATGTCGGAATCGGTACCGCGAACCCGGCGGCTAAATTGGATGTGGCCGGGAATATCAATGCTTCAAGTATTAATGCTTCTAGCAATATCAGTGCTACCGGGAATATTAGTGCGGCGGCTCCGACGGCAGCTAATAATTTAACAACTAAGGCATATATGGATAATGCCGTCGCTACCGCTGACGGCGGAGGAGCAGGAACGTATATGATGGGCAATAGCAGCCAAATCTACGGATTTTTTGCCAAATATGCCTGTGAGAATTATTTTACCGGTTACCATTTATGCAATGTCGAAGAATTTATAGGTCGCAGATTTGACCCGACGTATTTTGTTTATAATTCTAACATTACTTTAGGGGGCTGGGTCAGAACCGGTAAAAACATGGTAGCTAATGTGGAGGGGGCGGACTGCAATGATTATAAACTTGAGGTTTATGCCGGACCTGGCCATTACGGGACAATCGCCAAGTGGACGAACAACGGTTTTATTTATCAGACTGTGGATTGCTATTCCTCCGCTTACCCGCTATTATGTTGCAGTAATTAAATTTTTTTAAAGATGGGAGATATTAAAAAATTTTATAAAATAGCAATATTTTTGTTTTTATTTTTTATTCTGTTTATCTCATCCTATATTTTTTTTAGTTATAAAAAAATAAAAACAAACCAAGCGCCGGACATATCCGGCTGTTTTCAGAAAGAAGAAAAAATAATTCAGGGCGATTCCATGGCGCCGATGATAGCCAATGGGGAGGAGATAATACTGCTGGAAAATTATTATAAATGCGGCTACTCCGTGAAAAGAGGCGATGTTATCGCCTATAATTACGGAGGCCATAAAAATCCCCTGATAAAGATTGTCAGGGCCACTAGCGCTGATAAAGTGGAAATTTTCGGCGGCCGATTAAAAATAAATGATGAAATTATGGAAAATTCCACCGGGCAGGAATATACATTTGCGGAAAAAGAAATAAAGATAATGGATTTATATATAAAAGACGGGCACATCCCGCCAAATTCATTTTTGATTTTCGGAGATAATATCGGCGATTCAGCCGATTCCCGGAAATTCGGAGCTGTGTCGGCAAATGATTTTGTGGGGAAATTTGTTGCCCCATAATTTGTGTCGCATATTGCATATTGCTTGACATAAAAACTAAAATGTTATAGTTTATTTATATGGCGAATAGCCATTTTTTATTTACCCCGCACCTTTTTGGGCGGGGATTAATACCCAATCCAAAAGGTGCGGGGTTTATTATTTAATAATCTCTCATATTCTGCTAATTTTTCTTTGTCCCTCCCGAGTACTCGGGATCGGGATTTTTGCAGAATAGAGGCAAAAAAGAAAATTATGGTAAAGATTCCAAGTTTAGAAGAGATGCTTAAGGCGGGCATGCACTTCGGGCATCACACCAGCCGCTGGCATCCGAAAATGAAGCCGTTTATTTTTACTTCCAGAAAAGGCGTTTATGTCATTGATTTGACAAAGACGCAAAAAATGCTGGAAGCGGCTTTGAATTTTATAAAAAAAATGGTTAGCGAAGGCAAAGTGGTCCTATTTGTCGGGACCAAGAATCAGGTAAAAATCCCCTTGAAGAAAATGGCCGAGGAGACCGGCATGCCTTATGTTTCGGAAAAATGGCTGGGCGGATGCCTGACTAATTTTTACATTATTAAAAAAACGATAAAAAAATACCAGGATCTGGTTGATAAAAGAAAAACGGGAAAATTGGAAAAGTATACCAAGAAAGAAAGGGTGGACTTTGATAAGGAAATCGGCCGGTTGGAAATAAAAGTCGGAGGTTTGGTCGGGTTAAATAAGCTGCCTGATGCTTTGTTTGTCTGGGATATTAAAAAAGAGAAAACCGCGGTTGAGGAAGCCAGGAAAAAAAATATTCCGATTATCGCCATCTGCGACACAAACGTCAATCCCGAGCCGGTTAATTATATTATCCCAGCCAATGATGACGCGACAAAAACAATAAAGTTAATTCTTGCTTCAGTTAAGGAGGCAATAGAGGAGGGGAAAAAAGAAGCGGAAAAAGATAAAAATTAATAAATTTAATATTTTAAATAGTATGGAAATAAAAATGGAGGATATAAAACAGCTCCGCGAAAGAACCGGGGCCGGTATGGTTGACTGCAAAAAAGCCTTGGAAGAATCCGGAGGCGACATAGAGAAAGCAGTCGAAATTTTAAGAAAGAAAGGAATAGCCAAGGCGGCTAAAAGAAGCGAGCGGGAGGCCGGCGAAGGCATAGTTTTAGTGGCGGCTAACGATGCCGGCGATGAGGGCTATATTTTAGAAATCAATTCGGAAACTGACTTTGTCGCCCGTAATGAAAAATTCCAAAAATTGGCTGAGGCGGTATTTAATGTGGTTAAGAATAATAAACCGAAAGATTTGGATGAACTTATGAATCAAACGATGGACGGAGGGACGGTAAAAGAGAGTTTGGATAGCTTAAGCGGCACGATCGGAGAAAAATTAGGGATTAAAAGGTTTGCCGTCTTAACCGGCGCTTGCGTGGCGGCTTATTCCCATGCGGCCGGTCGGATTGGGGTTTTATTGAGTTTAGATAAAGCCGGAGAGAACGAGCTGGCCAAAGATATGGCCATGCAGGTGGTTGCGGCCAGTCCCCGTTATTTGAACCGGGAGCAGGTATTGCCGGAGGAGGTAGAGAAAGAGAAGGAAATTTACCGGGAGAATTTAGCGAAAGAAGGCAAGCCCGAACCGATAATGGAAAAAATAATTGCCGGGAAATTAGACAAATATTTTGAGGAAGTTTGCCTTCTCGAACAGGAATATATAAAGGACGACAAAAAGAAAGTGAAAGATATTTTAGGCGAGGTAAAAGTAGAAAAATTTTTAAGATACAGCCTGTAATTTTTCCGATTATATGAAGATGGTCCAAGTACAATTTGCCCCCTGGGATAAAATTTATAATTTTGACCAGGCCGATTTAACTCTGGTTTTGGGCGATAATGTCATCGTTAAGACTGATTTGGGCATGGAAATCGGGAAAGTTGTCGGCTTTGCCGAAGCTGAAGAGACGGAGTTGGTTGAGGAGAAAATTCCCGATAAAGAGAGCGGGGAGGAAGAAAAAAACCAGGAAACCAAAAAGGCAATAAAGCCGATAATACGAAAAGCCACTCCCCTTGATTTGGGAAAAAGGGCCAGTTCTAAAGATAAAGAAGAAGCTCTGGAATACTGCCGGAAGATGGTAGAAAAAAATCAGCTGGAAATGAAGCTGGTTGACGTCAATTTTTCTTTTGACGGCTCGAAAGTCACTTTTGCTTTTATTGCCGACGGCCGGGTTGATTTCCGGGAATTAGTGAAAGATTTAACCCGTCATTTTAATAAAACCATAAGGCTGTATCAAATCGGCATCAGGGATGAAGCTAAAATAAAAGGCGATTACGGGCCCTGCGGCCGGCAATTATGCTGCAAAAGGTTTTTGGGGGATTTGGCTTCCATAACTTCGGAAATGGCCGAAGTCCAGCAGGTCGTCCACCGCGGCAGTGAGCGCATTTCCGGCATGTGCGGTCGCTTAATGTGCTGCCTGGCTTTTGAGGAAAAGGGCTATGAAGAGTTAGCCAAGAATATGCCGCCCCTCGGGACAAAGGTAAACGTTGACGGGAAAAGGGGAACGGTAGTTGGGCACCATATCCTAAAACAATCGGTAAGGGTACAGTTTCCGGGAGAGAAGGGAGAAGAGGGCGGTATTGTAGAGGTTGATTTAAATAGAAATAAGAAAAAATAATTGGTATATAAAAAATACTTTGTGAAAACAGGGTATTTTTTTATTTCTTTTTATTTTATGCTATAATATTTATATAATTATTAAAAATAAAAAACATATGGACCCCGTTGGATATTTGAATTTAGCGGGGGTCATAAAAAATATATGAAAAATATAAAAATATCTAACGGGGTGAACATTGCGGTTAATGGGTTCGGGAGAATTGGCCGAAACACCTTTAAGGCTTTTTTAGCGCAAAAGTCTAAAAATAAAATTGTTGCCATAAATGACCTGACCGATGTCAGGACTTTGGCCTATTTATTAAAGCATGATACTTGCTATGGAGAGTATAAATCAAGCGTCGGCTTTAAAGGCGATGATTTGATTGTGGCCGGGAAGAAATACAAGGTGCTGGCGGAAAAAGATCCGGCTAAACTGCCCTGGCGCGAGTTAAATGTGGATATAGTCCTCGAATGCACCGGCCGGTTTACAAAAAAAGAGGAAGCGGCGGCGCACATAAAAGCCGGGGCGAAGAAAGTTATAATTTCTGCGCCGGCTAAATCGGAAAATGTAAAAACAATTGTTTTGGGAGTTAACGAAAATAAAATAAGTAAAGGCGATAAGGTTATTTCCATGGCTTCCTGCACGACTAATTGCTTGGCGCCGGTGGTTGATATAATCCGGCAGAATTTTGGAATTAAAAAAGCGATTATGACTACGGTCCATTCTTATACGGCCGACCAAAATATCGTGGACGGGCCGCATAAAGATTTACGCCGGGCCCGGGCAGCCGCGGCCAATATTGTCCCGACCACGACGGGGGCGGCCATTGCTACAACCAAAACTATTCCCTCTTTGGCCGGAAAATTCGACGGTCTGGCCATAAGGGTGCCGACACCCGTAGTTTCCTTATGTGATATTGTTTTTATAACCAGTAAAAAAACGGAAGAAAAAAAGGTAAACCAGATTTTAAAAAAGTTTTCCCGAAGCGCTAAATATAAAAATATTTTAGAAATCACCGAAGAGCCGTTGGTTTCCTCGGATTTTATCGGCAATCCGGCTAGCGCGATTGTAGATTTATCCCTGACCAAGGTAATTGGCGGGGATTTAGTCAAAATCGTGGCCTGGTACGATAATGAATGGGGATACTCCTGCCGGCTTGCCGAATTGTGCGAATATATAGGGAAGAAAAGGTTAATTTAAATTTTTTATTAGGATTAATAAGAATGTTTAATTCTTAATTTTTAATTTTCAAACAATTTTTAATTTTTTAATTTTCAAATAATTGAAAATTGAAAATTGAAAATTGAAAATTAGTTGATGGATATCTTGGTTAAAATTAAAAAAGCTGGTTTAGTGGGCCGGGGCGGAGCTAGTTTCCCGGTAGCAGACAAATGGAAGGCGGTTAAGAAAGCCAAGGGCGCGAAGAAATACGTAGTCTGCAACGCTTCCGAAGGGGAGCCGGGAGTAGCCAAGGACAGCTATATCTTAGAAAATTTTCCCGAAAAAGTGATTGGTGGCATAAAAATAGCCATTGATTTTTTAAAAGCCAAAAAGGCTTATATTTATATAAATCATAATTACCATAAAAAATTCAGTAAAAATTTAATTAAGATAATAGATAAAGCGCCAATTGAATTTTTTATAAAACCGATTGAGAGTGGTTATATCGGCGGAGAGGAAAGCTCAATGCTTAATGCCATTGAGGGCAAACGGATCGAGCCAAGACTACGTCCTCCCTTTCCGCAAACTAGTGGTTTATGGGGTTGCCCAACTTTAATTAATAACGTAGAAACTTTTTATAATGTAAGTTTAGTGGCTCTGAATCAGTATAAAAAAGAAAGATTTTATACAATCAGCGGCGATTGTTTATGGACCGGCGTTTTTCTCTTTCCGGATAATTGGACAATTGAAAAAATATTAAAGGAAACTAAGAATTACCCGAGGTTTCCTTTTTTTGTCCAGGTGGGCGGAGAAGCCTCAGGAGAAGTTTTGGGAAGCAGGCAATTAAGGCAGCCAGTAAGCGGAGCCGGTTCAATTACCGTTTACAGCATGATGAAGCACAAGCCAGAGAACTTAATCAAAAGCTGGCTTGATTTCTTTCTTAACGAATCCTGCGGAAAATGCACGCCCTGCCGGGAGGGGGTTTATCGCTTAAGGGAAATGATGGATTTGCCTAATCCGGATTGGCAGCTTTTTTCTGAGTTACTTACTAATTTAGAAGAAATAGCTTTCTGCGGTTTGGGCATCGTAGTGCCAGTGCCGATTAAATCATACCTGAATAACGTTTTGGTTAAGATGCCAGCCAGTAAAATAAACTTAAGAAAGCTAGATAAGAAAACGATTTGTGAATGTTTTAGATGACTTATGAATAATGAAAGATGGGAGAAAATAAAAGCGCGGTTGCAAAAATCAAAGTTTAGGTCAGGCTTTAAGTTAAAAGAGAAAGAAAGAGAATATTTTGAGGATAAGGGTGAAAATATTATTCGGCAGCATGCTTATGATTTTATCGCAGATCGTTTGGCTCCGACTAATCCGAAAAATGACGGCAAGCAAACGCCCATGAGGGGGCACCCGGTATTTGTTGCCCAGCATGCGACTGCTACCTGTTGCCGTGGCTGTTTATCGAAATGGCACAAAATAGAAGCTGGGCGGGAATTAAGAAAGGAAGAAGTTGATTATATTGTTGGAATTATTATGGGCTGGTTAAATGAACAAATGAGTTTATGAAAAAGATTGAAATAAAAATTAACGGAAAAAAAATAAATTGTTTGCCCGGTAGAACTATCATGGAGGTAGCGCGGGAAAACGGGATATTCATTCCCGGACTTTGTCACCATCCAGATTTTCCGATTAAAGGCAATTGCCGGATTTGTGTCGTGGAGATTAAAGGAGGAAAAAAACTTTCCCTAGCCTGCAAAAAGGCAGTGGCGGAAGGCATGGAAATATGGACTGATACGGAAAGAGTTAAAAAATCGCGCAATTTAAATATTGAGTTGATTTTTGCCGAACATATTGAAAAATGCCCGACTTGCATTTGGAATGTGCATTGTGGCCTTTTGGATTTGGCGGAAAGGTATAAAATTGAAATAAAGCGTTTTCCTGACCGAAAGGGGAAAAGAAAAATTTATAAATTTGCCAACGCCGTGGAAATTGATGGCACGCAATGCATAGATTGCCGCAATTGCCTTGATGCCTGTTCGCTTCTGCAAAATATTAATTATTTGGAGTTGAAGGGTAAGGGAATTGACCAGGAGATAGTGCCGACTAAAGATAAAAAAATCGATTGTATTTATTGCGGGCAATGCGCGGTCCATTGCCCGGTCGGGGCGGCCCAGGAACAAAGCCAGTGGGAAATGGTGGAGAGAGCCCTGAAAAACAAAAATAAAGTTGTTGTCGCCCAATTTGCTCCTTCTATTCGGGTAAGCATCGGCGAGGAATTTAATTTAGCTTATGGCGAAATTTTAACCGGTCAAATCGTGTCCGGCCTGAAAGAACTTGGTTTTAATTATATTTTTGATGTTAGTTTCGGGGCTGATGTTACGACTATGGTGGAAGCAGAAGAATTGTTGAAACGAATAAAGACCTCACCCCACCCTCCCCTAATTAGGGGAGGGGGAAGGGAGGAGAGGTTGCCGATGATAACCTCCTGTTGCCCGGCTTGGGTAAAATATGTTGAGTTTTACCATCCGGAATTAATTCCCAATTTAACTACGGCCCGTAGCCCCCATGTTCATCTCGGCGGGATAGTAAAAACTTATTGGGCGGATAAGATGAATATTAACCCTAAAGATATTGTAGTCGTTTCCGTAATGCCTTGCACCGCCAAAAAATTTGAGGCCACGCGTCCGGAACTAAAAGTAAAGGGATTTTTCCCGGTAGATTACGTTTTGACCACCAGGGAGCTGGCCTGGCTTTTAAAAAAGAACCGTATTAATTTCCCCAAATTAAAACCGACCAAAGCCGATGATATTTTAGGGGAATATAGCGGTGCCGGAGTTATTTACGGCGGCAGCGGTGGAGTGATGGAATCGGCCTTGCGCACCGCCCAATTTTTAGCTTGCGGAAAAAATAAAAGAAAAATTTGCCCGACCCGGCTTGATTTTAAAGAAGTGCGCGGACTGGACGGGGTGAAAGAAACGATTGTGCCCGTGGCCGGTAAAAAATTAAGAGTGGCGGTCGTTAACGGCATCGGCAATATAGAACCGGTCATAGCCAATCTAAATAAATACGACTATATTGAAGTAATGGCCTGTCCGGGCGGTTGTATTGGCGGGGGAGGCCAGCCGATTCCGACCACGGATGAAATCAGAAAAAAAAGAACGGCTGCTTTGTATAAGCTGGATAAAAGCAAAAAAATAAGAAAAGCCCATGAGAATAAGGGGGTTTTAGAAGTTTTAAAATGGTTAGAAGGCCAGGGTAAATTGGAACATAAAGTGCTGCATACTAGTTATAGAAAGAGAAGTTAGGGGTAAAATAATCAATAATCAAAAGCCAAACAAATTCTAAAATTCAATAATTAATAACCAAACTTATTTTTTATTAAAATTTTTTTATTTGTATCATTTGTTTATTATTTATTGATTATTGTTTGATTATTGGTTCTTGATTATTGAGTTATTATATATTTTAAGACTAAGATTATGATTTATACAGAAGAACAAACCATAGCTCGCGTGGATGCTAAGGCAATAGCGCAATTTTTAGGGCTGGCCAGTGTAGCGACGCTTCTGCCGTTTTTTATTCATCTGCAGTGGATAACCGGTCCGATCATTAACGCCATTTTAATCTTAGTTTTGTTCTTAGTGGGCATCAGGAGCGCTTTAGTAGTTTGTTTAATTCCTTCTTTGATGGCTTTGGCCGGAGGGTTATTGCCGGCGGTTTTAGCTCCGGTAATACCTTTTATTATGATTAGTAACGTAATTTTCGTTTTAAGCATCGAATGGATTTATAATCAGAATAAGAAAGAAGTTCGCGGTTATTGGCTCGGAGTTTTAGTTGGCGCCGGATTAAAGTTCTTATTTTTGCTGGCTAGCGTAAATTTCATCGGCCGGCTGCTTATTAAACAGGAATTGACGATTAAGGTAGCGCAAATTTTAAGCTGGCCGCAGTTTGCCACGGCCGTAGCCGGAGGATTAATTGCTTGGGCAATTTTAAAATGGCTAAAAAGATTCTAAATCGCATAACGCGTATCTCGTATCATATAATGAGTATCGTGAACATAAAATTTATGAAAGATGTTACGCCAAAAGATACACGGTATATTCCGTTCACTCAACAACCTTGGTGTTGTGTACCGACCTGTATATTAATGATTATGTACCGCCACCATATTCCTTTAATATCTCAGGAATTGTTAGGTTATTATTTGGGTTTAATTGTACCCCAAAAAGACAGAAAATATTTTTGGCGGGTGGCAGTCGGGAAAAGACCGCCAGCCGGCTATGGTACGAGAAGTTATTTAAAAATATACGAGCCGAATAAAGCGCTGAAACGTTTAAAAATACCTTTAGAAATAAAATTTCATCCCATAGATAAATTTAAGAATATTAATGATTTTAGTGATTTTTTAATTAAGGCCGAAAAACAAAATAAAGATATTTTAGCTTGCTTTAATTATAAAAAGTTGTATGGTCAGGGCAATGACGGAGGACATTTGTCAGTAGTAGACAGAGTTTATTTGAAAGGCAGTAAAGTTAGATTAATTGATCCGGGCGGGAATGAACCGAAGTGGAGATTAGTCAGTATCACTGAACTAAAGAAGGCGATGGAAGGCCATTATTACAAAAGCGCTCGTTTTTGGGAATTTAAATTAATGGAAAAGTAATATGGAGAAATTAACAAAAAGAGAAATAGAAAAAATAAGAGCCAACTCAAAATGGCCCTACCCTCGTGTCGGCATTGGCGTGATGATCCAGAACAAAAAGGGCGAGGTGCTTTTAGGTTTGCGCCAGGGTTCGCACGGAGCCGGAGAATGGAGCTTTCCGGGCGGACATCTTGATTTTGGAGAAACCGTTTTTGAAACTGCCAGACGCGAAGTAAAAGAAGAAACCGATTTGGACGTGGAAGAATTCGAGTTGATATCTGTTTATGACGAATTACGTTATATAAAGACAGATAATAAGCATTATCTTGGCTTAGGAGTTAAAGCCAAATATAAGGATGGTGAGCCGAGGATAATGGAGCCGGATAAATGTAAAGAATGGAGATGGTATAGTCTAGATGATTTGCCAGCCAAAATGCTTGATAATACCGAAGGAATTATAAAAAATTATAAAGTCGGGAAAATTTATCAGGGTTAGAAAATTATTAAAGATATAATAGAGCGCCGTTTTGTCAAGATTCGGTGTTTTTTATTGACATAAAGAAAAAATTATGATAGCATAAAAAGCTAAAAATAAATCTGTTTTTTTTAACATTGAAAGGAGCAAGCCGATGGGAGTTAATTCTGTAAATCCCCCGGATGGGCCAAAAAATTCGGGGAAAGGTAAAGTCGATAGATTGCCAGAAGCCAGCGGCAAATCATTCCAATATGAGCTTAAATTGAGTTTCTTGACAAGCTCAGTCAAGAGCGCGATGGCGGAAGGCAATAAAGAAGCGGCTTTGAGCGCTTTTAAAACCATTTTTGTCCTTCCCGGCGAGATATTCGATTTAGCCAAAAGAGTTTTTGAGGGTGCGCCGATTTTTGCCGCTTTCGTAGCCAAAATGGCTATTGATGAAATAATTGCCAAATTAGATCTGGAAGAAGAAAAAGCCAGGGAGCTTCAAAGATTGGCGGAAGAATATGCCCGGAAACCAAAAAAGGTGCAACCTATTTGAGGGCGATTTGCTTGCTAAGCGGATTGCCCTTATTTTTTATATTTTTTGACTAGATTTTAATTTTTCGTTATTATTTAATATAGATTATGCCAATTTAAAAGTTGGCTTTTTATGTTATAATAAGAATATGGAAAAGAAGATGAATATACCGGGATATGTTCAGGAAATAACGGAAAAATTAGAAAAGGCGGGCTCTGCGGCCTATATTGTAGGTGGATGCGTGCGTGATTTATTAATGGGAAAAGAACCGGGGGATTGGGACGTAACTACTAAGGCCCGGCCGGAGGAAGTTTTGAAAGTTTTCCCCGGAGGTAAATATGAGAATAAGTTTGGTACGGTGTTAGTGCCGATTAAGGATAAAGAGGATAAAACCGAAGACGTCATAGAAATAACCACTTACCGCAGCGAGCAGGGCTATAGCGACCGCAGGCATCCGGACGAGGTTAGATTTGAAGATAGTTTAGAGAAAGATTTAGAGAGGCGGGATTTTACGATAAATGCGATGGCAATTCGGATTTCGGATTTCGGATTTCGGATTTCGGATTTTAAAGATGCTGTAGCTAGTCATAAAGCTGAAATTGTAGATTTGTTCGGCGGGCGGAAAGATTTAGATAAAAAGATTATTCGGGCAGTAGGGGAGCCGGAAGACAGATTTAAGGAAGACGCTTTGCGCATGATGCGGGCGATTAGACTCTCCTGCCAGCTTGATTTTTCGATTGAGCCAAAGACGGAAAGAGCCATAAAAAAAATGGCGGGCGGGATTAAATTTGTTTCTCAGGAAAGAATCCGCGATGAGCTCATAAAAATTTTGGAAAGCAATAAAGCTTATGAGGGAATAATGTTTCTCCATGACAATAAATTATTGCAGTATATCCTGCCGGAACTGGAGCGGGGAGTCGGGGTTGACCAGAACCGGCACCATATTTACACGGTTTTTAACCATTCGGTTTTGTCTTTAAAATACTGCCCGAATAAGGACTGGCGGGTAAAATTCGCTTCTTTGCTTCACGATATTGCCAAACCGCAGGCCAAAAGGTTTATCGGCGGAGATGCCACTTTTTACAATCATGACATTATCGGGGCTAAAATCGCTAAAAAAATAATGCAACGCCTGAAATTTTCCAACGAAGATTTGGAGAAGGTAACGAATCTAATCCGTCACCATATGTTTTATTATAATGTCGGAGAAGTAACCGAAGCCTCGGTCAGGCGCTTGATTAAAAAAGTGGGTGAGGAAAACCTGGCTGATTTAATCGATTTGCGGGTGGCGGACCGCCTCGGGTCTGGCGTGCCTAAGGCTAAACCCTATAAACTCCGGCACCTTGAATATATGATGAAAAAAGTCAGGAAAGACCCGATTTCAGCCAAGATGCTTAAAATTAACGGCGATGATTTAATAAAATTACTGAAAATAACTCCGGGGCCGAAAATCGGGGCGATTTTAGACGTGCTTTTATCCGAAGTGATTGAAGACCCGGAATTGAATAATAAGAAATATCTGGAAAAAAGAAGCAAGGAGTTGAATAAAATGGAGCTGGACGAATTAAGGAAAAAAGCCAAAGGCAGAATTGAAGAAAAGAAAATGGAAGATGATAAAGAATTAAAGGGAGAATTTTGGGTAAAATAATATAATGCGAATCTGCAAATAAATTCAAATCTACAAATTACGAATAATACCTCACCCCCAACCCCTCTCCTAATTAGGAGAGGGGAGGAGCGATAGCGACGGGGTGAGGTGAAATATAAATGAAGTTTGTTCAAACCCTATGGCTAAAGCAAAAGTATATTTTGTTAAATTAAGCGAATTAAATAAGATCAAAAGTTTATTGCCTGAATTTCCCGCGCCTTTGGGGATAAAAGTTCATTTTGGCGAAGAAGGCAATGTTACTTATCTGCCGGCTGGCTACGTTAAAGAAATAGCCGGGATGGTAAAAAATCCGGTTTTAGTTGAATGCAATGTTTTATATAAGAGCCCGAGGAGCCAGGCAACTACGCATAAAAAATTAGCGCGTGAGCACGGTTTTGATTTTGCCGAGATTGATATTCTTGATGGCGAGCTTGGGGATGATGTGGACGCTATAAAAATCAAGGGAGAGTTTTTTAAAGAATGCTTTTTAGGCAAGGGCCTGGCTAAATATAAATCATTATTGGTAATTTCCCATTTTAAGGGGCATATCAGCTCCGGCTTCGGCGGCGCGATAAAAAATTTATCCATGGGCCTGGCGGGCAGAAGAGGGAAACTGGCTCTGCACGCGTTTATCAAACACCAGGTTAAGCCAGAAAAATGCTCGGCTTGCGGCGCTTGTATTGCTAATTGCCCGGTGGGAGCGATTGCTTTTGACAATAGCGGCAAAGCCAAGATCAATACCGATAAATGCATTAGCTGTTCAAAATGCATTTCGGTTTGTCCGACGGGCGCGATTTCCATTCCCTGGGGAGAAAAAGACGTAAATGTTTTTAGAAAAAGGCTGGCCGAATACGCTTTAGCCGGGGTTTTAGGCAGAGAAGCTTTTTATATAAATTTTTTAATAAACATTACGGAAAAATGCGATTGCGCCAACGAAGAGATGAGCCCAATGACTAGCGATATTGGCTTATTAGCTTCGCCTGATCCAGTAGCGATTGACCAGGCATCCTATGATTTGGTAATTAAGCAATGCAAAGATTTTGAAAAACAAAACGGGGATGCGCAATTGGAGCATGGAGCTAAGATTGGGCTGGGGACGAGAGATTATGAATTAATAAACGCATAACGTGGAACGCATAACGCATAACGTAAACAATTTTCAGTTTACAATTATCAATTTTCAATCAATTTTCAATATCCAATTTCTAAATAATCAATTAATTTTTTAAGTAACTAATTAGCTAACCCATGGATTTTTCATTTTTTACCACTCATTGTTACATACTTAACGAAAAAGGCGAAGTTTTACTGCAATGCAAGAGCCGGGGATTTGGGGAAGGCAAGTGGAACGGGCCGGGCGGGAAAAAGAAGCCTGATGAAACTTTTGAGGAGTCGGCTATAAGAGAGGTTAAGGAGGAGACAGGCGTTACAATGAAAAAGCCGGAAAAATTAGGGGAATTGGAATATATTTTTGTCGGCAATGAAACGATAAACACTTTAGCTAATGTTTTTGTCTGCCGCGACTGGGAAGGCGAGCCGAAAGATATGGGTGAGGGTGAATTAAAATGGTTTAAGATTAATGAGGTGCCTTTGGATAAAATGTGGGACGATGACCAATATTGGTTAAAGCCGTTGCTTAGCGGGCAGTATCAGCATAAAAGATTTTATTTTGATAAAAATGGCAAAGTGATAAAATATGAAGAATTATAATTATAAAAAAATAAGACAGAAAGTGAAGAAATTAGTAAAAGACGCCTGTTATTCTGCCCATAATCATTTTTCTTATACAGACTGGCCTTATCATATTTTACCGGTAGTTGATCACAGTTTATATCTAGGCAGAAAGCTAAAAGCTGATTTAGAAGTTCTGGAATTGGCAGCATATCTCCATGACTATGCCGGAATCTTGGATTATAGATTATATAAAAAGCACCACTTGCACGGCGCCAGATTAGCTGGTAAAATACTCGCTGAGCTTGGTTTCTCAAAAGAAAAGATTAAAAAAGTCCAAGAATGCATTATCAGCCACCGCGGCAGCATCAGGCTGGAGCATAAAAGCAAAGAGGCCAGAATTTTAGCTTCGGCTGACGCCATGTCGCATATTACCGAGTTTTTTGATATGTGCTATTTGACTTTTAATATCCATAAATATGAAACCTTGGAGGGGGCGAAATGGCTTAAAGCTAAATTAGAAAGAAGCTGGCGGAAAACTATGCCAGCCGGGAAGAAATTAATAGAAGCTGATTATGAGCAGGGTTTAAAAATTATCAACAAAGCGATTTTGCGGAAGTTATAATTATATGAAAAAAATATTTTTATTAATTATAATTTTATTTATTGTTTCCGGGTGCAGCCAAAGCACAACTGGCGAAATAACGGAAAAAAATATGCCGAATAATATATCCGGTTATGATGACAGCGGAGTGGTGCAGAGAATAAATGATATTAACGAAGGTATGACGCCAAAATTAAAGCCAACAAAGAAATCATCGGCTTCAAACGATACTGCCGGAGAAAATCAGATTCAACTGGAAGATTTGGCTTCGCGGGTCAGCCAGGCCGTGATAAAAACAAATCTGGGCGATATTGTCGTGGCTTTTTACAGCCAAGAATCCCCTTTAACCGTTAACAATTTTTTAAATTTAGCCAAAGCCGGATTCTATAACGGCACAAAATTTCACCGGGTAATAAAGAATTTTATGATCCAAGGCGGTGACCCGTTAAGCAAGGATGATAACTGGGCGGACGACGGCACAGGCGGGCCGGGATATCAATTTCAGGATGAAATCAATGAGCATAAATTAGTGCGGGGCAGTTTGGCTATGGCCAATTCCGGGCCGAACACCAACGGTTCGCAGTTTTTTATCGTCACGGCCGAATCTACGCCCTGGCTGGACGGTAAACACACTAATTTCGGTTATGTCGCAAGCGGAATGGAGATAGTAGATAAAATTGAGGCAGGGGAAGCTAATGAAAACGACCACCCGCTAGCTGATATTACGATAAAGAGTATAGAGCTGGTAGGGGGATAGATGTTAGCTTTTAGCTTTTAGGGCCTGTAGCTCATCTGGTAGAGCGTCGCATTCGCATTGCGAAGGTAAGGAGTTCAAGTCTCCTCAGGTCCACCACTTCGCTCGCTTCGCTTTTGCTTAGCGAGCTCCGCGGCGCACGCACAAAATTATTTAATAGATAATAGACGGACGAAGTGGGGCCCCGCGAAGTTTTAACGAAGTGGGGCATAATATATTTTTACATATTATAAATTAAGATATAAAAATATGGAACAAGAAAAAAAAGACGAAAGCAATAAAACAAGCTTCTCTAAAGGGTTGCTTGAATTTTTGAAGGAATATTCCGTGATTGGCCTGGCTATCGGCGTGATTGTCGCCCAGACCTCAAAGGATTTGATAGATTCAATCGTTAAGGGCATTTTTACGCCTCTAATTGATTTAATCGTGCCGGGAGAAAAATTTTCCAATTTGGCGTTTAACCTTGCCGGGACGCGCTTTGACATCGGGACAATCATAAGTTCTTTGCTGACATTTATTATCGTGATGGTGATTTTATATGTGGTAGTTAAAAAAATCTTGAAAAGAGACGATTTGATAAAGAAATAATAAAAAATTAGCGGGCTGTGGTATAAAGGCTATTACGCACGCTTCGGGTGCGTGCAATCGCAGTTCAATTCTGCGCAGCCCGACTGATTAACTAATTTCATTTAATTCATTAGTGGCTAATATGAGAGAAGGTTTTGGAAACCCCAGGTTCGGCGAAAGTTTTAACCCGGACCAGACAAATCGACTTGATGTTCTAAAAAGAGACGAAAAGTTGCCTGAATATATTGATTTTTCCAGAGAAATCAGGAATCTTTTAAGAACATCAATCGAAAAAGAAGGCTGGCCGGCCTGCCCGGAGAACATTAAGAGTGTAGAAGAAATTCTTGAAAAGGCGGATGAAGCCGTGACGGAGAAATGGGATAAATACGCCGGAGATTTTTTTGAAGATAAATGCCGTGAATGGGCAGGAGCGGCTGATGATTCGGAGAATCAGGAATTAAAGGAAACGCTTTCAGACCGAGACGAAATGGAAACCAACCTAAGGCTGCAGTACCTTGGCGGCATTGAAAAATTAAGGGACGTTAATCCTTCCGCGTGGCGGTCAATGATACTGGCTTCGTCGGAAAGGCAATTAGCCAAAACGGTTTTATTAAAACGTTGGGCGAGGGAAATGCCGGAAGAAACTTTTGAAAAAATAGGGACTACCCGGGAGGAATTAGACCTTTTTTTGGATGCGGCCGCTTTGTTGGGTAAATATGTTGACCAGGCTTATGTTAAACAGATAGAGTTGGCTGACGCTCCGGGCGGCTCTGCCGAAACTGAATTAGCGGGAAAACAGGGGTCTGAATATGTCTATGACCTTTACAAGGCTGGCGGTGAAAATCCGGACATAAAAACTTATAGTGAAGTTTTTCAATTTGAATGGTCTCGGCTGGTTGGGAGGATAGAAACCTTAGCTCAAAGAGTGGAAAATCTTATCCTGGAAAATAAAATTCCTTCCTCTTACGAAAGTTTTCCGGATTTTTTAAGAGAAATAGCGCAAGCTTATGGCTCGAAAGAAACCGACCCTGAAAAGCTTGATAAAATGTGGGATGGTTTAAGTATAAAAACCCAAGAGTTAGCTTTAGCCGGGTGCCCCTTGATGATTATTCCCCAGGGCAGTACCGAGGTGGCGGGTGAGGCGGGAAAAGTTGATATTGAATTACGTTTAGCTTTTCAGAGTGAATATACGAAGGAATTAGAAAAATTGGCAGATGAATATAGAACCATAGCCCAAAACATTGTTGATTCAAACAAAAACGTTTTAAGCGAGCCTTACGATGTGCCTCGCCAAATCTTCAATACCCAATACTTTTCCTTTGGTCCTAATTTAGCTTCTATTACCCAAGCGGAAACCGGAGAGGGATTTATTGCCAGCCACGTTAACACTATCGCCGAATTAGCTAAAACTAAACAGATTCCTCTTTTAGAGAAAGCTTTTCCCGGAGAAAAAGTAAGCCCCGAAGGCTATAAAGAAGCGGCTATAATTGAGACTTCCCTTCATGAATATGGCCATTCGATCCTTTCAACTGATGACGAAAAAATTTATGATAAAATTGGTTCGAGCAAAGCCGCTGACGTTATTGAAGAACTTAAAGCCGAGACTTTAGCCGCGAAATTATTATGGGAGAAACACAGCCGGGACGACGAAGTTTTAAGAAAACAATTTCAGGCAAAAATGGGGACTATTTGCGATTATTTAAAAAATAAAACCGAAAAAGAAGAATATTACTATCCGGCCATTATTATGATTCACGAGCTGATTTCACAGGGAGTTATTAAGGAGAAAGACGAGGGGTATGAGATAGCAGATTGCCAGAAAGGCGTGCAGGCGCTGGCCAATCTTGGCACGGAGATTTTAGAAAATTTTTATTTGAATAAAGAGTCAAAACCGGCTGACGTAAAAAATTATTTTAGACAAATTAAAGAGCTAGAAGATGAAGAGAAAATAAAAAAGTTCATTGGAGCCTTAAAATAAAATTTTTATTAAGCTAAAAATACGCTTGGAAATATAAATTATAGATATTATTTGGTCGGTTTAATCTTGGCGGCAGGAAGAGGATGGGGTTTATTATAAAGTTTCCCGCAAAAAATTATGGATAATAAAAGAATTACTTCACCCAAATTGAAAAGGCTGTTTGATGTATTTTTTTCTCTTGTTTTTTTAATAATTACTTCGCCCCTGTCCGTATTAATTTTGCTAGCTATTTTTATTGAGCATATTGGCCGCGGTTGCTGGCGGTCCCCCTTGTTTTACCGGGAAGAAAGAATTTCGCAGGGAAAAAAATTCAATCTCATAAAATTCAATATCTTCACTGCCGAAATTTTTTATAAATTGAACAAAAGCCAAAAGATAATAAATTTAAAGGAAATTGAGCGGGACAGAAAAAATTTGGTATTCATCGGAAAAATTATTCAAAGAGTTTATCTTGATGAATTGCCGCAGCTTTTTAATGTTTTAGCCGGTGATTTAAGTTTTGTCGGCCCAAGGCCGGTTAACCCGGATATTTATCGGGATATTTTAGCCAGAGGAATGAAGACCAAATCTTTAATTAAAGCCGGTTTAACCGGGCCTTATCAGGCCCATAAGGGGGAATCGGGGGTTAATCAGGATAAACTGGACAGCAGTTATATTAATTTTTGCCGGAATAATCCGGGGTGGAAAATAGTTTTTCTTGATATAAAAATAATTTTACGTACATTTTTGATAATTTTTCGAGCCCAGGGAATTTAAAGGTTTTAAATAAAAAATATTAATTTATCCCGCATGGAACCGCATTAGGCGGGTTTAACGGGGCCAAAAGCATATGAGAAATAAAATTTTTATCATCGTTGTTTTTGTCTTAATTTTAATTGTCGGTTTAAGCATCGGCTGGTCTTTGGGCCGGGGAAAACCCGGAGGCGATTCTTACCTTGGGCAGAACGGAAACGGCGGGGAGAGCCAGGAATCGGTCGGGGCGGCCCAAGAAGACGAAACATTAAATAAAGACGGATTTTCCGTAATGATGCCAAGGGGCTGGAAAGAAGTAACGGCGCCAACCGGCGTTTCCGCCATGGTGGCGAATGCCGGCGAGGAAATTTCTGACCCGTCCCTGCAGAAAATAAACTTTAAGAGTTATTACTCCGTTTCTTATGATGCCTTAGGCGAAAGGACCATCGAGGAATATATAAATTATATTAAAGATATGGTAAAGCAATTCGCGCCGGGCATTGTTTTTTCTTCCGAGGAAGATTTAAATATTAACGGCCGGGAAGCTCATAAGATTGAAGCGGACCTAAACCAGCAGGGAGCGGATTTTAAGGTCCTTATATTTTTAATAAGGGGCAATGGCAGTGATATCTGGAACATGTCCTTTAATTCCGGTTTAGGCAATTGGGAGAAAAATGCGGGGGAATTTAAAAAAATAGCGGAAAGTTTCATTATTAAATAATTTAGAATGCTAGCCGGATTTAGAAAAAAGTTAGAGGCGGAAGGCGTATTATATCTTAAGGTTAAGGCAAGGCCCGGGGCGGCCGAGACTAAAATTAAGGAAATAATGGCTGATAAAACCATTAAAATTGATGTAGCGGCGCCAGCAGACAAGGGGAAAGCCAATTCGGAGCTTATAAAGTTTTTGGCCGAGGAATTCGGGGCTAAAGCCGGCAATGTTAAAATCGCCAGAGGAGAAAAAGAAAAAATAAAGCTAATTAAAATAGACAAAAAAATATGAACATAGAAAATCCGAAAGAGAAAAATTATTTTACTTTAAAAAACATTAATTCAGTCATCAGATTTTTAACGATTTCCGATATTCTGATATTGAGCGGGTTTGGCTTGATTACCCCGATTTTCGCCGTTTTTATTGTTGATACGATAAAAGGCGGCAATTTGGAAGTGGCCGGAATTGCTTCGACTGTTTACTTATTGACAAGAAGTCTGGCCCAAATTCCGATTGCCAACATGATTGATAAAATTAAGGGGGAAAGAGACGATTTTTGGGCTATGCTCATCGGCTCCCTGGTATTTAGTTGTGTGCCTTTGCTTTATCTTCTTATTTCCACGCCCGGGCAATTGTATTTTGTCCAGTTTATTTACGGCTTGGCTATGGCTTTTGCCTATCCCTCCTGGTTTGCGATTTTTACCCGCCACATAGACAGAGAGCATGAAGGAATTGAATGGGGAACTTATCATACGCTGGTTGATCTGGGCGGAGCAGGAACAGCCGCTTTAGGTGGATTTTTAGCCTATAAGTTCGGTTTTAATCTTTTATTTGTTTTGGTTAGTTTAGTTTCTTTTGCCGGGTCTTTTTTCCTCTTAGGCATTTACAGAAAAATGAGAATCGGATATGTTATTTATAAGAAATAATTTTTAAATTTTATAACTTCTTTAAATATTAGGCTAAATTAATGGAATTTAATAAATTTTATAATATATACAGAGAGAGAGTAAACCATGAATTAGAGATTTTTTTAAATAAAAAATTAAGGCTAGCCGGTAAAGTTAATGGAGACTCTAAAAAATTAGTAAGTATTGTAAAAGAATATACGCTTCGGGGGAAGAGTAAAAGGATTAGAGCGCTTTTGGTAATTTTAGGCTACAAAGGGTATAGCGGTAAAGGCGATAAGGAAATTATTAAAGCGGCCGCTGGTATTGAATTAATACATAGTTATCTGTTGATGCATGATGATATTATTGATCAAGATGATTTACGCAGGAATAAACCTGCCGTGCACAAACATTTTGAAGAAATAGGAGAAAAGAAGTTTAGTCAAGAGAAAGCCACGCATTTCGGCGCTTCCATGGCCATAGTAGCTGGTGATGTAGCGAATGTCCTTGGTTACGAGCTGCTTACCAATTCAAAATTTCCTGATCATTTTAAAAATAAGGCCATCAAGCAATTAAATGAACTTCTTTTTTTCGTGACTTTAGGCGAAGGGCTGGATGTTTATAGTGGGTTATCGCCCCGAATTGATAGTAAAACTATTGAAAAAATATATGAATACAAGACGGCGCGCTACACTTTTGAACAACCGCTTAAAATTGGCGCCTTGCTAGCCGGGGCTAAGGAAGAGACTTTAACTCCATTAAGCAAGTTTTCCATACCTCTGGGTATTGCTTTCCAAATCCAAGACGATGCCTTAGGATTATACGGGAGTGAGAAAAGTATTGGCAAACCAGTCGGTTCTGACCTTAAAGAAGGCAAAAAAACATTAGTAATTTCCTTGGCCTTAAAAAGAGCTTTCGCTAGGGATAAAAAAATAATTAAGGGGGCATTAGGGCGTAAAGATTTAACCTTGGCCGAGATTAAAAAAATCAGAAATATTATAAAAACAACCGGAGCTTATGATTATTGCCAAAGATTAACTGGTAATTATATCAGGCAAAGTAAAGAGAAGCTTGATAGTTTTAATAATTTTAATATTGAAGTAAAAAAATTACTTTCTAATTTAGCTGACTTTATTGGGCAGCGGACACATTAGATATGCCAGAAGAAAAAGTAAAACCAAATCATGTCGGCCTTATTATGGACGGCAATCGGCGCTGGGCGCGGGAAAGGAATTTGCCGACTTTAGACGGGCATCTGGCTGGTTATGAAAAAATTCGTCAGGCGCCGGAGTGGTTTTTTTCGCGGGGGGTAAAAATTCTTTCGGTTTTTGCTTTTTCCACGGAAAACTGGAACCGCAGCCAGGAAGAAGTTAATTATTTAATGAAACTGTTGAAAAAGGCCATTGATGAAGAAATAGAAGAAATAAATAAGAAGGGTTATAAAATTTTAATTAGCGGCAAGATTGACGAGTTGCCGGGCGATCTTCCCGAAAGCTGCCAGGAAGCTATAAATAAAACAAAAAATAATTCTAAGGGGATTTTAAATATCTGCTTAAATTATGGCGGCCGAGCAGAGCTTGTTGATGCCATTAAGAAAATGGTTAAGAATAAAATAAAAGCCGAGCAGGTGCATGAGGGTTTAATTAAAAAATATTTATATAATAGTGAATTGCCTGACCCGGATATAATTGTCCGGACTTCAGGCGAACAAAGATTGTCGGGTTTTGAGCTTTGGCAGAGCGCTTATAGTGAGTTATTTTTTATGGAGAAATATTGGCCGGAATTTGAAGAAAGCGACGTTGACTTGATTTTAGAAGAATACGCCAGCCGAAAGAGAAGGTTTGGGAATTAACAATTAACAGTTGACAATTAACTATTGACGTAAAAAAATATCAGACAGTCGTTAGGTGCGATGCTTAGCGGCTTTTTTGTTGAATTTTACCTTATTTTTTGTTAAAGTTAAGCTATGGCAAACTTTAATAAAAATACGCCTCTGGCCGACAGGATCAGGCCGGAAAAATTAGAGGATTTTTTGGGTCAGGACGAAATTGTGGGCAAAGGCAAGATGCTGCGGCAGGCCATAGAATCTGACCAATTGCCTTCCATAATTCTTTGGGGGCCGCCCGGGAGTGGTAAAACTACCTTGGCTTTTATTATCGCCAAACAGACCAAATCGGAGTTTGTCCGTTTTAGCGCCGTGACGAGCGGGGTGAAAGAGCTGAAAGAAGTGATAAAACGGGCCGAGGAAAGCAAACGGCTGGGCCAGAATACGATTTTGTTCATTGATGAAATCCACCGCTGGAATAAGGCCCAGCAGGACGCGCTTCTGCCGCACATAGAAAGAGGCACGGTGATTTTAATCGGCGCCACGACGGAAAACCCGAGTTTTGAAGTGCGCGGGGCTTTGCTTTCCCGCTGCCGGGTTTTTGTTTTAAAGCAATTGAGGAAAGAACAGATTAAAGATATTGTTTTAAGGGCGTTGGCGGATAAAAAAAATGGCTTGGGAAATTTGTCGATAAAAATGGACAAAAAGGCAATAGAAACTTTGGCCGGGATGAGCAATGGCGATGCCCGGGTAGCTTTGAACGTTTTAGAATATGCGACCTCACCCCTAACCCCTCTCCTAGACAGGAGAGGGGGGAAGAAGGATAAATTAATAACTTTAGAGATGATTAGGGAAGCCTTTCAGAAATCACATCTGTTTTATGATAAAGACGGGGAAGAGCATTATAATATAATTTCAGCCCTGCATAAATCCATGCGCGGCTCTGATCCGGACGCCGCCCTTTATTGGCTGGCGAGAATGCTGGAAGCCGGAGAAGACCCCTTGTATGTCGCGCGGCGTTTAGTGCGGTTTGCTTCCGAAGATATCGGCCTGGCTAATTCCCGGGCCCTGGAGCAGGCCGTAGCGGCCTATAATGCCTGCCATTTCATAGGGATGCCGGAATGCAACGTAATTTTAGCCCAGGCCGTGGTTTATATGGCTAAATGCGAGAAATCCAATGATTTATACGTAGCTTATGGTAAAGCCGCTAAGGATGTTGAAGAATACGGTAATCTGCCCGTGCCGCTTCATATCAGGAACGCGGAAACTGACTTAATGAAGGATTTGGGCTATGGGAAGGGCTATAAGTATTCGCCCAATTATGATTATAAAGAAAAGCAGGAGTACTTGCCGGATGAATTAAAAGGAAAAAAATATCTTAAAAACGAAAAACTAAAAGGGAAAAAATAAAAAGATATGGATTTAAGTATTATTATTGTTTCCTGGAATGTCCGGGAAAAATTAAGGCAAAATTTAGAAGCTTTGCAAAAAAGCCAGGGGGATTTGGAATATGAAATTTTTGTCGTGGACAATAATTCAAACGACGGGTCAGCGGAGATGGTAAGCAAAGAATTTCCAGAAGTGAAATTAATTGCCAATGACAGTAATCTTGGTTTTGCCAAAGCTAATAATCAAGCCCTAAAGCAGGCCCGAGGCGGTTTAATTTTACTTCTTAATCCGGATATGCGCGTTTTTTCCGAGACGCTTTCTAATATGGCGGGGTGGATGAGAGAAAACAAACGGGCAGCGGTGGCCGGGTGCCGTTTGGTTAATGAGAAAGGGGAGACAATAAGACAAGTGCGCCGGTTTCCGACGCTTTGGGACCAGCTCGTGATTGTTTTAAAGCTGCCGCATTTATTTCCCAACATCCTAAGCAGGTATTTACGGGTTGATTTTGATTACGAAAAGGGAGCGCCGGTTGATTCCATCCGCGGTTCTTTTTTTATGGTCAGGAGAGAAACAATTGAAAAAGTCGGATTGTTGGACGAAAAATATTTTATTTGGTTTGAAGAAGTGGATTATTGCCAGCGGGCCAAAAGAGATGGGTTGGAGGTTTGGTATACGCCGGCGGCTAAATGCTTGGATTACGTCGGCCAGAGTTTTAATCAGCTGCCGCGGGGCAGGGCGCAGAAATATTTTTGCAATTCGCAATTGGCTTATTTTAGAAAATGGCAGCCGGCCTGGCAGTACCGGATTTTAAAACTAGCCTGGATTCCGGGTATGTTTATGGCTTGGATAGGAGAGAAGATGAGAATAAAAAGCAAGGCAAAAACTTAAATATCTGATTCAAAAAATAAAATAGGCCGGGGTTCTGTCCCTCGGCTTATTTATTTTTTAATTTTCCTCCTATGAGATTAACCCATATGAACTATCCTTTTTAAACGGCGAGAACCATTCTCGCCGTAAACAGCCATGCCGAAACTATAATATCTCCTGCCTCCAATCCGGTCATGCCATCTTTCCGCCAGCTCCTCATAAGTCAAGTAGCTGCGGGAAAGAACCCAGGGATCTTCGAAAATAATTCTCCGGGCGGTGTACCTGACAACAACCACGTAATGCCCGTCATCCCAGTGCCGGCTCCAGTCTTTGATTTTTTTCTTCGGCCAGGCCTGGAGCAGAAGAATTACCGGAATTCCCCTGTTAATATAACTTTTTACCTCCTCAATCGTCATTTTCCCGGCCGCGCTTTTCAAGCCGTATTTTTTTACGGCTTTTTTCATGCCGCTGATCGGCGTGCCGTTTCTGGTTGTGCCGGCAATCTTTATTATATCTTCCTCGCGGGCATGGATGCCGTAGTAGGCGAAGACGGACTGCAGAGCTTTGGGCCCGCAGTCCCAGATATAAGTTTGGATTAATTCCGGCACATTGATCATTTTCATAGTTTGCTCTTTTTGGATTGATTGTTTATATTATTTAGTTATTTTCTTTTTTCTTGCCCTATTTTATAATCCAAAAATTTACAATCAGGAATAAAATATAGACTGATAGAAGAATTAAGCCTTCGCGGCGGTCCATTTTTTTATGGCTATAGTAGAAAAACAAAAATAATATTAAAATTAACCCCATAAAGATTACCAGCGCCCAATAAGCCGGCCCAATCACAAAAGTAATCGGGCGAATAGATGCTAAAATTCCCAAAATTAAGACATTAGTGAAAGCTGAGCTTAAAAGATGGCTTAAGGAAAGCTCAGAAGTTTTTTTACGCCACGACATAATAGTAATGGTTATTTCCGGCAAGTTTGTGCCAATAGAAAAAATCAGTACCCCTATAACCAATTTGCTGACATTAATATAATTCAGCAAATCCAAGGTTATTTTTACTATCCAATGGGAGGCAAGCAAAATAAAAATTATTCCGGCAATTGACACCAGAACCGCCCTGGTAATTTTGTTTTTGTCTATCATTTCCAGGTGTGAGGCACCGAAGGAATGGTTTGTGCGGTATAAATAAAAAATAAGGCCAAGATATAAACCGGCCATTGCTAGCCCGTCTAATAATCCATAACTTCCATCTAGGCCGAACAAAATCGGGGAAAACATCACTGCCACTTCCGGGATCAACACTTTTAATTTACCGTCAGTGACGATTTGGCGGTTGAGAAGCAAGCTGGCGCCAAGAATCAGGCCGAAAATGACAATAATTCCGCCCAATAAATTTCCGACTGACAAAGAAGCGACTCCATTAGCCGTGGCGTTGATGCCGACGGACAATTCCGGCAAGGTGGTGACCAGGCCAAGCAAAATTCCAAAGGCAAAAAGCCGTATTTTTAAAACAGAGGCGATGTATTTAATGTTTCTGACAGCGAAATCCGCGGCTGCGCCCAATACTCCGAACAAAAAGAGAAGTAATAACGAATCAATTAATATAGACATATCTAAAGTTTTTTAATTGTTTTTAAATTAAGGAAGTTTTTAATTATTTCAGCTAACATTTAACGTTTCGGCATATCTGATGTTTTGCGGAGCGTAGCGGAGGCAAATATGGGTGGAGGCTTTTGTATAAAAGCCGTAACCAGATATGCCGTGTTATATGATGTTACTAACTGGATTACGAGAATTTTTATTGGTTTAATTCAGGATGATATGAAATGAATTTTTTGATTAAACCATCATTTAGCAGCTCTTCAATGGGAATACTGATTATCAGCTTGTTAGCTCTTGTTGCATCAATGACAACACCAAATTTTTCGTAAATTCCCTGTGTTATTAGTTCAATTTCTTTAAGCCTACTTGCGTCTTCAGTATCCAGATTAGGTTCAATTTCATAAACAACATCCAGATCAGATGGGTAATCATCACTAGACTGTCCTCGGTGTTTTTCATATGTGGCTTTATTGAGTGCGTCTTGGTATGATGATGTGGACTCAAAAATTCCAGGACGGCCTTTGCCGCTTACAATTCCACCACTTACGCCAACGACTCTAATATTTACACTTTCATCTCCGATCTTTTTTATTTTATTCATTTCATCAAAAAATTCATTAAGAGCTTGTTGATATAATTCTAAACATTCGTTTATATCTTCTGGTTTTGTAGCTATTCCTGTTTCCGTAAGCTCCATTTTTGATTCTCGTCTTGGACCACCTTCTGGTGAATCCATATGGTTTGAATATTTTTCAGGCATAATTTTTTAAGTTAAATCCAGTTAGTAATTTCACATAACATATCCGAGTATACGAAGTTCTGCGGAGCTGCAGGCGGAGCAGAATTTGGGAAAAACTCGAGCCGAGAGTTTTTCCGCATGCTCGGTGTTAGGTGACGTATATTTTAATCATCCAAAGAAACCTTTACAGCCTTATCGCCACGAATTAATTCATCGGCTTTGTTATAGAAATCTATGGCAGCTTGCAGATCATTTTCTGCCTTGATCCTGGGCAAGTCTGTATTATATTCGGCAATAAGCTGATTAAGTCTTTTTATCGAATCATTATTACTTATTTTAATGAGCCTCTCAGCTTCATTTGGAGTATGAACACCGCATGTTCGGATATATTCTTCATACGTTCTTATCGGCGATAACCGTTGGATATCCCTAATTTCAGACAAAAGACTAGAGGGGATTCTCATTATTATATTAGCAGAATCGCCAGATAAACCTGTTGATGTGAGCCATTTTTTCAATTCTTCATCAGTTTCCTCTGGCCTAGAATTATTTTCTATACTCATATTTTTTGTTTAAAATATTTTTACTTTCATTCTTTGATTATCGTAATAGTACCTTTATTTGCGTCAACCTCTATCTTCATGCCATCTTCAATAAACTGTGTCGCTATTTTCGTTCCCACAATGCAAGGTTTGTTCATTTCGCGAGCCACAATTGCGGCATGGCAAGTCATTCCGCCTTCGTCGGTCACAAAAGCAGCTGCTTTTTTCATGGCTGGAAGATAATCTGGGCTAGTTGCATCAGATACCAAAATATCTCCATTTAAGACTTTATCTAATTCATTTTTATTTGTTACTAAACGTGCGATTCCTAGGACTTTACCTTTGTAAGCGGCGGTACCAGACAGCGAGTCTTTAGATATGTCAGAATTCTCTGATGTTAATTCAAGACGGAACTTGGATAGCAATTTTGGAGCATCCTCATAACTAGCCAGCTCGCCATTGATAAGAACCCAGCCTTGTTGCTTTCTCTTTTTTATAGCCCCTAGTTTCTTCGCAGTGAATTCCAATTTTTCTGCAGAAAAAATTTCCTCCGGACTTATAACATCAGAGAAATTTTTATATTTTGAAAAATGCTTCTTAATATACAGAAGGAGGAGTTTATCAGATATATCTGAGTATTTTTCGTATTGTGAACGGACATCCAGCACTCTTTTTTTTATTGCCGAAGCAATTCCAGGTATGTCCGGAATGATCATTAGCATTGAGGCATGAGACCACCACTGAATATACGAATGAAAAAAATTCTGAAATTCTGCCGGAGTGGTTAATGGTCTATCTTTACTAGCAAAGGGTTGCAATACTTGCCACGTAGTGTGAATTTTTTGGATTATTTTTTTTACGAAAGATGGGTCTTTATTAATTTTTTGTCGGGTGAGTGCATGAATTTTTTTCAACTCACTGGGATCAAACCATATAGACATTTTGCCGTTTGCAGGCCTAATGATCGCGTCATTTTTCAATGTATAATTTAACCATGTCTTATAGCATAGCCTTTTATTTTTATGCCAAACATACCCATTTAGCAATGAGCGGTCTCGAGTAGCTATTTTGATGAGTTTTATGTTTTTTTTAATTCTGGCCATGTTGTCCTTAAAAACTTTTAATTATTTCATCTAACAGGTTATATGCGAATTTATTTACCTAGTACCACAAGGGTGCGGGGTTTTATTTTTTCTTTAAAATAAGGTAAAATGTTTGTATAAATATTATAGGATTAAAGAGGAGATATGTCAAAGAAAGTTGCGATCATAATTTCGCCGAATTGGCAGGATTACGCGAAAAAATATTTAGCCGATTGCCTGGAAAGTTTAAGGAGGCAAGGCTATCAAGGCGGGATAAAAGTTTTTATTCCTGATAATGAAAGCAGCGAGGAAAGTTTTTGGTTATTAAAAAAAATGGCGCCGGAAGCGGAAATTATAAGGATTAAAGAAAATTCCGGCTTTGCCCGAGGCAATAATGAAGCGATAAAGCTGGCTTTAAAACAGGGGTTTGATTATATTATTTTATTCAACATGGATACGATTATTAAAGAGAATTGTGTGAATGAACTGGTAAAAGTTGCGGAGAGCGATAAAAAAATCGGAGCGGTGCAAGCGTGGCTGATGCTTTGGCCTGATAAGGAAAAAATAAATAGCCTAGGCAACGTCACGCACTTTTTAGGCTTCGGTTATTGCCTTGGCTATGGGCAACGGATGTCGGATGTCAGATTTCGGATTTCGGATATTTGTTATCCGAGCGGGGCGGCGGTTTTGTTTAAAGCCGAAGTTTTGAAAAAAGTCGGGTTGTTTGACGAGGAATTTTGGATGTATAACGAAGACCAGGATTTGGGCTGGCGGATATGGCTCGCCGGCTGGCGGTGCGTTTTGGCGCCCGAGGCCGTAGTTTACCATAAATACGAATTTGCCAAATCCATAAAGCAGTATTATTTTATGGACAGGAACCGGATGCTGTCTATTGTAAAAAATTATCATTGGCTCACTTTGGTTTTAATTACCCCGGCCTGCCTGGTTATGGAATTCGGCTTATTATTATTTTCAACTAAAACCGGCTGGTTTAAAGAAAAGATTAAGGTCTGGCTTTATTTTTTAAACCCGCAAACCTGGAAGTATTTAATAAAAGCAAGAAGAGAGGCCCAAAGCTTGCGCCAAGTTAAAGACAGGGATATAGTAAAGATGTTTTCCGGGAAAGTATGGTATCAGGAAATAGGGGACGGGCGACTAAAAGTCGCGAACATAGTGTTTGACATCTATTGGCAAATGGTAAGGTTTTTGATAAGGTGGTAAGCCACAATGTAAAATGTAAAAATCAAAATGGAAAATGACAATGCAAAATTAAAAATAAAAATGTGTATAATTTTGCATTTTAAATTGTAATTTTTAATTTTGATTTTTGAATTTTGCATTTTTATGTTGGATATAAGCATTATAATTTTAAACTACAAAAGCCGGGGGCTTACTTTAAATTGCCTTAAATCTGTTAAAGAGGCGGATTTCGGAAATTTAAAATATGAAATAATCGTTGTGGACAATAATTCGGATGACAGTATCGGCGAAATTATTTCCTGGCAATACCCGGAAATTAAGTTTATCGGCAATAAGAAAAATTTGGGCATGGGCGCGGGCAACAATGTCGGTATAAGAAATGCGGAAGGCAAATATGTGGTCATAATGAACCCGGACACCATGGCTTTCCCCGGTACTTTTTTAAAGTTATATGATTTTATGGAAGCCAGCCCGGAAGTAGGGATTGCCGGGCCGAAGCAGTTTTATCCGGACAAGACTATTCAAGATTCCTGCTATCAATGGTATAATTTACTTACGCCGGTTTATCGCCGGACCCCTTTAGGAAGATTTAAATTTGCGCGAAGAGATGTAGCCAGATTTTTGATGAAAGATTTTGACCATAATTCAAATAAAGAAGTGGACTGGCTTTTAGGCTCATTTTTATTCTGCCGGCGGGGATGTCTTAATGAAATAGGCTTATTTGACGAAAGATTCTTTATGTATTTTGAAGACACTGACCTTTGCCGCCGAGCTTGGGCTAAGGGGTGGAAAGTAGTTTATTTTCCGGAGGGTCAAATAATTCATAACCACAAAAGAGAAAGCGCGGAAACGCCCTGGTATAAATTTTTATGGAACCGGCCCATCCGGGCGCATGTTATTTCCTGGTTGAAGTATTTGCGGAAATGGAGAAAGATTCGCATAACGCATAACGTTTCTCTTTCTTAAAAGGTTTTGAAATAATAATTTTCTAATACCTAGCATCTAACACCTAACATCTAAAAAATTATGCAAAAAATAAAAAAAGCCATTGTGGCGGTAGCGGGTTCGGGCACGCGGCTTTTGCCCGCGACAAAAACCATGCCTAAAGAGATGCTGCCGATTGTTAATAAGCCGATTGTCCAGCTGGTAGTTGAGGAATTAGTGGCTGGCGGAATTGAGGATATAATTTTAATAACAAAATGGGACAAAAAGCCCCTGGAAGACCATTTTGACCATAGCTTGGCGCTTGAGCAGGACCTGGAAAAAACAGGCAAGACCAAACTGTTGAAAGAGATTGTCAGGTTGTCGGAAATGGCCAATTTTGTTTATGTGCGCCAGAAAGGCCCTTATGGCAACGGCACTCCGGTTTTATCCGCCGCCAGTTTGGTTGATGACGAGCCGTTTATGTATGTTTGGGGGGATGATCTGGTTGATTCAAAGGTGTCATTTACCAAGCAGATGGTTAAAGATTATGAGAAAACCGGGCACTTGATGATCGGGGTCCAGGAAGTGCCGAAAGAGGAAGTCAGCCGTTACGGCATTGTAAAATTAAAAGGCAAAACCATGCAGATAGAAGATATTGTGGAAAAGCCGTCTATTGAAGAAGCGCCGTCGCGGTTGGCGGATTTCGGGCGCATGATTTTAGATCAGGACATAATAGATATTTTAAAAAAGACTCCATTAGGGAAAGGCAACGAGCTTTGGATAGTTGACGCGATCAGGAAATATGTCAGGAAGGGCGGAAAGTTTTACGCCAAAAAAATCGTGGGCGGGGAGTGGCTTACCACCGGCGATCCGTTAAACTATTTTAAAGCGAACTTAAGATATGGCTTGAAAGATAAAGAAATCGGGAAAGATCTTAAGGAATATATAAAAAAGTTGAGCAAATAAAATAAATATAAAACAAAAAAGACATCCGGCGAGGATGCTCTTTTTTTAATTTACAAATTTTCCAATAGTTGTTTTTGGTTGACATAATTTTGGAAATATGCTAAAAAATAATATTCCCGATAAGATGAAGAGGTGGCGAATAAACGATTGATGTGCTGTCTTGGCAAAGACGATGATGTGAGTGTTTATTCGCTTTTATTAGGGCGCGGGTGAGACGAGGATAATGTTGTTGCTTGCAGGACGACAATGCACATGTCTTACCCGCCCCCGCCCTTTTTCCTAGGAATTAAATTGGATTTGATTTTTTTAAGGGGGCACGACTGCAAGAGTGTTTATTAAAAACGAATGCTGTAGTGTGCCCTTTAACTCTTTTAAAAGCGGGGATATGGCGAATGTCAATCTGTCCTTTTTGGACGAGAAAAATATTTGTCTTCCTCGCCCTTCTTTAGAGTAATTAAGATAGTTTGATTTTTCTAAAGAGGGTACGAGTGACAGATTGTTTTAAAAACGAATGTGGCGATGTACCCTCTTGAGCGGGTGAGACGAGAAAAGGGTTGTCTTAAAAAGACGATAGTATAGTTGTCTCACTCCGCTTTTCTTAGAAGTTAAATTGGGTTTGATTTCTAAGAAGAGGGTACGGGTTCATCAATGTTTTCTGTCAAATAAGCAACGATCAAAGAAATGTACCCTCTAGTTTTTTTTGGTGGGTGAGGCGATCCGGTTGATGTCTTATAAAAGACGAACCGTTCCTTGTTTTACCCACCTTCTTCCTAAAAATTAAATTTTGTTTGATTTTTAAGAAGAGGGCACGAGGTAGAGATTGTTTTTAAAACGAAACAGGAAATGTGCCCTCAAGTTCTTTTTATATGTGCTTTAAGCACGAAAACAAAATTGACCTAAAAGGTCGAAATTCTTAACAAAAGGAGTGGAGAATGAGTAAGGGAAGAGTGATTGGTATCCGGCATCGGGTGAAAAAGTCAACTGAAGGCGAACCTCTGCCGACCCAGGTGGCAATTTCGGAAAACGGCGATATAAATGTAGCCAAGCTGCCTGATGAAGACGCTGAACTCGATTTTGTGAAAAACGGTTTGCAAGCCGGGGATAAAGTCGCTATGGTTTTGGGCGGAAGCGGCGACCGTTTGGCTTTTGCCCTTTCCCGCCAAGGCGAGGGAATCGGAGCAGCGGTTTTTCGGGTGCCGCCGTTTGTTCTCAATAAAAGACGGAAGCGGGAGCGGGAAGAAGATGCTATTACTTTGGCCGAGTTGTTTTTAGCCGAACCCGGCTTATTCTACGAAGCCAAGCCGAGAGACAGGCATCTTATTCTTCTGCGGCTGGCTCTCGACGCCCGGACCGAGGCGATGAAAGCCAGGATTGCCTGCGAGCAGAGACTGCGGCAGGGATTAATCGGCCAAATATTCTGCAATCCCAAAGGTCTTTACCCGGAAGGCAAACTAGAGCAGATTTTTGATGATCAGAAAGCCAGCGACGTGATTTTACAGGCGCTAGCGGCCGAAGAGAAGAAGAGGGAAGCCGAACTTATCCGGGTAGTAAAATCCTTTGACGTTTTTCAGATAATTTTTCAGCCGGTGGAAGGGTGCGGTCCAAGAATTGCGGCCGGAATAATCGCGGCGGTGCAGGATATCCGGCGTTTCGCTACCTCGGCCCAGTTAAAAAAGTTTTTCGGGGTACACGTCATGGATGACGGCTCTTTTGTCCGGCGTCGGCACGGCCAGGTAGCCAGCTGGAACCCAGCTGCCCGGCAGGCCCTTTTTCTTCTCGGCGATCAGTTTGCCAAATGGCGCCCTAATTCTTTGTGGGGCAAAAAGTTCCAGGAGAACAAGGCGAAGTTAAGAGCGGCCCACCCGCAAGTGCTTTGCAAGCAATGCGGAAAGCCTAAGCCCGAGTGCAAAATCAAGAGCCATACCAGTATTTATTCAGACGGCCATATCCATAAAATGGCCACTTGGCGGACACTTTCCCAGTTCGTGGTCTGGCTGCACAGACAGTGGTGGAAGCTTGAAGAAGCCGAAGTGGTAAAAAGTTAAGAATTGATTTTTAAGTGAGTAGGTGAGACGAGAGAAGACTTGTCTTTTTATAAGACGAAGGGAAAATTGTCTCATCCACCTTTTTTCTTAATTGTGTTCATTTGAAAATATTTTTTGTGCGGGGGGAGAGGCGACTTTGTAAATGTCTTTATTAGACGAATATTCAGTTGTCTTTCCCCGCCCTTCTTCTTAGGAATTAATTTTTTGAGGACTCAGAGTTAATTTTTAAGAAGAGGGCACGAGACGAAATATGTTTTTAGTAAGAAACGAGTGCAGGGTTGTGTCCTCTGCTCTTTTTATTTTAGGTGGGTGAGACGATTTGCGAAATGTCTTTTAAAGACGTTGATGAGGATGTCTCGCCCACCCTTTCTTGAAGCAGGAGAAAATGATGTTGAATTTGTCGGCTTTTTGCCGGACGACGATTGTGATGTTTTTTTCCTGCTTTTTAATAACAAAAAAGACATCCGGCGAGGATGCTCTTTTTTTAATTTACGAATTTACAAATTTTCAAATTAGAAATTTGTAAATTTGGTAATTTGAAAATTAGAAAATTGCTATTGTATCTCTAGTTTATAAAGTCCTTCCTGATTTCCAATTTTGGCGCCGAAATAAAGGGTGTTGCCTTTTTGGTCCAAAGATAGGGAATAGATTTGATCCACTTTTATCAATTCGGTTGTATTCCTTTTCCCCCTTTCGTCAAGCTCAATTGTGTTGATAGTTTTGTCGGTAGAATAAATTATATAGTTTTTACTGGGATGCCAGAGAACGTTTGTGATCGGCTCGCTTATCCTTACGAGGATTTTTTTACCGGCCGTGCCCAAGACAGAGCCGCTTGTATCCATGTCGAAAATCCAAATTTCAAAATCATTGGCATAAAGGAGCCGGTTGTTGTCCAGCCACTCGGAATATTTTATATTATTAACTACCTCTCTTAGAGGGTTTATGGCGGCGAAGGGGTCAATTAAATATAGAAGCTGATGGATGTTGTCGTAGAGGTTAATTAGGTTATGGCCCGGATTTATCAGGCGGTAGGCGGAGGAAAAGGGCAGGCTTATGTCTTTTATGGGTTCCCCGTTTTTTAAAGAAATCCCTTTTAATTTTAAGGTTTTTCCCGTTCCGGAAATAAAGAAAATGTTGTCGTTTTTTACTAGATAATCGTAATAATTTTCCCCGCTTCCTAGAATTTTTTTGCTTCCCGCGGCGAGATCAAGATAGCCGATAGAGCTGCCAGACTGGTAATAAAGGAGATTGCTGTCAATTCCCCACTTAAAATTATCCGCCTGCCCGCCCAGGAAGTTATCTAAGTAAGTTATTTTGTTCCCGTTTTTTAAATCAAGGGCGACTCTTCCGGCGATAATTTTAGTGCTGTCCGGCGACCAGATAGCCGGAGAACCCGGTTCAAATCTTGTTTTAATGGAGGAAAGGGGCAAAGAAAAGACATCATTACCCCCAGCTTCTATAATATTAATTTTTTCTTCATTCAGAACAAAAAAGTATCTTTTATCAAATGACGGCTCAATTTTTCTTATGGGCAGGCGGGAGAAATTTTTTTCTTCCGGAATGAAGCTGGTTATCTGCAAAGGCAGGTCCTTTTTAAATAAATAAACATCCTCGGCATAAGTTGCCTGGCCCGGCTCCACTTTAAGTTTTTTCTCCCAGGGCCAATAACCGGGGAGTTCCAGCCTTATATCATATTCTCCGGGCAGAATATTTTTTATTTTAGCCGGCGTTTTTATGTAGCTTCGCTCTTTATTAAAATATTTTTGTAAAAATAATTGGCTGGGTTTATTATCTATGAAAATTTTGGCGCCGCGGGGAGAAGTATCAAAAATAAACATCCCGGTTTTCTGCAGGGGTTGCCTAAAGTCCGGCGGCCAGCTTAGCTTTATTTTATAGCCGGCGGCATAAAAACTGAGCCAGGGGGTAACAATAAAAAAGATAATAACAAAGAGAAAAAAAAGAATTCGACGTATTTTAAGAGTCATAGAAGTTAAAATTTTTACAGGTTGAGAGTTCCGATTCTTTTGATATCCGCTCCGAGAGACCGCAGCCGTCCGTCAATATCTTCATAGCCCCGGTCTATCTGGTAAATGTTGTCGATTTCCGTCTGCCCGGAGGCGATTAAGGCGGCAATTAAAATCCCAATGCCGGCCCGCAGGTCCGGGCTGGTCAGCTTTTTCCCGTAAAGTTTGGCCGGGCCGTTAACGACAACGCGGTGCGGATCGCACATCGTAATGTCAGCGCCCATCTGTAAAAGATTGTCAACATAAAGCAGGCGGCGGTCATAAATCGTTTCGTGGATTAGAGATGAGCCCGTGGCCTGCGTCATCAAAACCGTATAAGGCGGCTGCAGATCGGTCGGGAAGCCGGGATATTCATGAGTTTTAATGCTGTAAGAACTTATTTTTTTGGCTTCCTTGATTTTTAGAAAATCCCTGCCGGCTTCAAAAGGGACGCCGATTTTATTAAAAATAGAAAGGAGCGCTTGCACATGTTCCGGTTCGCAATCGGTAATAGTAATATTGGATTTAGTGGCCGCCGCCATGATGGCAAAAGACCCGGTTTCTATCCGGTCGGGGATTATTTTAAAACCGCCGCCGCTGATTTTTTCCACGCCTTCTATAGTAATAGTCGGAGTGCCCGCGCCTTTAATTTTTGCTCCCTGTTCGTTGAGGTAGTCGGCCAGAGCTTTGATTTCCGGTTCCATAGCGCAGTTTTTTAAGGTCGTGGTACCCTGAGCCAAAACGGCTGTCATCATTAAAGCTTCGGTCGCCGTAACGCTGATTAAGGGGAAAAAATAATTGCAACCTTTAAGTTTTTTGGCCTTAAGATGATAATAATTGCCGTCTACTCCGATTTCGGCTCCCAGACATTTAAAGCCTTCCAGGAATAAATCAATCGGCCGGCCGCCGGCGCCGATAACACAGCCGCCGGGGTGGGGAAATTTTACTTCGCCGAACCTGGCCAGAACCGGGCCGACAAACATTATTGAGGCCCTGAACTTATTGGCGAATTCCGGATTAAGCTCAAATTTGGCGATATTGGCCGTAGAAATTTCCAGCCGGTCTCCTCTTTGGTTTATGGTCGCGCCCAGGTCATTAAGCAGATGCAGGGCCTTGTCTATATCCTCAATCTTGGGCAGGTTGGAAATAGAGATTTTTTCTTTGGAAAGAATAGCCGCCGGGATAATCTTTAAAGCCGCATTTTTCGCTCCTTTTACCCTTATAGATCCGGATAATTTTCTGCCTCCTTCAATTATGAATTTTGACATATTTTTGAATATGATTCTCGGGATAATTAAGATTTTTGAGATTTTTAGGAATATAAATATAGCATAGCTTAATTTAAAGATAATTTCAACAAATTTTATTGGCAAAGCCTTTAAAAGTAGGGGGTATTTACAAAAATATAGCTTTGTGCTATTATATGAGGTATAGAAAATCTTGAAATTTATAGTTAAAAACCATATAGTACATAACAAAAAACAGGAGGTTTCCATGAAAACAAAAGATAAATACACCAGAGAAACATTACTTGCAGAACTGAAAAAAGGAAAACGGCTCGTTATTAATTCGCCAGATGGCTTGGTGATTCAAATGAAAAAGGAATTAACGAAAAGCTCAGGTGAAAATCCTGACGAAGTTGAAGCAGCAGATATTAATGGGCCATTCAGAATGTCCATTGACGAAGCTGTGAAGATCGTTAATGATCAAGGTCTGTATGATCAACAATAACAAACAGAGAGTGGTTTAAACTAAATATCGCTCTAGTTATTTCAACAAGAAGGGATTCTAAAAACACGGAACCCCTTTTAAATTTGCAAAATTTTAACCTTGCCTGGTTTTTAAAATATGCTATGTTTTATGTGCATAAACGCCAAAATCATATTAATAAAAATATGAAAAAAATACTTAAAAAATAGTTAACCCTAAATCGGTCTACGCCGGTTTGTTTTATTTTGGGATAATTTCAACTCTTTGTCAATTTTCGTTGTAGGTGGTAAAATATAAAAGAATTATTAATATAATAAATAATTTATAGCGAATTTGTATATTCGTAATAAATTCGTAATTCGTAGCGATATGTTTATAGATACTCACGCCCATGTTAATTTTAACGCTTTTAACCAAGACGCTGATGAGGTAATCCGCCGCTCTTTGGCCGGCGATACCTGGATGGTTTTGGTCGGGTCGGAATATAAGACTTCAAGGAAAGGCTTGGACTACGCCAATAAATATGAAAAGGGAGTTTATGCCGCGGTCGGTCTGCATCCGGTTCACCTTGATGATCTAACTGTCGCCAATGATGATGAAAACGGGGAATATAGCTTTAGGGCAAAAGCCGAGGAATTTAATTATGACAGCTATGAGAAGCTGGCTAAATTCGAAAAAGTAGTGGCGATTGGCGAAATCGGCCTGGACTATTACCATATAAACTTAGCCGGCAATGTTTCCGCCATAAAGAAAAAGCAGCAGGAAATTTTTGAAGGGCAGTTGCTTCTGGCCCGTAATTTGGATTTGCCGGTTATTATCCATTGCCGCCAGGCGCATGACGATATGCTGGCGGTTTTATCGGATTTTAAAAAAAAATATAAAGACATGATTCCGGTTGACCGGCCCTGGGGGGTAATGCATTGTTTTTCCGGAGACGAGGATCTGGCCTGGAAATATTTTTCTCTCGGCTTAATTATTTCTTTCACCGGCTTAATAACCTTCAGCAAGCGCTGGGACGATTTAATCCGGAAAATGCCTCCGGAAAAATTTATGATAGAAACCGATTGCCCTTATATGACCCCGGAGCCTTACCGCGGGAAACGCAATGAGCCGCTTTTGGTTAAGTATGTGGCGGCGCGTATCGGGGAAATCAGGAATTTAAGCCCGGAGCGGGTAGGGGAAATTACGTCTGCCAATGCGAGGGAATTTTTCAATATCTAGCCTAATTGTGGATATCTGGCATTGACTTAAGCATATTTGTTTGTTAGAATAAAATCGGTTTCAGAGGAAATTAGATAGAAACAATTTACCCCGCACTTTGCTCGTAGTGGTTATTAAACCCAACCGCTACTTACTTTAGTATCTTACGAATAACCGCATTAAATTATAGAGCATTCAAGGTGCGGGGTTTATCATCTTTTCAAACGCCCTCATCTTAACGGTTAGCAGATAATTATTTAAGATAACCAGGGGGTTAATTTTTTTGTTTTTAAGAAAAATTTTTTTCCGAAGCCGGATAAAAAAATATGGGGGAAAATCTTTTTGGAAAATATAAGAGTGTAAGGCAGCTGTCTTTAGCCCTGGCTATTTACAGCAGCACTTCAATTTTCGGGCCATTGATAATTATCGGCGGGATCGGCTGGTATCTGGACAAAGTTTTTAATACCCGCCCCTGGCTTTTAGTTATAAGTATTTTTATTGCTTTCATTGTTACCAATATTTTACTTTTTAAAAAAGTTATAGTTCTCAATAGATGGATTAAGCAACAAAAAGAGTTGGCGAAAAATAAAAAAAATAACGAAGGGAGGGAAGAAAATAATTTAAATTAAACATATGGGATTAGAAATAAAACTTGCTCCGGATATCCTTTTTTACTTGGGCGGTTTTCCGGTAACCAATACTTTTTTTTGGTCCTTAGTTTTAAGCTTGTTCCTGATTGGGCTCACTTTTTTTATAAGAAAGAATTTGAAATTGGTCCCGGGCAGACTGCAGAATATTGCCGAACTCCTCCTGGAAAGCGGTTATTCTTTTGTTAAATCAATCGCGGGCACGGAGAAAAAAACGCGGCGGATTTTTCCTTTAGTTTTTACCATGTTTCTTTTTATTCTGGTGGCCAACTTAGCTACCTATATTCCCGGGCAGTCAGCTATAACTTTAGCCAGGCAGGAAGGGCCTGTCTCGGTTTTTCGGGCGGTCATGTCAGATTACAGCATGGTTTTTGTTATGACCGTGATTACTTTTTTAATTACGCAGATTGTGGCCATAATGGTTCACGGCCCGTTCGGTTATTTGGGAAAATTTATCAATTTCAAGAATCCGTTGCAGTTCTTCTTGGGGTTAATGGATTTAATCGGCGAGCTGGCCAAGGTTATTTCCCTGTCTTTCCGTTTATTCGGCAATATTTTTGCCGGGGAAGTTTTGGGAGCGGTAATGTTGTTTTTGGCGCCGTTTTTCATTCCCTTGCCTTTTATGTTTTTAGGATTATTAACGGCCGTGGTCCAGGCTTTTGTTTTTGCGGTTCTAACTTTGGTTTTCATAACCATGGCTTCGGAAATTGAGGAAAATGAAATAACCGAAAGCGCTTCAATTTAAAATAATAAAATAATAAAATAAATTAAATTTTATGGATGCAGAAACATTTAAGTACCTGGGCGCCGGTATCGCTATGGGTATGGGAGCGATCGGACCCGGCATCGGTGAAGGTATTGTGGCTGGCCGAGCCTTAGAAGCTATCGGCCGCAACCCGGAAGCGGCTGACAAAATCACGCCTCTGATGTTCGTGACTATGGCTATTTGCGAATCGACCGGTATCTATTCCCTGGTAATCGCCCTGATTATCCTTTTTGGTTAGAAAATAGAGTTCGTCCCGCTTTTTACCTCACCCTGACCCTCTCCCTGCCTGCCGGTAGGCAAGCTAATTAGGAGAGGGGAGCAAAATGCGGGATGCCTTTATTTTTTAAAATTATTTATCTATATGGAGCTATTCAATGCTTTAGGCCTGAATGTTAAAATTTTACTTGCCCAATTGATAAATTTTGCGGTTTTGGTTTTTGTTTTGTGGAGATTCGGCTATAAGCCGGTTTTAAAATTTTTGGATGACCGCAGGGAAAAAATTGAAAAGGGCGTGGAAGATGCCAGGCGGGCTTCGGAAAAACTGGAGGAAATGGAACAAAGGGAAGCGGAGCTGGTAAAAGCGGCGAAAAGGGAGGCGGCTAAGATTTTAGAAGAGGCGAAGAAGCAGGGCGAAACCAATCGCCAAAAAATTGTTGACAAAGCCAAGGAAGAAATCGGCCAGATTATAAATCAGGAGAAAGCCAAAATGGAGGTGGAAAAGGGGGAAACTCTGAAAGAGATAAAAAAGGAAGTGGGGGATTTAGTTATTCTTTCCCTTAAAAAAGTTTTAGAGGAAAAAATGACCGATAAAAAAGATGAGGAGCTTATAAAAAAGATTGTAAAGAGTTTAAAATAATATGTTAATAAACAAGGAAAGTATAATAAAATATTCAAATAAGTATGATAGTGTTATGAAAGGTAGTTTTGATGAATATGGCGAAAAAGAATTAAAAGAGTGGTTTAAAAATAATAGATATTTAGATAAAGAGAAATTTATTAGATTGGGGAGATGGAAATCTCGACGTCCAATTAAGCATTATGAAAATAACAGTGATGATTTAATAAAAGAAATTACTAAATTTAGTCTTGCTACCATAAACGAAGAGGCGCGTATTAAAATGCTCTTTGTTTTAAATGGAGTCTCTTGGCCGGTTGCTTCTGTAATTTTGCATTTTGCGTTTCCCAATAAATACCCAATATTGGATGTTAGGGCAATCTGGTCTCTCGGCTGGGAGCAACCAAAATCATATTCATTTGATTTCTGGCAAAAATATTGTAATAAAATAATAGAATTATCCAACAATCTTAGTATACCAATAAGAACTATTGATAAAGCACTTTGGCAATATTCAAGGGAAACGCAAAATAATTTAAAATAATATGAAGATTACAGCCAAACAATATGCCCAGGCTTTGTTTGAATCAGTGAGCGCCGCCGGCGACAATAAAACCAAAGCGGTTATAAAAAGTTTCTGCCGGGTTTTAGCGGACAACAACCAGACTTCCCAACAGGAAAAAATAATAAAAAAATTTGAATTGATCTGGGATAGGAGCAATAATATCGCCCGGGCGGAAATAGTGAGCGCCCGGAAGCTTAGCCGGGAAACAGGAAAAATCCTTAGAGAATGCCTAAAAAAAGTCGCGGCCGGGAAAAAAATAGAAGTGGAAGAAAAGATTGATAAAAGTATAATGGGCGGAGTAATCATGAAGCACGGCGATAAAATTTTAGATGCCAGCCTCCGCCGCCGCCTTGAGAATTTCCGGGAAATTATAAAGTAAATTAATCTTTTTAAAAATATTTAAAAAATATGAACCCCGTTAGAAATAGGTTTCTAAGCGGGGTGAACCCCGTTAGAAATAGGTTTCTAAGCGGGAGAAAGATATTTAAAATAATTAAAATATTATATGGAAAAAGAAAACAAGAAAATTTCTAATGGGGCGAATAAGACCAAAGATTTCATTGTTGAGCAAATAAAAGCGCAAATAAGCGGGTTCAAAGCCGAGGCGGAAGAAAAGACTTTCGGCCAGGTGACCGAAGTCGGCGACGGCATTGCCCGGGTTTCCGGCTTGTCTGACGCGATGATGTCGGAAATGCTTGAATTTAAAACGGCGTCCGGTTCGGCTTTCGGCGTAGTCCTTAATCTTGAAGAAGACAGCGTCGGCGCCATTATTTTAAGCGACGCTTCCTCGATTAAGGAAGGAGACGAGGTTATAGCTTTAAAGAGGATTTTAGAAGTTCCGGTCGGCGATGAACTGGTTGGTAGGGTAGTTAATCCCTTGGGGAGGGCTCTAGACGGGAAAGGGGATTTAAAAACGAAAAAGTCCTATCCGATTGAAAAGATCGCTCCCGGGGTAATTGCCCGCGAATCAGTCAAGCAGCCGGTCCAGACCGGCCTTAAAGCCATTGACGCCATGATTCCGATCGGGCGCGGACAAAGAGAATTGATAATCGGCGACCGCCAGATCGGTAAAACCGCGATTGCCATTGACGCGATCATTAACCAAAAGGGCCAGAAGATGAAATGCATTTATGTGGCGATCGGCCAGAAAGAGTCAAAAATCGCTTCCATCGTGGCGCGGCTGGAAAAATTTGGAGCCATGAAGTATACGACGGTCGTAATGGCCGGCGCTTCTGATCCGGCTCCGCTTCTTTATATTTCCCCTTATGCCGGTTGCGCCATGGCTGAATATTTTTTAGATAAAGGCGAGGATGTTTTAATAATTTATGATGATTTATCAAAGCACGCCGTGGCTTACCGCGAAGTTTCCCTGTTACTCCGCCGGCCGCCGGGACGGGAAGCTTTTCCCGGAGACGTTTTTTATCTCCATTCCCGCCTTTTGGAAAGGGCCTGCAAATTAAATAAAGATTTTGGCAACGGCTCTATCACGGCTCTCCCGATTATTGAAACTCAGGCCGGAGACGTTTCCGCTTATATTCCGACTAATGTTATTTCCATAACTGACGGCCAGATTTACCTTGAATCAGACCTTTTCTATAAGGGTAACCGTCCGGCTATAAACGCCGGTCTGTCCGTTTCCCGCGTCGGTTCTTCGGCCCAGATTAAGGCCATGAAAAAAGTTGCCGGTAAAATGCGTTTGGAAGCGGCCCAATTCAGGGAGCTTGAAGCTTTTGCCCAGTTCGGCTCGGATTTAGACAAAGAAACAAAAGAAAAACTGGAAAGGGGCCGACGCATGATTGAAGTCTTAAAGCAGGACCAATACGTGCCCAGGCCGGTAGGTCAGCAGGTAGTTATTTTCTTTGCTTTGATTTCCGGATTTTTAGATAATGTGCCGGTAGAAAAGGTCAAAGATTTTGAAGCCGGACTCCTA
>JAQUPG010000001.1 GCA_028716725.1 Patescibacteria group bacterium | reverse complement strand
GAGGTCTGCAACTCGACCTCATGAAGCCGGAATCGCTAGTAATCGTGGATCAGCTATGCCACGGTGAATACGTTCTCGGGTCTTGTACTCACCGCCCGTCAAGTCAAGGGAGTCGGCAATACCCGAAAGTCCCGCGCAAGTGGGAACTAAGGTAAGGCTGGTAACAAGGACTAAGTCGTAACAAGGCATCCGTAGCGGAAGCTGTGGATGGATCACCTCCTTTCTAGGGAGATATTCGGTGAAAAAAACGAATGTGTCGACCCGCCTAAGTTTTTGGAAACAAAAATTTTAGTGGGAATTGGCGCCTGCTAGCTTCGAAATCACTAAAATAAATAAAATAACAAAAAACACGCGGTTAATTTGCGTGTTTTTTGTTTAGAAAATTTTATTTTAAAATATTAAGCAGCTTCAGCCTCTTCTCTCCGTGCATCTCCAACTTCTTGCCTAAGAAAATCTTCTGCCGAACTTTCAACTGAAAATCCAGCTATATCCCCTTTCTTTCCTTGCCTTTCCGCTGTATCTTTTGTGACTGGGGGCAATTCTACTCCCAACTTATCTAAAGCTAAAAATATTCTATATGCCTGCCGCTGTAATTCAAAATCTTCTTTCGTATGTCCTGATTCCCTCTCCCTTAATGCTTCCCTTAAAAGACTTTCTGCTTTTTCTCTTGCCGCCAAAACCAATCTGGCACGTTCTCTTTCTTTTTCTGTTTCTGCTTTATCGGCCTCAACATTAGATTCTCTTTCCTCACTTTCTTCTGCCGGAGGAATTTCCTTTGCTCCCACTCCTCCTCCAAATTTTTCAAATGGATTTCCCATATTATTTAATTAATTCCAATTTTTTCTTTCACCTTTTTTAAGGTCTCATCCGCAATCGGTCTAACCTTCTTCGCCCCGGTTTCCAGAATTTTTTCCACTTCTTTATCACTAATCTTTTTATACCTTTCCTGAAAGTCTGCCAAGAACTTCTTTACTATTTCCGCCAAGTCTTTTTTAAAATCGCCGTACTTGCCCGCCGAAGCTTCAGCGAAGGCGGGACCTTTGCCCCCGTATTTAACTTCCAATTTTTTTATGGGCTCGTCAGTTAGTAAAGAATAAATCGTTAATAAATTGGAAATAGCCGGTTTATTTTTTTCGTCAAACTTAATTTCTTTGCCCGAATCAGTCACGGCTTTCATAATTTTCTTGGCCGCCGCTTCCGGATTGTCCGTTAAGCCGATATAATTATATTCGCTTTCCGCGCTCTTGCTCATTTTTTTCGTCGGGTCGTCCAAGCCCATAATCCTTGCCCCTTCTTTCCTAATAACCACTTCCGGGATTTTAAAAACCTCTCCAAACTGCGAATTAAATCTCCGTGCTAAAGTCCGGCAAAGTTCCACGTGCTGGGCCTGGTCCTCCCCGACCGGCACGGCATCCGTATTATAAAGTAAAATATCAGAAGCCATTAGAACTGGATAATCAAAAAGGCCAATGCCGACGTTCTCCATCTTGTCAACTTGTTCGCTCGTCAACGAAGCAGCCTCGCCCAAATCAATTTGTTTTTCTATGTCATCCAATATAACAGACATTAATTGTTTGATTTCAATTTTTGGATCATATCTTTCACTTTTTGTTTTTGCCCATATCCCCTTTATTTTTTCAAGACTCCCCGTTACCGATTTAAAAGAGTTTAACATTATTTCATTATTTATTCTTACCGCACCAACTCCAGCCTTATCTTTAAATTGGGTCATCTTATTTAAATCGGAAATCCGGGCGACGCAATTTAAAATCCAAGCCAGTTCCGTATGGGCGCTGATGTCAGACTGCTGAAAAATAATGGACTTTTTCGGGTCAATTCCGGCCGCTAAATAAATTTTAGCCACTTCTATAATTTTTTTCTTTAACACTTCCGGCTCTTGCTTAACCGTAATGGCATGATAATCAACCACGCAAAAAATGCATTGATTTTTCTCCTGCATTACCACCCATTGGGCAATTGCGCCCAGATAATTGCCAAGATGCAGGTTGCCGCTCGGCTGGACTCCGGAAAAAACTGTTGGTTTAGGCATATTTCTTCTCTGTCATTCTGAGCCGCAGGCGAAGAATCTCGTTAATATTATTAACACGGAATTCTTCAGGCTTCGCCTTCAGAATGACAATATTATACTATTATTGTAATTTAATTATTGGTTTTAGGCAAATATATTAAGATTTAAAAATCACACGGGGTTCGGGGGCCGAACCCAGCAAGACTGCGAGGCAGGCTCCAGCTTTTAGAATTGCTTGTCCGCCGAAGCGTTAGCGAAGGTGGGAGGCCCCCGAAACTTTTGCTTACTTTTGGTTACAAAAGTAAGTCTTAGCGAAGCGTCAAAAATATAAAATAACAAAATAAAATAATAAATTTTAATACGCTGGAGTCCCTTTCGCGAGACCCCAGCGTATTTTTTCTTTACCGATTGAACATACCGCCCGATGATGAAGTCCGGGAGTTTTGAGAAGGAGTGGAACCAAAACCCGGCGGTCTTGAACCGGGAACTGCTTGGACCTGCACCGGGACAGTAGTCTCACTTTTAACTGCTGGCTTGCCGCATTCCGGGCAAAAGCCATTAATCATCTTTACTCCGCAATCAGGACAAGCTTCAACATCCATTATAAATCTCCTTTTGTTAAAATGAAATGAACGATACGAATATAAATCAAATGAACAATCCGCCTTCGTCCCAAAGCCTTGGGACTACGGCGAGATAAATAAAAAAAGCTTCCCATCTCTTAAATATAGAAAAACTATATTCAAGGGACGGAAAGCTTTGCTTTACGCGGTACCACCCTTTTTCCCGCCAAACTTTTGTGAACAAAACTTAGGCGGACACTTTTACCGACTTTGCCCTTGCGGATAACATCAGTTAGCCCATGGTTACGGAGGCAACCGGGTCTTCACCTGCCTGCCGGTAGGCAAGCTCTTGCAAAGACCACCTTTCCCGCTTTAGCGGGATAATTCAGGCCCAACCCCCGCTTAATTTTTTGCTTTGCCAAAAATTTTGGCGGGGACCTGAATAGGCTTTACCCCGTTAGAAATAATGCTCTGCTACTCTGTAGCGAGGTTAGATTTCAAAGAAATCCCGACGGGATTTAATACTCCACTGGAATTTCTAACGGGGTTTTGTAATTTTTAAACTACTGAATATATAATAGCATAAAGAAATATTCTGTCAAGGTTTAAAAAACATAAAATATAAATAAAACAGCGCTTTAGTAAATCTCGCACGTATTATCATCTGCATTGCAATTATAATAAGTCCCGTAGCTCAAATAACGACACCCCACTCCGCTAGTACTGGAATAAGTCGTAATTTCCCACCCGACGACCCCCAAGTATGTGCATGAATAAGTACAAGTTGTTCCAACAGTACACCAATCAGTCCAACAGGTCGAGCTCTTTCCTGCTCTACACCTAATACCAGCGCTTCCAGTAACCCCAAAGAGGTTATACTGGGTTTAATATTAGCAGCGGCTAAATCCGCATCCATCGCGGAAAAAGTCGCCGTATTCATATAACAATAACCGGTATTGCTGGCTGCGCTGCAAGCATCAGCATCTACATATTTAGCTGTATCATCAACATAGCAATTAGTTTTCGTGGTAGTGGTGGAATCAGCGCATTCAGAGCCAAAAGCATAATAGCTATTGTCAGTCGGAACAAAACATGAATTTTCTTTGGCTTCGTTGCATAGGTCAGTGGTTAAATAGCGAGCAGTATCGTCAACATAACAAGTAGTTTGCGTAGATGTGGTTGATTCTCCGCATTCTGTAGAATACCACTGGCCTTGGGTCGTCATCCGGTTAGTAATATATTCCAACCTTTCCACAATACTACCATCTTTATTAGTAGCCACGGACGAGGAATCAAAATCATTATCCGCATTATTGGCGCCTAAGATATTTTGGGTAAAATCCTGGTCAGAGTCAGTTGGGCCAACCGAAGGTTCAACAAAAGCGACATAAACATAGACGGTAATAATAGCTGTTAAGGTTAGAATAACCGTCGTAACGATTCGCCAAGATAAATTTTTGGCTTGGTGCTTCAATTTGGTTTTTATTATTCTTTTCTCCATTTTTATTTTTTTCTATCACTTTATTATTTCCTCCGCTAAATTTTCTAAAATAAACTTAGCCTTGTCGCGATCCCCGATTAAGAGGCTACGGCCGGGTTAATATCTCTACCATTTTATTCTAATGCACTCTAATCTATCAGTTGCGGACGCAACGCACATTATTTGATTCAGTTTTTACTCCTACCTGTCCGCTAACAAGACCATAATAGCAGTGTGTAGTGCCAAAACTACCATGCCATACCCAGGCGTATGAGATGTTGCATCCCGCCCCGGTACTGCTTGACCAGTAGACACCCGAGACAGTGCCGGGGAAATAAGTAGTGTTAATGGCCGGAGATTCGTTTTGGTAATTAGTAAGACTTGCCAGCTCTCTAATATTTGGCAGACGCCAATCATTATGGCCGCCAAAACTTAAACCCTCGCATTGGGTTAAAGCGTTTTCCCAAGTAAAAGTCGAGGCGGTACCGGAACAAGTTGCATCGTTATTCTTGCCTTCCGTGCATTTCTTCCATTCCAGACCAGTACAGTTGTCAGTGATAGTATAATCACCGTTGTCAGTAAAAGAAGGATCGCAGGTGGAAGGACTGTTGGCAGAGGTATAATCATTGTCTTCGCCCGAAGTTCCTGTATAGCCTGTAGTCTGACCAGTATCAGGCAAAGTTTTTGCGTAAGTCCCTAAAAGACCGAATATGGTAACTCCACTTTTAATATTACCAACTGCCAAATCCGCATCCATCGCGGAAAAAGTCGCCGTATTCATATAACAATAACCGGTATTGCTGGCTGCGCTGCAAGCATCAGCATCTACATATTTAGCTGTATCATCAACATAGCAATTAGTTTTCGTGGTAGTGGTGGAATCAGCGCATTCAGAGCCAAAAGCATAATAGCTATTGTCAGTCGGAACAAAACATGAATTTTCTTTGGCTTCGTTGCATAGGTCAGTGGTTAAATAGCGAGCAGTATCGTCAACATAACAAGTAGTTTGCGTAGATGTGGTTGATTCTCCGCATTCTGTAGAATACCACTGGCCTTGGGTCGTCATCCGGTTAGTAATATATTCCAACCTTTCCACAATACTACCATCTTTATTAGTAGCCACGGACGAGGAATCAAAATCATTATCCGCATTATTGGCGCCTAAGATATTTTGGGTAAAATCCTGGTCAGAGTCAGTTGGGCCGACTGTGGGTTCAATAAACGCGGCATAAACATAAACCGTAATAATTGCGGTTAGAGTTAAAACAATAACCGTCAGGGCTCTTTTGCCCAATTCTTTTAGGTTTAGAAAATTATTTATTTTTTTAATTAAATTCTTCATATTTAGATTACTTATAGCAAAAAATAGGCAAAAAAAACTACCTCAGTTATCTGAATTTATTTTACCATTATTTCGAAGTAAGCTCAATATTGAAATCATACTCCGCAAACATTGACAACCCAATAAAGTTCCTCTATAATTTTAAATGTTTATAAACCATTTACCTGCCGTTAGGCAGGGTTATTAAAAATTGAAAATTAAAAATTGAAAATTTTAATTATATGCCTCTTATTCCAACAGTTATAGAAAAAGATGGACATGTGGAACGGGCCTATGATATCTACTCCCGGCTCTTAAAAGACCGGATTATATTTTTAGGCGAGCCCATAACCGACCACGTCGCCAATATTATTATCGCCCAGTTTTTATTCCTTGATGCGGAAAGCAAGGACCGGGATATTAAATTTTATATAAATTCCCCCGGCGGCTCGGTTACGTCCGGCATGGCGATTTACGACACCATGCAATATGTAAAATGCAATGTTTCCACCATCTGCGTGGGCATGGCCGCTTCCATGGGCGCGACTTTACTGGCGGCCGGGGCTAAAGGGAAAAGGTTTGCCCTGCCTAATTCGGAAATAATGATTCATCAGATTATGGGCGGAGCCGAAGGCCAGGCCACGGATATCAAAATCAGGGCCGAGCATATTTTAAAAATCAGGGATAAGATGAATAAAATCCTGGCTTTCCATACCGGCCAGAAAATTGCCACGATTGAAAAAGACACTGACCGCGACCGCTTTATGGATGCGGAAGAAGCGAAGAAGTACGGAATCATTGATAAAATAATTACGAAATAATATTAAAATAAAAAGAACGGGATTCGCAAAAATATCCGTTCTTTTTTATTTTACTACAATTTTTGTTTTCGATATTTAAATCACCATGGGGTTCGGGGGCCGAACTGAGCGCCAAGGCGAGCCCATCTAGAGATTAATCTTTAGACTAGCGAATTGAGGCCCCCGAAACTTTTGCCTACTTTTGGTTACAAAAGTAGGTCCTAGCGAAGCATCCTTACTGTAAAAATTTAATGATTTTCTTGTATTTTCTCCCTCTTTACAAACCCTGAATCTTATGCTAAGATAATTTTACAAACTTAAATTATTAATGAAAAATTGTTGTTAGGAAAAAGGAATAATTTTAAAAGATTTTTTCCAATAAATCCCGGACAAACTCAATAAATTTGTGACAATATCTAATTACTCTAGAATATTCTCTGGAACAAAAATTGAAAAATCGTTTGTCAGCCTTAAGAGCTTAAGGCTTATTGGGTTGCGGAAAAATAGTTAAATAGAGCCTCCTAACAACAGAATTAAATTCTATGGAATATGTATTTTACCTTATTCTGGTTGTAGGCGGTTTTTTTGTTGGTTATTGGTTGAGAAAAAAGAAAGCTTTGGGCCAAATTAACAGCGCTGAATCAAAAGCGGAAAAAATCCTTAACGAAACCAAAACAAAGCAAAAAGAACTGATGCTTGTTGCCCAGGATAAAGCTTTAAAGATTATTGACGAAGCGAAGAAGGAAGAAAACCAGCGCCGGCGGGAAATAAACGACCTGCAGACCAGGTTAGAAAAAAGAGAGACTGCTTTTTCCCAAAAATTGCTTGAACTGCAGGAAAAACAGCAGCAGCTTTTTGACAAAGTCAATAAAGTTGAAGAAGTAAAGGAAAAAATAAAACAAATAAGGGAAGAACAGATGGCGAAACTGGAGAAAATCGCCAAGATGACAAAAGATGAGGCTAGGGAAGTCTTATTGAAAAATGTGGAAGAAAAAATGAAAGAAGATTTGCTTGTCCGCATTGCTAAATTGGAAAAAGAAGCCACTGAAACCATAGATGAAAAAGCTAAAGACTTAATGGCCGGAGCCATGCAGCGCCTGGTTTCTTCCTACACTCCGGAAATAACCACGACTACCGTTGACCTGCCGAGCGACGAAATGAAAGGCCGGATTATCGGACGGGAAGGCCGCAACATCAAAGCCATTGAGCAGATAACCGGTGTGGAAATTATTGTTGACGATACGCCTAACGCTATTACCATTTCCGGCTTCTCCCCGATCAGGCGCCATATCGCCAAACGGGCTTTGGATTATTTAATAAAAGACGGCCGGATCCATCCGACCAAAATTGAGGAAGCCATTGAAGAAGCTAAAAAAGAACTGGCTTTGGATATTAAAAAAGCCGGAGAAGAAGCGATGTATGAAATCGGCGTGGCCGGACTTGACCCGAAATTGGTCCAGATTATCGGCCGCTTAAAATACCGCTCCAGCTACGGGCAGAATGCTCTTAGCCATTCCATCGAAGTGGCCCATCTCTCCGCGCTTTTGGCGGAAGAATTAAAAGCCGATGTGACCCTGGCTAAAAAAGCCGGGCTATTGCATGATATAGGCAAAGCCGTTGACCACGAAGTCCAGGGCACTCATCCGGAAATCGGCCGCGACATCGCGAAAAAATTCAACCTGCCCCAGGAAGTTATTGATCCGATTGAAACTCATCACGAAGACCATCCGCGGGGTTTAACCGCCGTCATCGTTAAAGTGGCGGACGCGATTTCCGCGGCCCGACCGGGAGCCCGTTATGATACTTATGAGCGTTATATCCAGCGCCTGGAGGAACTGGAAAAAATCGCCACTTCCTTCCCGGGCGTGGAAAAATCTTACGCTATCCAGGCCGGACGGGAAGTAAGGGTTTTTGTTATGCCGGAAGAAATTGACGACTTAGCTGCCCATAATCTTGCCCAAGAAGTTGCTAAAAAAATTGAAGCCGAATTAAAATATCCGGGAGAAATTAAAGTTAATGTTATTAGGGAAATGAGAGTAACGGAATACGCGAGGTAAACTGCGCACAACACATAACTCATAACGCGTAACGCTAACACATAATTAAAGTTAGACGAAATTATATTATTTTCAAGATTTTTTCGGTAATTTATTTTAATAGCCGATATAATTTGATATAATATAAACAAACTAACATTTGACTTAAACAATTATGAACGAACAAAACTTTCCGCAATCAAATAGGCCCACCCAAAGCTCAAAAAATATTTGGATAATGGCAATTTTTGTTGTTGCGACAGCCATAATCGTTGGCAGCGGTGTCTACGCATGGCAAAGGTTAAATTTAAAATCCACGGAACAATCTTTGCTAAAACAAATTGTTGAACTTCAGAAAGAAAATGCTGATTTAAAAGTAACAGTAGAGCCAACTCCAACAAAATTACTGGACACAGCAAAGGATATTAAATTGCCAGTAGTATTCTATACTAATCCATGGATATTGGATAAAACAGAAAAGAAAAATTTTGAAAAAAAATTGGTTAACCCGTATATAGATTATTATAATGAAAAAGAAATTAATCTTATTACACTGACCATTAAAGCGCCAGACAATGTTGGAGAACCATATGAAATTTCAGCAATATTTAAAGACGGAAGCTCAGAATTTCTTTTCGGAGAAAGAGAAAAAGACTATAATTACTGGTTTCCTGATTGTATGGGCACATGCAATCTTTCAGAAGAATTTAAAAAGAAATATCCAGAAATCGCGGAATTTATAAATTAAAAGAAGTAACCAATACAACTTCGCCTAACACCAAATATCTATTTTTACTATGTTCCACCCTAATACTTTTTAAACTTAGACATTTGGCAACGTTATGTGTTATGCGTTACGCGATATGCGTTATGCGAATATATGAACATTCTCTTCATCGGCGATATTAACGGCAAGATTGGCCGGCGGGCGGTCGCTAAGATTTTGCCTAAATTAAAGAAATCTCAAAAAATAGATTTTGTTTTTGCCAATGCGGAAAATGCCGCTCATGGCACAGGCGTGACTGAAGACGCCCTGAAGGAATTAATGGACGCGGGCGTTGATTATTTTACCAACGGCGACCATGCTTTTGATAAGATTAAACAAATTGATTGCTATGAAAAACTCCCGATTATCCGGCCGGCTAATTACTCTTGCGATGCCCCGGGAAAAGGATATTCTGTTGTAGAAAAAGGGAAATATAAAATACTCTTAATAAATCTTATCGGCCGGGTGTTTATGGCGGCTGATTATGACTGCCCCTTCAGGAAAGTAGACGAAATTCTGGCTAAGTTTGCAAAAAAAGATATGTCTGCTATAATTATTGATATACACGCGGAAGCGACTTCGGAAAAAGTTGCTTTAAAACATTATCTTGAAGGAAGGGCAAGCGCCGTTCTCGGGACGCATACGCATATTATGACGGCGGACGCAGAAATTTCCAAAGAGGGCACGGCTTATATAACAGATATTGGCATGGCAGGGTTTGCCGGCGGCTGTCTCGGGGTTGATAAAGAAGACATTATTAAAATTTTCCTAACCCAGATAAAGCAGCCGCACACTATTCCGGAAAAGGGCCGGGCGATCTTTAACGCCGTTTTAATAACGATTGATTCCAAAACCCAAAAAGCCAAAACCATAAAACCAATAATTAAAACCATCAATATAGAATAACCCTACGAATTACAAATATATACGAATGTACGAATTTCCCAGCTAACACCTTAATTTAGTATTCGTATATTCGTAATGAATTCGCAATTCGTAGAATAAAAATATGAATAAAGCAGGACTAATTGAAAAAATAGCCGAGGAAGCAGATGTGCCCAGGAAGAAAGCTGAAGATATGATTGAAGTTCTGGTAAAAACTATTATCTCTGAACTAAAGGCCGGGGGTGAAGTGACGATCGCCGGTTTTGGCACGTTTTTAGCCAGAACCAGGCACGCCCGCGGCGGAGTCAACCCGCAGAAACCGACGGAAAGGATTAAAATCCCGGAAGTAAAAGTAGCAAAATTCAAAACCGGAAAAAATTTAAAGGACGCTTTAAAGGGAAAAATATAATTTCTAAATCAACATAATAAAAAACAACCCGTTTGTTGGAAGGGGTTGTTTTTTATTTCTAAATTAGTGCCCTGTGCAGGACTCGAACCTGCGACCATTTGCTTAAGAGGCAACTGCTCTACCAACTGAGCTAACAGGGCGTTATTATTGTGGCTGGGGAGAGGATCGGACTCTCGACCTTAGCGTTATGAGTGCTACGCTCTAACCAACTGAGCTACCCAGCCGTAGATAAACCAAAATTAAAAAATAAAAATGTAAAATTTAAGTATCGCTGTTGTGACAATTTTTTAATTAGAACTAATTTTTGTTTTTATTCCCAAAATTGTGCCGGTTCCTATACCCAGAGCGTAAACTATAATTGCAATCATACTTCGTTGCCTGTCAAGTTGGGTTAAAATATTATAAAGCACAAGCATTGTCACTATAGTCACGGCAAAAGAAAGAACAGCGGCAAAAATGGCTTTTTCCTTGGCTATAAATCGCCAATTGAGAGTTAACAAAAAATCTTGTAGAACGCCTGCTAAAAAATAAATTATAAGATGATAGTCCATAGTTATTGATTCGTTGTTGATTTCTTGGTCTCTTGCGCAAAGTGCACCCGGCAGGACTCGAACCTGCAACCTCTTGGTCCGAAGCCAAGCGCTCTATCCAGTTGAGCTACGAGTGCTAATTTAAAAAACTCCCCGAGGAGTTCAAAATTATGTTAGCATATTTTTAAATAAAAAACAACCCCCGAGCCCTCGAGACTATTTCTTATTTCTCCGTCTTATTTAAAGGTTCTCCTCTAAAAATTTCCTTACCTCTTTTTCTTTTTCGGCCGCTATTTCTTTTGTCTCGGCTTCAATCGTAATCCGCAGCAAGGGTTCGGTATTTGACGGCCGGATATTCAGCCACCAGTCTTTATATTCAACCGTTAAGCCGTCCAATTCATTCTGCTGGCCGTCTTTAAATTTTTCCCGGGCGGCGGCAATTATTTCTTGCATCTTGTCAGTTTTAAAATTTATTTCATCTAACCGGAAATAAGGGTTTAGGCCTTCCATAATGTCTGATAATTTCCTATTTTCTTCCGAGATTAAGGAAATTAAAATCATGAGGGCGATAAATCCGGAATCGGCATAGTAATTATCTCTGAAGGCATAATGGGCCGAAACTTCGCCACTCATGATTCCTTGCCCATTTCTCATAGCTTCAGCCACATTTACATAGCCAACAGCTGCACGCAATGGCCTGCCTCCCCATTCAGCAATTCTTTCCCGAACAGCCCGGCTACAAATTAAATTATAAGCTATGCCCACCCCGGGATTATGCTTCAAAAAATGTTTAGCTAAAAGAATCAAAGTAACATCAGCCCTGATAAAATCTCCTTTTTCAGTTACAAAAAATAATCGATCCGTATCGCCATCCATAATAATGCCAAAATCAGCACGGGTTTCAACTACTTTTTTAGAAATTTCAACTTGCGATTCAGGCAATAAAGGATTAGAAGGATGCCCCGGGAAAGTTCCGTCTAAGGTAAAATTTAAAGGGATTATTTCCCCAGGTAGTTTTTTAAAAAGTAGGGGCGCGATTTTTCCGGCCATTCCGTTCCCCGCATCAATTACTATCTTTAATGGTCTTATTTTCTTCAAATCCGCGAAGGATAAAACATGCTCAATATATTCTGGGGTAATATCACGTTCTATTAACTTACCTTTTCCGCTCGCCACTGCGAATGTTTTGTCTCTCATAAATTCATATAATTCCGCGCCTCTAAGCCATTTCATTCCAGACGAACCATGAATGGGAAATTTCATCCCATTATACTCTTTGGGATTGTGCGAAGCCGTAATATATACGCCAGCATCATAAGTTTTCCCAACCCCAAAATAAACTCCATCGCAAGAAATCATCCCAGTATCATAAACATTAACGCCCTGGCTTAGCACACCCTCAATTACGGCTTTTGATAATTCCGGAGACCCGATACGCATATCTCGCCCCACTAAAATTGTTTCAGCTTTTGTTATTTGCGCATAAGCTTGACCAATCTTAAAAGCCGTTTCTTCATCCAGCTCATCCGGGTAAATTCCCCTAATATCATATGATTTAAAAATTTTTGGATTTAAAGCCATATTTTTATTTTTTGATAATTTATATAAATAATCTTACTCTACTTTCACTAAAAAAACAAACCTCTCTAAATTATCAATGTTTTAGGCACAGACATTTTGCACTCTAGCCAAAGCCTCATTTGGAGTGAGGCCGTCCAGAGCGCAATGTTCTAAATTATTGTAATTATTATTCCATTGTTTAAGCGCTCGTTTTAATCCTAATACAGTTTTAAATTTGCGTCTATCATAAAACATCTCCTGGTCTGTCCGGTGGCTCCTCTCCGCTTTGCCGTTCTGGGCCGGCTTGCCCGGATCAATCAAATAATGTAATATATTATTTTCTTCCATTAGGCATAAATCAAAGGGATGCAATCTCGGGTTTAAAGGATCGGCCGATCTCAGGTAACCGGTATAGCGATTAGTGAAACAGCTGCCATTATCCGTTTTAATTGTTCTGATTCTGAACGGAGCCATTGATTTTAATTCCTCAAAAAAATCAATCGCCTGGCCATTGCCCATATTATCGTAAATTTTTAAATATCTCCACCTGGTAGCGCAGTCTATGGCCGTAAACTGGTAATAGCGTTTATTCCCCAATCTTTTAGGCACAAACTTAATATCAATCTCCACCAATTCGCCTGCCGCCAACGGCAGTTTCACATATTTATATTTCAATTTCCTGATTCGGTATTTTCTAACCAACCCTTCGGTTTTGATTATTTTTCCAATCGTGCGGTCATGAATTAATATATTCTCTTTTTTTAATTTGTAGTTTAGCTTCTTAGCGCAGAGTTTGGTTTCATTTCGCAGTTCTATTACCCGCTCTTTAATCCTAATTGGGGTCTCATTCGGCTGACTCTTGGGCCGGGTAGATTTATTCTCTAATCCCGCCCTTCCGTATAGCCTGAAATTGGCCAGCCAATACTTTAATGCTCTTTCAGAGAACGAGCACACCTTAGCCATCTGCTTAATGCTTATTTCTTTGCCCAGAATGGGCTTAATCCATCTGTATTTCTCTTCTTGAGTTGATTTGGGCATAGTTTTTGACATATGCCCCTAGATTACCAGAAAGTGCAAGATGTGTGTGCACATTACCTTTAATCATTGACATATTATAAAAATTATGCTTTACTCTTATGTTAAATGTTCGTTAAAATTAATTATCACAAAGGAGATTTTCAGTGAAAAAATTATTAGTCTTACTCGTTCTGGCTACTCTACTTTCCAGCAATAATGCCCTTTCCCAAAATATATTTGATTCCCGTTTTATGCTCGGGAATTCAGCTTCGCTGAAACTTGACCATTTCCACGACTGGCAGTGGATTGATCTTGCGGGTTGGACTAGTTTCGTAGAAGTATCGCCCACGGGCAAGTATGCCCTGCTTGAATTCGGGCCGAAAATTAATATTCCCGGCGGGGCGTTAAAGCTACGGGCTGGCCTCAATATAAGCGCCCCGGACTCTTCGAGAACCGGAGCAAAATACGTAGACCAGCAGGCCCTGGTGCTTTTTCTCGAACACGGAAAATTCCAACTTTTATCCGTGAATGAAATAAAAGACATCGCCAGGAACAAAATCTTCCATTGGGCAGCCGACCAATACTATTACGAACACGACTTCAAGTACAATTGGTTAGCAATTCATGTTGAGGCGGTCTGGTGGGAAAAAAATTATAAGCCTTTTACCGGACCGACTTTTTCCTTCCCGGTCGGGTCGGGCCATCTGGTTGTTTGGCCGGGCTGGCAAATAGGCCAGGGCAAAAAAATCCTGGCGGTTGAATACAATCTTTTCTTTAAATGATTTATAAGGGAAACGCAAAGCGGACTTCTTTTTAGAAGCCCGCTTTTTAAATATACAAATTTTGTTTAAGCTTTCTTAAAAGCAAGCCAGATTCCTCCGAGACCCCACCAAACTGCGATTAAACCTAAAATCCAGCCGACAAAAGGCACGGAGAAAATAAACCAGCAAATAACAATACCGACAATCATGGCCCAAATTAAAGAATCTTTTTTCTTTTTCCATAATCTTCCCAAAACCGCCCGGCCGATCATAATGCCGGCCAAAATTTTACCTATAAACAAGGCGATTATCCAGATGCCAAGAAGCAACAAAGCTAAAGGGATGCCAATAACAGTAAATAGCAATAAAATAGCGATAATCGGAGCTAAAAACATAACCACTATTCCCCAGCCGATTGAAGCTCCAACCCTTTCTATCATTTTATCAGTTAATTCTAGAATCTGCTTGCGCCAAAGACTAATTAATACTAAGCCAATCACAAGGGCGGCAAAAACTGCATATAGTTTTCCCCAAAACCAGCCGACAAATCTATTTCCTCCGCCCTTTTCTATTTTAGGTAGATTATGTTTTACTTCGCCTCCGACCGAAGCTTTATCGGAAATAACCGCTTCATTGCTGCCGGTATAAGTTAAATTGCCGCCAATTTTAGCCTCATCGGAAACAGATAAAAGCTCGCCTTTATTTTCATAACTAATCCCTTTTTTCTCCGCGCGTATTCTATCGTTTAATTTTATCCTTACATCCTTGCCAACTTCTCCGGCAATGGTAACTTTGGGGCCAGCGCCATACAAATCACCGCCGACTTTACCTCTTATTTCCGCGGTGGCTCCGGCAAAAAGCAGGCTCCAGCCTATTTCTGCATTTTTATCCAAAATAATAGAAGCGCCGAAAGCATTAACATTTCGGGCGATTTTCCCCCCTAAATTAATAGAATTCCCAGCTACCCTGATGTTTCCGCCGACTTCGCCTTTAGCGTTAATCGACTGGCCGGCGCAGATGACGTCGCCTTCTACTTTTCCGTTGATATTAATCGACTGGCCGGCGCAGATGACGTCGCCCTTAACCGTCCCGTCAACCGTAATATTGGCAGCCGCGGAATAAAGATTGCCTTCTATGGTTTCGCCTTCCGGGACATAGACGGAATCCCCGGTTTTTACCGCGAATGCTTCTACCCCCAAGGGCAAGGCCAAAAGCAGAATAAAAGAAAAAATGATCGCTAACCTTGTTTTTGTCATAGATTTATGGTTAAGTATTATATATTAAATAATAACAAACTGGCATGGAAAAAGCAATCGAAGAACTGCTAAAATTAAACATAAAATCAGGGGACGAATTGACCGCGGCTAAAAGAAAAGTGGCGAAGAAATTTAAGATTGGCATTCTGCTTAACTCTGATATTTTGAAAAAATACCAAGAGCTTAAAACTGCAAAAAAAATAAAAGACAATCCAACCTTAGAAAGAATCCTTCGCAAAAGGGCGATGCGAACAATGTCGGGGATTGCGCCCGTAGCGGTTTTAATAAAGCCCTACCCCTGCCCAGGCAAATGCGTTTATTGCCCTTCGGAAAAAGGCGTGCCGCAAAGTTATTTGTCTAATGAACCGGCGGTAATGCGGGCAATTCTTTGCCATTACGATCCATACAAGCAAGTCCAGCTCCGCCTGCGCGCTTTGGAAGCTAACGGCCACGAGCCGAACAAAATTGAATTGATTGTCATCGGCGCAACTTGGAGCGTCTTGCCAGAGAAATATAAATACTGGTTCATAAAAAATTGTTTCGCGGCGGCGAATAATTTTAGTCAAAAGTCGAAAGTCAAAAGTCGAAAGTACAATTCAAAAATCAAAATTAAAAAATTAAAAAAAGAATTGGTTAAAGAACAAAGTAAAAATGAAAAAGCAAAATACCGCCTTATCGGCATCACTTTAGAAACCCGGCCGGATTATATTAACGAAAAAGAGCTCTGGCAGATGAGGGAACTCGGTTGTACGCGAGTAGAGTTAGGAGTGCAAGCGATTGATAATAAAATTTTGGCTTTAAACAAGCGCGGCCATGGCATAGCCGAGATTGCCAAAGCCACGAAACTTCTTAAAGATTTCGGCTTCAAAGTCACCTATCATATCATGCCCGGCCTGCCCGGTTCCACTCCGGCCAAGGATTTTTTAATGTTTAAAAAACTTTTTTCTGATGAGCGCTTTCAGCCGGACCAGATTAAATTTTATCCAACGGTCGTTACCCGCGGCAGTTTACTCTATAAATGGTGGAGGGAGGGAAAATACAAACCATATTCGGATAAACAGTTGCAAAATTTAATTATAAAATGCAAAAAAATAATCCCGCCTTACGTTCGCATCATCAGGTTAATCCGGGACATTCCCAAAGAATCAATTATCGCCGGAAATATTATTACTAATCTGCGGCAGATTATGAAAGATAAGGGAGTAAAATGCAATTGCGTCCGCTGCCGGGAAGTAGGAAATAGACAATTTAAAACCAGCGACCTGAAACTGTTCATTAAAAAATATAAAGCTTCCGGCGGACAAGAATATTTTATTAGTTATGAATCTAAAGATAAAAAAACTCTTTATGGTTTTTGCCGATTACGGTTAGATGATAGGGCTATTATCCGTGAGCTGCACGTTTACGGCGAATTGGTTCCGGTCGGCAAAAATAAAAAAGTCCAGCACGCCGGTTTGGGAAAAAAATTAATGTTTGAAGCGGAAAAAATCGCCCGTGGTTGCGGATTTAAAAAAATTATTGTAATATCCGGAATAGGAGTCAGGGAATATTACAAAAAACTTGGCTACAAATTAGAAAATACCTATATGGTAAAAACCCTCAGAGAGGAGTAGAAAGATGAAAAAAATTATCAGGATAATCGGAAAATGTTTGTATGCCTTTGCCCTTTTCTGCGTCTTAACCTTTATGGTTCTTATCTACCCTGCTGACTTCTCCGCCCTTTAAGCGGGCGAACCTCAACGCGCCCTGTCCGCAAAGATATGGGCGCTTTTTCTTTTGCCAAAATTTGACAAAGTAAATTTTAAGTGATAATTTAATATATCGCCATATCGCCCCCAATACACCCAATGCTCTTTGTAAAGGAGAAAAAATGCCAACGGGAGAAACTATAGTAATAACAACCTGCAAAGAATGTGAAAACGTGTTCTTGGATGGAAAATGGGAACCACCATCAGAGAATACTAAAGCAAGAGTTGAAATGATTATTGCTAATGCTGAAAATAGTTACACCTTTAACCATGAAACCTGCCCCGAATGCCAAAAATAACGGCCTGCTCTTTAAAGCAGGCCATTTTTTTGACAAATCAGGCAAAAATGATAAAGTAAATATAGATTATTAATCTTAATTATATGGCCATAAAAAATATCGTTAATTTTATTTTTGAATTAAACCAGCTAAAACGCCAGAGACATAGCGGCTTTCAGCTGGCTGGCATAAAAGACCCGGATACCATAGCCGAACATGTAATGAGAGCTGCTCAAATCGGTTATATTCTGGCTGTAATGGAGGGGAATGCCAATCCGGAAAAGGTGGCTGCAATAATTCTAATTCACGATAATGGCGAAGTCCGTATTGGCGACCAAAACAAAGTCGGGGCAAGATATTTTGACAACCAACAGGCCGAACATGACGCTTTTTCCGACCAGTTAAAAAATTTAGGCGGGCAAATTGAGAAAAAATGGAAAAAATATTTTTCCGAATTCGAAGAAAGAAATACCAGGGAAGGCATTATTGCCAAAGACGCCGACTGGCTGGAAACCGCTTTTCAGGCTAAAGAATATTTGGATATGGGTTATCCTTCTTTAGATAACTGGATCGCCAATGTGGAAAAAGCCTTAGAAACCAAATCAGCCAAAGCTCTAATTGAACAAATGAAAAAAACAAAATTTACAGACTGGTGGAAAGGATTGAAAAAGATGACTTACAAAAAACTTCATAAATAAAATAAAAATCCATATTAAGCCTATTATAAAAATACTACTTACTCTTAAAAATTAAACCTATGTTATCTTATAAAAATTTATCAAGCCAGGATCCGGAAGTTTTCTCCTCGGTTGAAAAAGAAATGAAAAGGCAAAGCGAGGAAATGGAACTGATCGCTTCGGAAAATTATGTTTCCAAAGCGGTCCTGGAAGCCATGGGCACGGTCCTAACTAATAAATACAGCGAGGGCTATCCGGGGCATAGATATTATGGAGGAAACCAAGTAATTGATGAAGTGGAAAATATTGCTATCGAGCGGGCGAAAAAATTATTTTCCGCCGAGCATGTTAATGTCCAGCCCCTTTCCGGCTCGCCGGCTAACGCCGCGGTTTATTTCGCCTTTATCAAACCGGGCGATAAAGTTTTGGGTTTGCGGCTTGACCACGGCGGGCATCTTTCCCACGGCCATCCCATAAATTTTTCCGGCATGCTTTATAATTTTGTCCAATATGAAGTAGATATAGACACCGGCCGGGTCAATATGGAAAAAGTCAGGGAAATCGCTTTGCGGGAGAAACCAAAAATGATTGTCGCCGGCTATAGCGCTTATTCTCGGGAAATTGAATGGCAAAAATTTAAAGATATAGCCGATGAAGTCGGGGCTTATTCTTTTGCTGACATTGCCCACACCGCCGGTCTAATCGCGGCTGGTTTAATGAATAATCCGGTGCCGATTTTCGACGTTGTTTCCACTACTATTCATAAAACTTTACGCGGGCCCAGAGGCGCCATGATAATGTGCCAGGAAAAATACGCCAAGCAGGTTGACCGGGCTGTTTTCCCCGGCATGCAGGGCGGCCCGCATGACCACATCCAGGCCGCCAAAGCCGTGGCTTTCGGCGAGGCCTTAAAGCCGGAATTTAAAGAATACGCCAAACAAGTCATGGCTAATGCTAAAACTTTAGCCCAGGAATTTTTGAACATGGGCTACAAAATAGTTTCCGGAGGCACTGACAACCATCTAATGGTAGTTGATATGACTTCAAAAGGACTAAATGGGAGAGAAGCCGAGGATGTTTTAAACAAAGCCGGAATTTCTGTCAGCCGCTCTACCATTCCCAATGACCCGAACCCGCCCATGAAGCCTTCCGGCGTCAGATTTGGCACCCCGGCAATTACTACTCGGGGCATGAAAGAAGCGGAAATAAAACAAATCGCCAAGTGGGTTAACGAAGCCTTGGAAAATAAAAAAAATGAAGAAATTTTAGGCAGGATTAAAAAAGAAGTTAAGGACATGTGCTTAGACTTCCCTATCCCCAGCATCTAAAAATCAACATGGGAAAAATAATTGACGGCCAAGCTTTGGCGGAAAAAATTAAAGACCAGATTGTAAAAGAAATTCTTGAACTTAATAATAATAAACCGGATTGCCAAAGACGGCCCAATCTGGCGATTATTTTAATCGGGGAACGTGAAGATTCAAAACTTTATGTCAATTTAAAAGAAAAGGAAGCAAAAAGGGTCGGAATCGATGTCCATACTTACAAATTGCCGGAAAACACGGAAGAAAATAAAATTATCTCTACCATAGAATGCTTAAATAATGATAAATTAATTGACGGAATCTTAGTTCAATTGCCTTTGCCGAAAGGTTTTGATACTGACAAGATTATAAAAGCCATTGACCCGTCGAAAGACGTGGATTGCTTCCATCCAGAAAATTTAAAAATAATCTTGGGAAGCTGTAATCATAATCATCTTATTTCTCCGGTTTTTTCCGCTGTTTTAGAAATGCTCTCCGGTGTAGGTTATCAATTAAAAAATAAAAAAATTTGTATTATTGCTAACTCGGATATCTTCGGAAAAAGTTTGGAAAAAATTTTAGAATGCCAGAAGGCAAAAGTTAAAACTATAAAATCCGGCGACAAAAATTTAGGTAAAGAAACAAGTGAAGCTGATATTTTAATTACCGCTATCGGCAAGCCAAAATTCATAAAAAAAGAGATGATAAAAAAAGAAGCTATAGTAATTGACATTGGCATAACCAAAAAAGCGGGAAAGGTCTGTGGTGATGTCGACTTTGCTGAAGTTAAGGACAAAGCCGGTTATATAACGCCCGTACCCGGAGGCGTCGGGCCCTTGACTATTGCCATGCTTTTTAGAAACACCTTAGAATTATATAAACTTAAAAAATAATTCAAATTTACAAATCCATTCAAATGCTTCAAATAATTGTATTATAAATTATCTCCAATAATAGCATTTGAAGCATTTGAATTTTATTTAAATTAATTCGAATTATATCTATGAACCAATACGAACACGCCATCAACCAGCTTGATAAAATTTGCGCTATCATAAAAAAAACGGAAAGTGAAGACTCTGAAGCCGAACTAACCTACCATGAGATGGAAATCTTAAAGCATCCTAACCGCGTCACGGAAGTCTCTCTCCCGGTTATAATGGATGACGGCCATCTGAAAATTTTTACCGGCTACCGCGTCCAGCATTCTAATATCCGCGGACCCTACAAGGGCGGAATCCGCTTCCATCCCCAGGTTGATTTAAACGAAGTTAAATCTCTGGCTTTTTGGATGACAATCAAATGCGCGACCGTGGATATCCCTTACGGTGGCGCCAAGGGCGGGATAACTCTGGACCCGAAACAATTAAGCTTAGGCGAGCTGGAAAGGTTAACCAGAAGCTATACCCGGGCAATTGCCAATATTATCGGCCCGGAGGTTGATATCCCGGCGCCTGATGTTTATACCACTCCCCAGATTATGGCTTGGCTCATGGATGAATATAGTAAAATCCGGGGCAAAAACGTGCCGGCCGTAGTGACGGGAAAACCGGTGGAAATCGGCGGTTCTCTTGGCCGGGATACAGCCACAGCCCAAGGCGGATTTTTTGTTCTGGAAGAGGTCTTAAAAAAAATATCAAATTTGTCTTCTGACCAAAATAAAAAAGACATTTCCATCGCCGTCCAGGGTTTCGGCAATGCCGGCTATAACTTTGCCAAGATCGCCCATGACGCCGGCTATCGCGTCGTCGCCGTTTCCGATTCCAAAGGCGGGATTTATAACGAGGAAGGACTTGATATTGAAAAAGTGGTTGAGCATAAAAATTCCAGCGGTTCGGTTATTAACTTCCCTAATGCCAAAAATATTTCCAATGAAGAGCTTTTAGTTTTGCCGGTTAAAATCCTTGTGCCGGCCGCTTTTGAAAATGTTATTTCTTTGGAAATGGTTAATGATATAAAGGCGAGCATAATTTTGGAACTGGCCAACGGCCCGGTGAAAATTGACGCGAGCGAAGCCTTGGCGGAAAAAGACGTTTTAATTATTCCCGATGTTCTGGCCAATGCCGGGGGTGTGACGGTTTCTTATTTTGAATGGGTGCAGAACACCAGGCAATATTATTGGGAGTTGGAAAAAGTGCGGGCGAGATTAAAAGAAAAAATGGCGCAAGCCACTAATTTAATCTGGGAAACAAAAGAAAGGTATAAAGTGGATATGCGCACCGCCGCCTATATCGTCGCCGTGGAAAGATTGCGAAAAGCCATCAAGGTAAGAGGCATCTAATCGCGGACTTATACGGACTGACACGGACTCAAGCGGAAATTAAAATAAAACCCGCCAAAATTTCGGCGGGTTTTAAGTTTGACAAATAGAGCTTTATCATTTAATATTTCTATAAAACCATTGGAGAACGCTCCTTTAAAAAAGAGAGGAAAAGATGAAAGCGACAGTCAGATCGCGTAGGCAAGTGAGCGAAGATCATTTTTTATTGCGATTGAAACTTGAAAAAAAGATTCGAGCAAAGCCAGGCCAGTTTGTCACGCTTCCGCCCTTGGCTTCGGGATGTTGGCGCCGCCCATTTTCCGTTTATGACATTTCTCGGGACGGCACGATAGTTTCTATTCTCGTTAAGGCTGTCGGACCCAATACTCGAGCCTACTCCCGATTGAAGCTTCATGATGGAATCAATATTTCCGGACCGAAAGGCAACCCGATACCGCTTGATTCTGAAGTTGAAAGATACATTTTGGTTGGCGGCGGAATCGGCGGCGCTGCTCTGATTCTTCTGGCAAAAGATTTGAGGGAAAAAGGTAAAACCGTAACTTTCTTGCTGGGAGTAAAGAAGCCAAGCCAAATCTTCGGAGTTGAGGAGCTAGGAGCTATTGGCTGTCACCTTCAAACAATAACACAGGAAGGCGAAGAAAATGGCACAAAGACAGGAAAGGCTACGGATTTGCTGAAAGAAGCGTTAGCAGGCGACGAGGGTAAATCCACAGTAATCGCCTGCGGACCAACGGCGATGCTCAAAGAAATAGCGACCATGACGGCAGAAAGCAGAAATAGTTGTCTGGTCCTGCTTGAAGAGCGAATGGCTTGCGGAGTCGGTTCATGCAAAGGTTGCGCCGTTTTTTGCAAAGACAAAACAACTAAACATGTCTGCGAAGACGGTCCGGCTTTTGACGCCTCCGAGATTGACTGGGAAAGGATAATGCGTCCTTATGAGGTTGCGCCCCTAGTGAAAAGCTCTGAGGGGCGGGCAAAAAATCCTCTGGAAACTACCTTGCTCGGCCAGGGCGGTAGAACACTTACGCTAGCAACTCCGATAATGAACGGCTCTGGCTCCTTAGCTACCAAGGCCATAAAAAAAGGAGATGTGAATATTGCCCGCACCGGCGCCCTTATTACCAAAGTCGTAACGCTGGAAGGACTCTCCGGCAATGAAGGTCACCGCGTCTGCGAGATACCGGCGGGAATGCTTAATTCAATCGGCATGGAAAACCCGGGAATCGAAAGATTCCTTAAAGAAGATTTGCCCGAATGGTCGAGTTTCGGCCTGCCAGTGATTGTCAACATCGCCGGTTCCAAAATTTATGAATATGGCGAAATTTCTTGTCGCTTGGCTGATACCGGCATAAGGGGTATGGAGGTTAATATCTCTTGCCCCAATAAAGAAGGCAGCGGTATAGCCTTTGGTGTGGATCCCACGCAAGCTTTTAGGGTAGTAGAAGCTGTTCGCAAATGGGCTAAGGACAAATTCGTAATTGTTAAACTTACCCCGACCGCCGGCATCTATATTGTTGACGTGGCTCGAGCCGCAAAAGAAGCCGGAGCCGATGCTATAGCAGCCATAAACACCCTGCCCGGTATGGCGATTGATGTTTACGCCAGAAGGCCAAAAATTGGCCGGGGTTTTGGCGGTATGTCCGGACCAGCTATTCATGCTCACGCCGTAAAAATCGTTTACGACCTTGCTCAAGCCGATTTGGGAATTCCGATTATCGGCATTGGCGGAAACGACGACGGAGAAAGCGCTATGGAAATGATTCTGGCTGGCGCCAGCGTTGTTGAAGTTGGTACGGGTTTATTCGGAAACGGAAACGCCATGTCTGATATGCATGACTTTTTCCTTAAAATGGTTTCCTATCACCAGGTAAGCCATATCCGGGATTTAGTCGGACAAGGAGGAGTTTGATTCTTTATTGAAAGAAAAAAAGGGGCCGGTTGGAAACAGCCGGCCTTTCTTTTTATCCGTAAGCATATCGCTTAAGATACTATCTGATATTTCACAGCCTTCCCTCCCATGAAGACCGGAATGCCATCAATGCTCTCCGGCACCCGCCAATATCTTTCTTCCAGAACAATCGTTTCCTGGCTTATTGGCAAGCCGTAGAATTGCGGACCGAACCCAGAAGTAAAATTCTTCATCCGGTTCAAAAACCCTCTTTCCTCGAAGACCTGCGCGACAATGGAAAGCGCTACCGGATCGGAAAAAATTCCGGCGGCCGGCGGAATTCTCCTCTTAGCCGAAATCGGATGAGGCGCGGAATCAGAGCCGAAGAAAAATCGAGGATGTCCGCTTACAGCAGTTTCGACAACGGCCATTCGATCACGGTGTGTTTTCGCGACCGGTTTGCAATAATTGAGCGAATTGATAATGCGGCCGCTTGGATCCATTACATCTTTTGCTTCAAGCATCAGGTGATGGGCCGTTATGGTCGCGGCCACATTGTCCGGAGCGGCTTTTACTACCTCGATCATTTCCGCGGTTGTGACATGCTCGACCATTATTTTGAGCTCTGAAAAATCGCTGATGATTCCCCGCAACCAGGGAATAGCCAGACGTTCGCGCTCAAGTTCGGGAATTTCAACATTCCCCGCGTCCCTTGCCAGCTCCCAATGGCCGGAAAAAATCATGCCCAGATCCGCAGCTTTGGCGAGCACAGGGTAATAATTCCGCAACTCAGGTATTGTAACTCCGTTGCTCGCGCTTGAATTCGTGGATGTTGCCGCGGGAATGAATTTCAGAACTTGAGCTCCTGCCTCGAAAGTTTGCTCCAGAATTTCTGGAGTCATGTTCTTTTGCAGCATGACCGACATGATCGGCATAAAGTTCGATCCGGATGGCAATGCTGAAAGAATTTGCTCCCGATACACTCTCACCTGTTCGGCCGTGGAGATGGGTTCTTTTAAGTTGCCCATGGCTACCGCACTGAAGAATACATCGGCGGTATAGGGCAAAACAGTCTTCAAAATATCCCCTTCTCTCAAATGCACGTGGGCATCAAAAGGCCTTGAAATTCTTAAACTTTCCATTAAGCACCTCGATTTATGGGTTAAAATGAACCAAAATTGCCTCTCTATTCTTAATTTGCTAATATTAAGTTAGTTTAATAAAAAACTTTTGTCAACCATATTTGTAAATTTGTATTGATTTGTAATTTGTATGAATATAAAAAAACAACAGCTTCTGGAACTGCTTAAAATCCATTATGGTTTTAAAGATTTTCGGCCCGGGCAGGAAAAAGCCATTGATAATATTTTAGCCGGTTTAAGCTCTATTGTTATCATGCCGACCGGCGGAGGTAAATCCTTAATTTATCAGCTCTCAGCTTTAGTTTTAGAAGGCACAACTATTGTTATTTCTCCTTTAATCGCTTTAATGAAAGACCAAGTGGACAGTTTAAAAAAAGTCGGGATCCCGGCCACTTTTGTTAATTCTTCAATCTCTCCCGAGGAAACTTATAAGCGCCTAGAGGCGGTTAAAAAAAATCAATATAAACTTCTTTTTATCGCTCCGGAAAGATTTTATAACCAGGAATTCGTTAACGCTTTGGGAAATATTAAAGTAAGCCTTTTCGCCATAGACGAAGCCCATTGCATCAGCCAGTGGGGGCATGATTTCCGGCCCAGTTATTTAAGATTAAAAAATGCCCTTGATTTGGTGGGCAATCCTCCCGTCGTGGCTTTAACCGCGACCGCCACTCCGGAAGTCCGGGAAGATATTATAAGGCAGCTCAATTTAAAAAATCCGGAATTGGTAATAACCGGCTTTGCCCGGCCAAACTTGCAATTCGGAGTTATCCAGGCCAGTGATGCCCAGAAACCCAGCTTAGTTTTGGACGCCCTGAAAGCTACGGAAGGATCGGGAATTATTTATGTCGGCACGCGGGCTAAAGCTGATGGCTTAGCGCAAACTTTATTAGAGGAGGATATCCCGACTGTGGTCTATCACGCCGGCATGGACGCTTCCGACAGAACCTGGGTCCAGGAAAATTTTATGGCGGGAAAGGTCAGGGCGATTGTCGCCACGAACGCTTTCGGCTTGGGCATTGATAAAAAAGATATCCGCTTTGTCATCCATTATGATATGCCCGGGACGATTGAAGCTTATTACCAGGAAGCCGGCCGGGCCGGGCGCGACGGGCAACCCAGTTTTTGCCTTCTGCTTTACTCACCCCGCGACCGCTATTTGCGCGAATTTTTTATAAAAGGCGACAATCCCCCGCCGAATATTATTTTAGAAATTTACAAAATCCTAACTGACTATGAATCAGACACGGTCTTAATCACCTATGCGGATTTGGCGGAAATGCTCTCGGATAATGTTCCGGAAATGGCGATTGGCACAAGTCTAAAAATTCTTGAACGGGAAGGCTATATCAGCCGGCCGAATGAAAAAACCGCTAATGCTTTCTTAAAATTAAATAAAGATTTTGCCTCTGTTTTAGCTTCTTTTGGCGGCCGGTCAAAAACCAAAATTGATATTTTCCATAAGCTCTATGACCGATTTGGAACAGAGCTGGAAGCCGGCTGGAGTTTTAATTTTGAAGAAGCCGCTGGCGTAATTAAAGTAAAAAAAGATTCTTTTATGCGCCTGACCCGCCACTTGGCGGAAAATAATTTAGCCGAGTATGAGCCGCCGTTCCGGGGAACGGAAATTAATATTTTAAAAAGAGTTGACCCAGGCGAGGTTAAGATTGATTTTTCCGCCTTAGCCGAAAAGCTTAAAAGGGCTTATGCTAAATTAGATAAAATGGAAGACTATGTTTACCATTTCGGCTGCCGCCAGGAATATATTTTAAATTATTTCAGCGATATCACCGCCAAGCCTTGCGGCCAGTGCGACAATTGCCTGACGGCCGGAGGCTACCAAAGAAAGCACCAACGGCCTCGGGAAAAAAGCCGCAAGGAAAAAATTTCTAAAGTCAATCAGGACGACATTATAAAAAAACCAAACTCGAAACCGGCCTTAAGCACTAAATTAACCCAGCTGGAAACTTTTGATTTGTATAATAAGAATCTAACGCCCGAAGAAATAGCCAAAGGAAGAGATTTGTCTTTAAGCACAATTATCGGCCATCTGGCTTTTTTAATAGAAAAAGGATTGATAAAAAATATAGACAAATTAGTCAAGCCGGAGCAGCAGAAAAAAATAACCAAAGCTATGACCAAAGTCGGCAGCGAAAAACTAAAACCGATTAAAGAAGAATTGGGCGAAGATGTAAGCTATGAAGAGATAAAATTAGTCTTGACCAAAATGAACAGCCGGAAATAATTTAATTGACTTTTAGCTTAAATTTAAGTAAAGTTAAACCAAACGTCAAGTATTATCGTAAGGAGGGACGAAAGTCGCTCTTTTTATTTTTCTTAAACCTATGCGGGAAGGAGAAAGACGATGGCTGAAAGTAATGGTAAGCAGCCGGGAGTGGGAGATGAATATCGGAATTCCGGCTTGGATTATGGGTTAATACAACCTTTTAAGGACCGGCTGGTGGAAGTCGGAAAAAAGACCAGAAATTTTCCTAATCGCCGCGATGTTTATGTGGTAGGCGATAACCCGGTATTGGAGTACCAAGGGAATAAGCCTCATTCATGGAAGACCATGCTGGAAGGGTTAGGGAATAAGGATTGGATCGCCCAATGGATGTATCAATTCAGCGGGATCTGCAGATCCTTCTTTGACCCTATCGCCATCGACCAAGCGTTGATGGGAGTTAACGATATTCTGGCCGTTGGCGCATTACCGGTCGGATATCATGACGAAGTGGTCGCCAAAACCAGTGACTGGTTTAATGACCAGAAGCGGGCCGAGGATTATGCCAGAGGGGTTTTTGAAGTTTGCCAGCTCTGCGGCATGGCATTAGTCGGTGGGGAATCGCCAGCTTATCGCTTTCTGTTAGGAGCCACGCCGCCGGTAAGCGATACTCCGTCCTTAAGTTGCGCCGTGTTCGGCATAATTGCTCCGGCAAGCCGGCGAATCAACGAGAAAAATCTTCGCCCTGGCGATATCATTATCGGAGCGACGTCTTCCGGTTGGCATTCCAATGGCGCAACTTATATTATTGAAGAGGCGCTGAAACTGCCGGACGGATTCAACGCCAAATTACCAGATGGCAGAACATTGGGCGAACACGCTCTGACACCCACTCGTTCCTATGTGGCCTTGATGGACGCTTGGCTTGAAGCTGAACTGGAGATTCATGCCTTCCAGCCGATTACGGGCGGCGGGGTAGCGAAGATCGCTTTTGACAAGCGGCCGTTCACCTACCGGATCAAGGACTGGCCCAAGAAGATTCCCCCAATCTTTACCTACATGAGGGAGCAGTTCGGCCTAAGCGTAATGGGTTCTTTAACGACCTTTAACAATGGCATCGGAGCCGTTGGATTTTTCCCTCGTAGCGCGGTGCAAAAAGCCATGGATGTAGGCATAAAAGCCGGCTACGAAATGTATGAGTTGGGCGTGGTCGAAGAAGGTGAGAGGCAGACAATCTTTGGACCGGAAAACGATCTGGTCCTGCCTCCTCCGGGAGATTAATCCAAAACTCTAAACATTTCACAATCACAGGGCGGACCCGCTTTCCGCCCTTTCTTTTTTACTAAAAAAATGATAGTTTAAAATTAGATTACACTAAATTACTAATTACTAACACCTAATATCTAACACCTAAAAAATGGACAAGCAAACGCAAAAAAATTTACTCGCCTTAGTTAAATCCAGCTACGAAGAAATCGCTGACCAGTTTAACGAAACCCGGAAAAAATATTTATGGCCGGAATTAATTGAGTTAACGAAAAAAATTAAAACCGGAGATAAAATTTTAGATATTGGCTGCGGCAATGGCCGGCTGCTAGAGGCATTTAAAAATAAAAAAATAAATTATTTAGGAGTAGATGCCAGCGAAAATCTTATTGAGCATGCTAAATCCCTGCATCCTAAAAATAAATTTATTGTCGGAGACGTTTTGGATTTAGGAAAAATTCCGGAAATGAATTTTAATTATGTATTTTCTGTCGCCCTTTTTCACCATCTCCCCGGGGACGACCTGCGGATTGCCGCCTTAAGGCAATTGAAAAATAAAGTGAGCGAAAATGGAAAAATAATTATAGTAGTCTGGAACTTATGGAGCCAGCCGAAATTTAGAAAATTAATTCTAAAATTTTCCCTTCTTAAATTAATCAAAAAAAATCTGCCCGCGGGCAGAATGGATTTCGGGGATATTTTATTTGACTGGAAAAATCCGGAGGGCGAAGCTCAAACTCGGCGCTATTACCACGCTTTTACGAAATGGGGCTTAAAAAAAATTGTTAAAAAATCCGGGTTGAAAATTGAAAAAATCTATAAAGATAAATATAATTATTACGCCATTTTAAGAAAATAATTATTTACCCCGTTAGAAATCTTACTAGAAATAAATGGATAAAAATAAAATGTTAAAAAATCAATTAGTATATTATTATGGAAAAAGAAAATATTATAATTTCTAACGGGGTGAAAGAAGTTTTATCAATGCCGGGGGCGGGCGAAAATAATGGAAAAAAAGAAATGCCGGAACAATCGGCAACCTGGGAAAAGATCCAGCAAACTGAGGCAGTAAAATTTTTAGACGTTACTCCGGAAACCGAGGAAAACATAAAAAATAACCCGGAATTAAGAGAATTATTAGGCGAAATCCTTAATCATGATAAGGGCACTTTTGAGCACTGCTTAAGAACGGCGGATTTAGCTCGGGAATTAAATGATAAAGATGATTTGGGATTTGATGAAAAAGGCAAGGAAATATTTTTCACGGCCGCTCTGCTCCATGATACTGGCAAAGTTTATGTAGATAAAAAAATTCTCAATAAACCAGGGAAATTATCTGATGAAGAAAATGCTGAAATAGATAGGCATATTCCCGAAGGCATTGAACACTTAAAAGGTAAAATCCCCGAAGAATTATACAAACCGGTTGCCCTTATTATTGGTTCTCACCATAGGCAAAGGGACAGACGAATAAACCACCGGGAGCATCCTTTTGGCCCGGAAACTGGAAAAATATTAAGAATTTTTTCTATCGTGGATGAATTTGATTCCCTCTTGTACGAACGGCCTTATAAAGGAGCTATGCCCATAAATCAAGTCCGCGAACTACTAAGAAAAAAGTTTAGGCGAGAAGAAGATGGAGATATTATAGATTTACTTTATAATTACAAAAAATTAGATTTAAAAAGTTATCTGAAAAAACAAAAAAAAGTAATGGATTCTCCTTGGCACAAGCAAGAAACAGAAAAAGATCTAGGCTATGAGCCGGATAGAAATGAAGTGGCGCAGCACTTTATGGATAAAAAATATTCCGAAATATTTTCTAAAAGAAATAAACACTTAAGAACTGACGTAAATTAATCAAAAATTTGGAATAATCAAATTCAACCGCCCTTTTAACAATTAGGAGGTGTATTATGAAAGTTCTTGTGATTGGTTCAGGCGGAAGGGAAAGCGCCTTGGTGCGGAAGATAGCCAAGTCGGATTTAGTGGATAGACTTTTCTGCGCTCCGGGCAATGCCGGCATCGGGACTATGGCCAGAAACATTGCCATTGCCGTAGACGACATCGAGGGACAGGCTCGGTTTGCTCAAGAGCAAAAAGTTGATTTGACAATTGTCGGACCGGAATGGCCTTTAGTCAATGGCATTGTGAATAAATTTATGACCATGGGCTTGCCGATTTTCGGCCCCAGCAGACAAGCAGCTCGGCTTGAAGGCTCAAAAATTTTTGCCAAAAGAATTATGGCAAAGGCTGGCGTGCCAACTGCGGATTTTGAAGTATTTACCGATGCCGACATGGCTGCTAGCAGAATTAGCCGTTGTTTAGAAAATTTCGGATTGCCGGTGGTAATAAAAGTTGATGGTTTGGCCGCTGGCAAGGGTGCCATGGTCTGTTTTACCAAGGAAGGGGTGGAGACGGCCTTAGGTAGAATCAAGGAAAATGAATTCGGTTCAGCCGGAAATGAATTCTTAATTGAAAAATTTTTACGTGGCCGGGAAATTTCCTTTATTGTTTTAGTTGATAAAAACGGCCATATTCTCCCCTTAGCCACTTCCCAGGACCATAAATCTCTTTATGATCACGACAGCGGCTGGACTCCCAATCCTAATACCGGCGGTATGGGCGCTTACTCGCCAGCTCCTTTTGTTACTACCGAAATGGAACAACGTATTATGGAAAGAATTATAGAGCGGACTGTCGCGGCCATGGCCGAAAGAGGCACTCCTTTTACCGGCGTACTTTATGCCGGTTTAATGATTGATGAAAACGGCAATCCCTATGTTCTGGAATTCAATGTCCGTTTCGGTGATCCGGAAACCCAGCCAATTTTAGCCAGAATGAAGTCTGACTTGGTGGCCATTATCATGGCAGCTTTGGAAGGTAATCTGGATAAAGTTCGAATAGAGTGGGACACTAGACCGGCGGTTTCCATCGTAATAGCCTCCGGCGGTTATCCCGATTCCAACTATCAGAAAGGCTTTATAATATCCGGCCTTAAAGAAGCGGCAGAAACCGGAGCTATAATTGACCACGCCGGTACAGCTTTAGACCGCCAAGGCAGGGTTATAACTGCTGGCGGAAGAGTCTTAGGAGTAACCGCTTTGGGAGACAACTTCCGACAAGCGCAAGCGAACGCTTACCGAGCGGTAGAAAAAATATCCTGGACCGGATGCTATTCTCGCCGAGATATTGCCTGGCAAGCGCTTGAAAAGTAATAAATGTTTTTTTCTAAAAAGAAAAGCAGTCCTAAAGTACTCAGGACTGCTTTTTTGATTTATTTATTTTAACTTCGGAGTTCCCCTAAAATTTCTTTTATATCATCCAAATCTCCTTCTGTTAAACCAAGTTTTAATCGATTTTGATAAAGCCGATACGACTCATTCCTTAAATTAACGGAAGAAATGCCAATCCCCTTCCTCAAATAGGACTTGTATTTTTTAACTAAATCCAAAATAATTTTTTTATTCTTGTCATTTAAATTACTATAACGGTAATTAGTTCTTACTAATTCATTCAACTTTCTTTCAAATTCGTAATCGGTTAAATTTTTGGCATTACCCATTAAATCTTTTACACCCATACTTTAATTAGTTAATTGTTAATAGCCAATTGTTAACTATCAATATCAGAGCGGGTAACGGGAACCCACCTACGCTAAAGCTTCGGCGGGCGAGCTTGCGATGTCCATGAATTTCTATTGCTTGTCATTTGTAGCTTTCTTGTCCTCCGAAACTTCAGTGTAGGAGGAAGCGAAGAAAGGAGCGGGTAACGGGAATCGAACCCGTATCTTCAGCTTGGAAGGCTAACATAATAAACCATTATACGATACCCGCGAACTAAATCAATGTTTTTAAAAATTCCTTACCACATCCAGACTTTAAATATTTCTCTTTTCTTCTGGCAATTTTGTAGTCTTCGAATTCCTCTGTAAATATTAAATTGAAATTAGAAAATTTTCTTGTATATTTTGTCTGCCCCCTGGCATGTTCTTTTAGTCTTCTCTTTAGGTTATTGGTCATACCGACATATATTTCACCATAAGACGTATTATATATAGCATACACCACTATCATATCTTAATTTTAATATTCAGCTTGGAAGCCTGCCTGTCGGCAGACAGGGCTAACACCTGCCTACCGGCAGGCAGGTAATAAACCATTATACGATACCCGCCTACGTCCCGAGCCTTCGGGACTACGGCGGGCAAGGCCCACGGTTGCTCGCGTAGGCGAGAAAAGTTATGTTTTCAATTTATCTTTCCTAATTTTATAGATTAACAGGGCAAAAGTCAATAAGACTATAATTAAACTGGCAATCTGCGGAAATCTTAAACTCCAGATAACCGGCGTTTCATCTATCCTAATAAATTCCAGGCTAAAGCGAAGAATAGAATACATTATTAAATAAAAAGAAAAAATTAAAAAGTAAGAATAATTTTTAAATTGTTTTTTCCCGATGATCCAAATATGGAGAGAAATTAAAATCAGGAAAATTAAAAAATTGCCGATTGATTCATACAGAAACGTGGGGTGGAAAAATTCAGAAGAAATATATTCAAGCGGCCGCCTCATAATATCAATCGGAATCCCCCAACCTAAATTAGTGGGCTTGCCAAAAAGTTCCCCGTTAAAATAATTTCCCCAGCGCCCGATCGCCTGAGCTAAAGCCAGGCCCGGAGCGATAATGGCGGTTAGAAGCCAAAAATCTAAATTGCGCTTTTTGGCAAAAAACCAGATTATCAATAAGCCGGCGATAATCGCGCCATGGATAGCTAACCCGCCTTGCCAGACTTTAAAAATATTTAAAGGATATTTTAGATAATAAGGGAATTCCAAAAAAACATGGTAAAGCCGGGCCCCGATTATCCCGCCGATAACCAGCCAAAAGGCCAAATCAATAATTGCTTCTTTTTTCAAGGAGTAATAAGAAGAAATTTTAAAAGCCACAGCTATAGCGGCCAAAGCCCCTAAAACAATAAAAAAACCGTACCAATAAATATTAATCGGGCCGAAAGAAACTAAAATTGGATTGGGGTTAAAAGTATGAAGAAAATTTACCATATACCTTGATATTAACACAGAAAAACCAAATGAAAAAGCCGGACAAAAGTACATCCGGCTTTCTTTATAGAATATCAATTTGCTTTTCTTCTCTCCCAAGGGTTAACCCAATTATCCGGGTCGATTCTCCTAAGGATAAAAACCCCAAGAAAAAAGAGAACGAGGCCTGTTACTTTGACTATTACGAATAGAGTAAAATCCTTTTGATACACCTCCTCGGGGATGTAAGAGCCAAACGTTTCATTACAAGTCTCGCAGGCCATAAGGATAATCCCTATGACCATAATTATTGCAACTCCTAATTCCGCCCATCTGAGTCCTGAAGTCATCACTTTAACCTCCCTTTATTAAGACAGCAAGACTCACCCCCATGAGCTGATAATACTATATCATATTTATATTTTTTTGTCAATACCTTAAACTAAAAAAAGCCTGAATATTAGTTAAACTTCAGGCTTTTCGCTTTTACCCTTATTCTTGGGCGGAATTAAGCATGATTACAGATAAAGAAAAAGGCGATAACGGTCGCAATCAACATCACACCGAGCGACTTCCAGTTTTCTTCTAAATACTCCAACATTACTGCCTCCCCGTTATAATGTGCACTTCTAAAGAATACTAACTACTGGTGGGGATAGAGAGACTCGAACTCTCACGGATTGCTCCACATGCTCCTAAGGCATGCGTGTATACCAATTTCACCATATCCCCTTTTGTCTCTTTATTTTTAAACTAATTTAACTTTCCTGTCAAACGCTAGTATTTTTATTATAGCAAAAATTATGTTATGATAATAATATCCGCCTGACTAGGCGGAATTTAAATCAATAAATAAATTAAATTTATGGCCAAACAGGAAAATAAAAAAACTTCTGCCAATCCCGATGTGGAAGCTAATAAAAACATTGCTGTTCTGTCTTATGTTTGGATCCTCTGTCTCGTGCCTCTTTTGGGAAAAAAGAATTCCGAATTTGCCCAATTCCATGCCAAGCAGGGCTTAATTTTGTTTATTATTGAATTAGTCGCCGGTCTCTTCGCCTGGTTTCCGTTTTTCGGGCAGCTCCTGATGCTCTTCTTGATCGTCATCTCAGTTATGGGAATTATTAAAACCTATAATGGCGAATGGTGGAAAATTCCTTTTATTTACGATTGGAGCAAAAAAATCAACCTTTAGTAATTCAAATCTACAAATTCATTCAAATACTTCAAGTGTTATTGCCAAAATTTAGAAGCAATATAATTATTTGAAGCATTTGAATAATTAATTTAAAGTATTCGAATTATATCTCTATGAAAAAGTCTAAACAACTTATAAGATTTTTCAACCAACTGACAATTAAAGACGTTCCTTTAGTTGGAGGAAAAAATGCCTCTTTAGGAGAAATGTATCGTAAACTTTCCGGAAAAGGCGTTAGAGTGCCTAATGGCTTTGCCACCACGGCTTCCGCCTATAATTATTTTTTAGAAAGTACGGGCGCAAAGAAAGAAATAAAAAAAATCTTAAAAGGCCTTAACACCCATAACGTAATGGACCTTATGCGCCGGGGATCGGAAATAAGAAAATTAATAGTCAGCACGCCTTTCCCGGAAGATTTTGAAAAAGCAATCGGAAAGGCTTATAAAAAACTTTCAGCTGAATACGGAGTTAAAAATCTGTCTGTAGCGGTTCGGTCTTCAGCCACGGCTGAAGACTTGCCAGACGCTTCTTTCGCCGGCCAGCAGGAAACTTATCTAAATATCAGCGGAGAAAAAGAATTATTGCTGGCCGTAAGAAAATGCATCGCTTCCTTATTTACCAACCGGGCGATTTCTTACCGCGTTGACAAAAAATTTGACCATTTTAAAATCGCCCTTTCGGTTGGAGTCCAAAAAATGATCCGCTCCGACTTAGCCGCTTCCGGGGTAATTTTTACAATTGATACCGAGTCTGGTTTCTCTAATGCCGTTCTGATTAATTCCATCTACGGCTTGGGGGAAAATATTGTTCAAGGTAGAGTCAATCCCGATGAATTTTACGTCTTTAAGCCAACCGGTGCTATAATCTCCCGCTCTATCGGCCGCAAACTTTTAAGAATGGTTTACAATGACGATCCTAAAGAGCCGACTAAAAATATAAGAATTAAGCCAAAAGAACAAGTAAAACAATCTATTACCGACGAACAGGTAAAAAAATTAGGCCAGTGGGCCATGATTATAGAAAAACATTATGGCCGGCCTATGGATATTGAATGGGCTCTGGACGGCAAGGACGGCAAACTATATATAATCCAGGCCAGGCCGGAAACTGTTCAGAGTCTTAAAAACTATAATATCCTGGAAGAGTATGGCCTTGGCAAAAAAGGCAAAATTATAACTAAGGGGCAAAGTGTGGGCAATAAGATAGGGAGCGGAACGGCCAACCGGATTATGGAGTTAAGCGGCATTAAAAATTTTAAGCCCGGCCAGGTCCTTATCACGGACATGACCGACCCGGACTGGGAGCCGATTATGAAAATCGCTTCGGCCATTGTCACGGATAAAGGCGGACGGACCTGCCACGCGGCCATTGTTTCCCGCGAACTCGGCATTCCCTGCATTGTCGGCACCAATAACGTTTCTTACCGGGTAAAAACCGGAAAAAAAGTGACGGTGAGCTGCGCCGAAGGTGAAGAAGGCTATGTTTACGAAGGCATTATGCCTTTTAAAGTTAAAAAAACGAATATCAAAAATCTAAAGCGGCCCAAGACCAAAATCATGATGAATCTTGGCGAACCGGACATGGCTTTTACTTCTTCCTTTATTCCCAATGACGGCGTGGGCCTGGCCAGACTGGAATTCATCATAAATAATTACATTAAAATCCATCCCTTGGCTTTGATTAACTACGACAAAATAAAAGATAAGGATGTAAAAAAGAAAATAGATAATCTGACTGCCGGCTATGAAAATAAAAAACAATTTTTTATTGATAAATTAGCCGAAGGGGTAGCGATGATCGCCGCGGCTTTTTATCCTAAAGACGTGATTATCCGGCTTTCTGATTTTAAAACCAATGAGTACGCCAATTTGGTTGGCGGGACTAAGTACGAGCCGGTTGAATCCAACCCAATGATCGGCTGGCGCGGCGCTTCCCGCTATTACTCGCCTAAATTTTTGCCGGCCTTTACTTTAGAATGCCAGGCCATGAAAAAAGTAAGAGACGAAATGGGCTTAACTAACCTGAAAGTCATGGTGCCTTTCTGCCGCACTCTTGAGGAAGCGAAAAAGGTGAGAAAAATCCTGGCTGACCATGGCTTAAAGCAGGGCAAAAACGGCTTTGAATTATATTGCATGGTGGAAATTCCCTCTAACGTCATTTTAGCCGAGCAATTTGCCGAAGTCTTTGACGGCTTTTCTATCGGCAGCAATGACCTAACCCAGCTTACCCTGGGAGTTGACCGCGACAGTTCGTTGGTCAGCCATGTTTATGATGAAAGAAACGAAGCCGTGAAAACTTTAATAAGATATGCTATAGACGCTGCCCGACGGACAAAAACGAAAATCGGAATCTGCGGCCAGGCCCCGAGCGATTATCCGGATTTTGCCACTTTTTTAGTCGAATGCGGCATAGACTCTATCTCCTTAATCCCGGACACGGTTGTTAAAACCACGATAGAAATAAATAAGAAAGAGAAAAAGATGAGAGGGAAGAGAAAAAAATAATATCACCGCCGGGGCGGGACAGGTAAAAATAAAATAATATAAAAAAATATTAAAAAAGTCGTGTCTATCAAATAAACACGACTTTTTTGTCCCCGGAAAAACGATTTTTAAATACTATTAAGCTTATTCAGTTTTCCTCCCCCTTTCTTCCAGATCATTAGCTAAGGCCTTAATAAGGCGGGCCCTATTCAATGTTATTTTTGCTAGCCCCTTTTTTAAACCCAAAGCAACCCCATGGTTTCCTCCATCTTCTAAAATAATTTTAAATCCCACCTCGGCTGCTTTGCCTTCAACCTTCCCTTCAAACCATAAACTCTTTCTTTCTTGTAAATCTAAAGAGGCTGTTGTTTCAATTTTCCCCAATCCATGAAAGTCTTCCTTGAGAAAATTTAAGATTATCAAAAAATGAGCGAATATCAGGTTGCTCCTTCCATAGTGAAAAGTTATCTTCACAATTTCAAAAGACTCCACAATAGAAAGATCAAGAAGGGAAAAAAACCTGGAAGCAATCTCAACGCATTCCACTAATGTTACCTGTGTTAAATTGATTTTTCCCCCTGTCTTACCCTGGATTTCCGAATCGACTGTGATTTTCATTTTAATCCTCCTTTAGCAGTCTAGGCTGCCTTTCTTTGCCCGGATTTCACTTGTTGTCCCGGACTTCGGAGTTTTTGGTTTTGTTTTTCCGGGGACTTTTGTAAATCAAATATTACGCTAATTTTAAAAGTAAGTCAAACGGTTATTTAAACCAGGTGTCAAACACCCTACTCAGCCTCCGTAGCTACTTTGGCGAAGGAGGCTAGGGTGTTTGAACACCCTGAAAAATTTACTTTCCGCAAACACGGCAATGTTCGGCCCAAGGCTCTTTAGCCAAATCTTCTTCTCCTACTTGTTTCCCGCATTTAAGGCAAACCCCGTAAGTGCCGTCGGCTATTCTTGCCAAAGCGTTATCTATCTTTTCTAAAATCTCTTCATGGACCGACAAAAGAGAATCTTCTAAAATATCATCGGCCGCGTCATGGCCCAAATCGTCAAGGTCAGGATTATCCTCGTCAACTTCCGGCTTTTTCAATTTTAAAATTTTTTCGGCTACCGCCCTCCTTTCCTCTTCCAGCTTGGTTTTCATTTTTTGGATAAAATCTTTACTTAACATAAGATTAAATTATTTTCAGCCTAGGGCCAATCTCGCCAACTTGTCTAAGCGGGCTGATCAGCCTCTGGCTGATAATTCTAAATTAGGATCAACTTTTATTTTCTGCCAGGGGATAAAATCTTTTTTTAAGGCATGGAAATAACCGGCAGTAGCGATCATGGCCGCGTTATCGGTCGTATATTTCAAATCAGGTATTAAAACTTCAATTTTTTCTTTCATCTGCCGGCGCAATTCCTGATTAGCCGCTACACCGCCGGAAAGCATTATGGTTTTTACCTTAAAATCCCGGACGGCTTTAACGGTTTTGGCAATTAAAACATCAATTACGGCCTGCTGAAATTCGGCGCAATATTCCGGAATTTTCTTCTTCCATATTTTATCCTTTTTTAATTTATAAAGCAAAGCGGTCTTTAAGCCGGAAAAAGAAAAATCATAATCATTTGAATTTATCATCGGCCTAGGTAAAGAAACTTTTGACTTTTGACTTTTGACTTTTGACTTAGCCGCGTAAGCGGCGATTGCCGGTCCTCCGGGATAACCAACGCCCAAAAGTTTAGCCGCTTTATCAAACGCCTCCCCGGCCGCGTCATCCCGTGTTTCCCCAATTATTTTATACTTTCCATGCCCAGCCATTAAAACCAACATCGTATGCCCCCCGGAAACTGTCAAAATCAATGCCGGAAACTTTATATTTGAAATTTGGGATTTTGAATTTTGGATTTGTTTGGAATTTGGAATTTGGAATTTGGAATTTACGCTAACGAAGTTAGCGTAAATATGTCCCTCAATGTGGTTTACACCTACCAAAGGAATATTCCACACATAAGACAAAATTTTGGCAGTTTCTACGCCAACCATTAAAGAGGTTATTAAACCCGGCCCGACTGTAACGGCAATAACGTCTATACCTCTCCCCTTTGCTCCCCCTCTCCTGCCTAGGAGAGGGGGGCGGGGGGTGAGGTCTGCTTTTTCCAAAGCTTCGTTAACTACGGGCAAAATATTTAAAACATGCTCCCGGGCTGCTACTTCCGGCACTACGCCCCCGTATTTTTTATGGATTTCTATTTGCGAAGAAACCACATTAGATTGTACGGACACAAAATTTTGTGTCCCTACCTTTTTACCCTCAACAATAGCCGCGGCAGTTTCATCACAACTGGTTTCTATGCCCAATATTTTCATCTTGACTAAAACTAAAAAATTATATAAACTATTCTTAGTATTACCATACTTTCCTCAAAAAATCCATCCCTAGTTCTCGGGGTGTTTTAATTTTAAGGTCCCTTCGTCTAGTGGTTAGGACATCAGGTTTTCATCCTGGTAACAGGGGTTCGATTCCCCTAGGGACTACATAATTTAAAAACGGGTTCATCCCGTTTTTTAAATTATGGTGTTTATCACCGGGGGAATCGAACGGGCAGAAGCGAGACAAGTTTCGAGCTAAAATTCGGTCGGCGAGAAACGCTGTCGAGCATCGACGAGTCCGAGCTGGCGCAGGACTCGGCGCTGCCCAGGACAACGAAGTCCCGCCGGAAGGCGGGACGAGGCGGAATTCCCCTAGGGACTACAAAAAATTTTAAAAAATGAAAAATGCCTTAAGATTAATCTCAAGGCATTTTGTTTTCCAAAATGTTTCATCTAATTTTATCACCAGCGCGATGAGGAAAAAAAGAATCGTCTTGACGGCTGGCTAATGGACGAAACCGGTTCTCTCACAGGCCGTGGCGGAATTTTGTCTTTTTTCGGCCTTCCACCAAGCTTATTTCTTCTGTAGGTTTTAGTCTGTCCGGCCCGGACCCTGTCTCCAGTCTGGTTGCATTTGAACCAACCACCCTTTAAAGGCTTAAAGGTAATTTTTGTGGTTTCTTCTGCTTCTGGCATCTTTCTCCCTCCTCTCAAAAAAATATTTTCCTGGGTTTTTACTATCTTACACTAAAAAATAATTTTGTCAAACCACTTATAGTTTATTCTGGCAGAAAAAAAGCTGATATGTTATAATATAAAAAGGACAAACATATATAAACTAAGAAACTTATCTGAAAAATTATCCCCAATTTTCCAGAAAGTTAACAACTAAAAATATGAGGAGGCTAACCCAATCAAAATCTATTAACATTTTCTTGACCGCTATTTTGATATTAAATCAGGCGGTTTTTTTATTTATCCCCGTCTTAGCCGGGCAAGCTCAAACAAGCACTGATAATACTTATTACACCGCCCCCTCAACAACCACAACTTACACAACTCCAACGATAGATACCACGACTTATATTGCCCCAACTTCAGACACCACCACTGATACTTCAACGACAAATACTACTACTTATACCCCCGTAGAGCTAACAGCCAAAATTACCAGCCCGGCTTCAGGCGCCACGGTTTCAGGAAAAATTAATATCCAGGTTAAGCCTTCTTTAAGCGATGCTAAGGCTTCTCTGAATATCAGCAACAGAGCTGGCACCGTCATTAAAAAAGATTTGCCGATGTTTTGGCAAAATGGTTTGCTTAGTGCTACCTGGGATACGACAACCGTAGCTGACGGTTCTTACATTATTGACTCCAACAGCTATGTTACCAGAAACGATACTGCGGGCCAGGAAACTTTTACCTATGATTATGACCAGATCTTTGTTGATGTTAAAAACAATCTAAACGCCGCTAACCCCGCTGTAAACACAACCCCTTCCGCCAGCGATTCCAATATTATATTCCAGGATATAATTACCGACACGACTGATACTTCCACCCATTATATTCTGACTCTGGAATTTCTTTCTCCGCCGATGAGACTTTCCGGCCAGCCCAATTTTTCCGTGAGAACCAGCGAAGCTGCGGAGGTAGTTTTTTATATTTATAAAGACGGGGCGGAGATAAAAAAATCCAATGCGATTTCTAAGGGCAATAATACTTATTCTTTTATCTGGGATACGGCATCGGTTTCTAATGGCCAGTACACTATTAAAGCTTCGGCAAAAAAAAGCGGTTATATTGATGCCTTAAAACAAATAGATGTTACGGTTGAAAATTCTACTCTAAAAACGCCAAATAATCTTACTAATCCTACACCCGCTACGCCCATTACGCCCACTGCGCCAGTTGATTTATCAACCAAACCCGCCGATTCAACTACTTCTTACGAAATTACTTTTATGGAAGCTTTCCAGCCGCCTCTAACTGGCGAAAAAAGGGTTACGGCTTCTTTAAACAAAGATGTGGACGGAGTGGATTTTTCCATTGAAGGACCAAAAAGCTATAAATATAATGGCATCCGCGATAATAACCGGCAATATTATTTTATGTGGAATACGCCTAGTTTTCCTAATGGCTACTACAAAATTACAGCCAATGCCAGATTAGCCGGAACCATAAAAACTTCCCGGTCTTTCAGCATCCAGATTATTAATAACGGAACATCACCAAATAATCTCCTCCCGCCGACCCAGCCGATGAATCCGGAAATAATGGAAAAGCAACCACAACCAATGGTACCCCAGGTCCAGCCGGAACTTCTTCCGGAATGTAAAAAAAATAATATTACTTCCATAGAAGAATGCCAGAGATTTATGAATATCCCGCCTGATTGCCGGGAAAGAGGCCTGCTTTCGCAGGAAGAATGCCAAAAATTTAAAGCCATTCCTCCGGAGTGCCGAGACAAAGGGTTGCTTTCGCAAGATGAATGCAATAAATATATGGCTATCCCGCCCCAATGCCGAGAGAAGGGAATTTTAGACCAGGAAGAATGCAAAAAATATTCATATAGATTTTCCATGCCGACCGAATGCCAAAAGGCGCAAGTAACCACGCCGGAAGAATGCAATAATATAATATTTCTGAACAGCATGCCGACCGAATGCCAAAAGGCGCAAGTAAAAAGCAGGGAGGAATGCGATAAACTTGTAAAAATTCAGGTACGGTTATCGCCGGAATGTGAAAAAGCCAAAATTACCGACCAGGCCGCTTGCGATAAATACATGGCCCAAAACTTTATGGCGCCGGAATGCCGGGAGGCGGGGGTAACAACTATGGAAGAATGCGACTACATTTTACGGGGAAAAGCCAGCAACCTGAATGTCCTGGTAAAGGTTGAGGTGAAAACGGAACAGGGAACCGAAATTAAAGAAGTGGGCCTGCCGGAAGAGTGCCGGCAAGCCGGAGCGAGTTCTGCGGAAGAGTGCAGTAAAATATTATTTAAAAAAAACGCCCCTAAGGAATGTATAGATGCCGGAATCAGCACTCCGGATAAATGCGAAAAATTTATGTTTGAAAAATCCGCTCCAACCGACTGCAAGGAAGCCGGAATTTCAACCATGGAGGCCTGTAAAAAATACATGTTTGAAAAATACGGCGGAGCGGAAAAAGTTCCGGCTGATCAACTTCCGATAGAATGCCAAAAAGCCGGAGCCACTAATTCCACGGATTGCGATAAAGTAATGAGAAAAATGTATATGCCGAAAGAATGCCAGGATCAGGGCATAACGGATGAGGGAAAATGCGAACTTTATATGCAGCAAAAGAATATGCCGAAAGAATGCCAGCAGACCGGGGCAAAAACAAGGAGTGATTGCGATAAAATAATGTTTAAAAAATACGGGCCGAAAGAATGCTTAGCGGCCGGCATAGAAGATGACGCAAAATGCCAGGATTTCATGTTTAGCAAATACGCACCGCAAGTAGTCTGCCAGGGGATAGACGACTGGCAATGCAAAAATTCCATAAAAGAAAGGCATCTGGGGAATATTGTAGCCACCCAGGTCCAATATCAGGAGCTTGAAGAAAAAGCGGTTCATCTGGCCGGCGGCTCTGTCACCCAGGAAGAACTGACAGCCAGTCTGGATGTGGCTAAAGGGATGATGCCCTTAAAAGAGGGAAAAGCCGGTTTGAAAGTTTTGGGCATGGAGGGAAAATTAACTCTTGACGACGGCGACAATTTAATCCAGACCGCGCCCATGGCCTTAATGATTGACAGCGACCAGGACGGGCTGCCTGATGATATGGAAAAAAGATTGGGCACTGACCCCCAAAAGGCAGATACGGACGGAGACGGTTATGATGACGGCGCCGAAGTGAAAAACAATTATAACCCCTCTGGAGAAGGAAATTTGGGAAACGTCCTTTCCCCGATCGAGGAGGCTATTATGGCCAATAAAAAATTAAGCCAGCCTAAATCCGAAGGCGAAGTTTCGGAAAATTTGTCCGTTGACAGTGTTGATAACATTCTGGATGAGAACAATTTAAATAAAGGCTATAGCCTCGCGGGTATAGCGGAAGCAGGCAGCACGATAACTCTTTATCTTTATTCTGATTTGCCCTTGGTCGCGACGGTAAAGGCCGATGAATACGGAAACTGGCAATACGATTTTACCCAGTCTTTGATTGAGGGCGAGCATGAAGTTTATGTGGCCTTAAATGATAATACCGGCAAAATTGTTTCTAAGAGCAACCCTTTGAGTTTCTTCATCCAGGAAGCGAAAGCGGCTTCAGTCGGAGACTTCATCTCGGAAACGGTCGCCCCGGTTACGCCCACGAGCCAGACGGGAAACTTAATAAAGTATTATATTATCATCGCCGCCCTAATCATGATTGTCGGGATTTTGCTTTTTGTCATTTTCATTGTCCAAAAAAAGAAACAAACATAGAGATATGATACTAATATACGAATAAATACGAATGATGCTAATAATACTAATGCCGCAAACATAAATTCGTATTTATTCGTATCATTCGCATTGCTGTATTAACTTTTAAAAATCACTAAAGCATTTGTATCAATGATTTATCTAAAGCTTTAAAGAGATACGAAGGTGTTGAACATATGAAGTTTAAGGAATTTTTTGTAAAAAACAGGGAAACTCTCCAGCTGGTTTACGGCGTTGTTTTAATTATCCTTATCCCCCTTTTAATTGCCTTCAACACGATTTTCATTATCAACAAATATAATGAAAATCTGGATGTAGCTCTGCAGAGACAGGCTTTAATCGTCGGCCGTTCAATTTATGCCCTGATAAAAGAAGACTTGGGAGACCAGACCCTGCTTCAGGAAAAAATTGACGCCCTTTTGAAAAAAAATCTGGAATTTCAGGACTTAGAAATCTTAGTTCCGGAAGGCGACGATTTTAAAGTCGCAGCCGCCGGCAAAAAGGAAGATGTCGGCAAGGTTCTGAAATTTTATTATTATAAAGTCGCCTGGATGCAGCCGGATAATGACGGCCTGGCCACCGATTCCCTTAAACTGGCCACGACGGCCGAAGGCGAAGAACTGGTCGGCAGTTTTTCCCAGGAGAGCCGGTTTTGGCAGGTAGCCATGCCCATGAAAAATGCGGCCGGAGAAAAACAAGCCCTTCTGGCCATGCGGCTGTCTTCTAAAATTGTTGACGATTTAACGAACTACAACCGCAATGCTTCCATTTTCCTGCTGGTTTTAACGGTTTTAATTGTCATTTTGTTCTTAACCGCAGCGGTCCGATTATGGGATTATGCTCTTCTTTACAAGAAAATAAAAGAAGTTGATCAGATGAAAGATGAATTTATTTCTATTGCTTCCCATGAACTGCGCACCCCGGTAACCGGCATCAGGGGCTATATATCTATGATTTTGGAAGGCACTTTCGGCAAGGTTGGCGGCAAGATGGAAGAAAGTTTAAAAATGGTGGAGGGCGCGGCCACGAGGCTCGCTTCTTTGGTGGAAGATTTGTTAAATGTCAGCCGGATTGAACAGGGCCGGCTGGCCATAGAAGCTTCTCCGCAGGATGTTAACCAAATTATAAAAGACATAATGGCCGAATTGTCGATCCAGGCCAAAGCCAAAAATTTAGAATTAAAATATCAGCCCCACGCGGAAAAATTGCCTCTTCTTAATATCGACAGCGAACGCTTTAAGCAAGTTCTAATCAACTTGATCGGCAATAGTATTAAGTACACGGAAAAGGGCCAGGTGGAAGTAACGACAGCCGAAAAGAACAACGGCAAAACTTTGGAGATAAAAATAAAAGACACGGGCATCGGCATGTCGGCCGCGGACAGAGAAAGGTTATTCCAGAAGTTTTACCGCGTGCAAACAGAAAAAACTAAAAACATTACCGGCACCGGCCTGGGCCTCTGGATTACTAAACAGATCATAGAATTAATGAAGGGCACGATTGCGATTGATTCCATGGAAGGAGTCGGCACCCAGGTTAGCCTGCAATTTCCGGTGGTGAAAAAATAAAATCAACACATTAATAAAAGAAAGCAAGGTTAACTAACCTTGCTTTCTTTTTAATTTTTATATTATTTTATTATTTTATTTTTATCTTAACTGCTTCTTAAACCAATCTACCCAGGCGATTTCGGCCGGGTTAACCTTATTAAGCACAGCCAGATAAAAACTAACCCAGGTGCCAAGCTGCAACATCTCAAAAGCCTGAACTAATTTCGTTTTACCTGTTAGAGTATAACCAAATACTTTAATTCCGCTTTTCTTGGCTACCTGCTTTGTCAGGCGACTCCTTTTTTCTACCCGCGGATGATAAAGTTTTGAATCTAAAAAGAAAAATATCAAATCTTTTTTATTACTCCTTGGATTAGCCAAACTTTCCAAAGCATAATGATTTAGTTCCGGTAAGGTTAGGTAGCTGGCAAAGTTTTTGCTGTTTTCGCAAAGCTGATTGCGCAAAACCCGCAAATTGCCTATTAAAAATTCGGCTCCAACCAATATCGGCTGCCGGCCGAAAAGAGCTTCCGCTATTTTTTTCGCCTGATTATTTTTAGTGGCTATGGCCGGCCTTAATCTCCGGTCCCAGATTTCCAAATCGGCAATCAAGTCTTCAATTTCTTTCACTTTAATTTTAAAAAGTCCGGCTTTAGCCAGCATCACCGCCAGACCGAAAATCATATAACCCACGCCTAATCGGGGCTGGCAAGAGGGATTAAATTCCGGCTTAAAAATATAGCCGGGAATATTATCTTTTATCATCAGCTTTTCCAGTTTGCCATTGCCGGCCGAAGTAATGGCCGCTATTTTTGCCCCCCGCTTCTTTACCTCCTGATAAACGCTTAATGGCTCTTCCGTGCTGCCGGAATAAGAAGAAATAATATAGAGGGTATTTCTGCCCACATGAGCCGGCACCTGATAGCCGGGAGTAATAGTTAATGGCGCATTCATCTTGTCGCTAAAAACGGCTTTGACTATGCCGGCGCCCAAATTAGACCCGCCCATTCCGTTCACAACGACCTCGTTTATCTGGCTATAGGAAGCTGGTATTTTAATTAAACGGGCCTCAGTTAAAACCTGCCTGACCTGGTCAGGCAAAAACTGGATGGATTCAACCAACCGTCCGACTTCGCCTTTTCTTGGCAAAATAAGATTGTTTAATTTCATAGTTTTAATGTTTTAATTTATCCTAATTTCATTATATCTAATATTGATTTTTATTTCAATTTATGTTAATTTTAATATATCAGGTAAACCCTGATTTTATTTTAATAAACACACCTTAATTTTGCATTTTGCCTGCCCCGCTCGCCTTTAACCTATTCATCAATTTATGTTATTTGGCAGATGTAAATAAGTAATTATAGACAGACTAATTTAACGCGAGGCGGGCCGGGGACTTTTGAATTTTGAATTTTTTTACTATGTCGGGACATTCCAAATGGGCGACAACTAAAAGGGCAAAGGCGGCCGTAGACGCTAAGCGGGGGGCGATATTTACGAAAATTGCCAATCTTATCACAATTGCGGCGCGGGAAAAGGGGGGCGACCCGGATACTAATTTCACCCTAAGAATGGCTGTTGAGAAAGCCAAACAGGCCAATATGCCAAAAGATAATATTGCCCGGGCGATAAAACGAGGCACGGGTGAAGGCGGCGGGCAGGAAGTAGCCGAACTGATTTACGAAGGCTTTGGCCCGGCTAAATCGCAATTTATCGTCAAATGCCTGACTGACAATCGGAACCGGGCGAGCGCTTCTATCCGCCATTTGTTTTCTAAGCATGGCGGAGCTTTTGGCGCGGTGGCCTGGAATTTCGAAAAGAAGGGAGTAATAAGAATCTTAAAAGAAGAAATAAAAAATGCCAACATAAAATTAGAGGATCTGGAATTGAATTTAATCGACATGGGCGCCCAGGATTTTTTGACCGAGGAAGAGGGCATAACCATCTACACTAAAATCGAAGACCTGCAGGCTTTGAAAAAATTCATGGAAGAAAAAAACATAAAAACGGAAACGGCCGACATTGAATTTATCGCCAAGGAGAGCCAGGAAATTACCGGCGAAGACAAAGAAAAAATTGAAAAATTTATTGGAGAATTAGAAGATAATGAAGATACCGCCGACTATTACCATAATATCTCTAATATCTAAATATTGGTCTATGGAACAAATAATTTTAGGAATTGACCCGGGATTGGCCGATACCGGCTATGGAATTATAGAAAAAAACGAACGAGGCAGACTAATCTGCCGGGAATATGGAGTAATAAAAACGAAGGCAAAAAAAGAACTGGGAGAAAGGCTGGAAGTTGTTAATAAAGATCTGAATAAAATAATAAAAAAATATAAACCGAAATTAATAGCGGTAGAGCAATTATTTTTTTGCAAAAACGTAAAAACCGCTTTGTTGGTCGGGCAGGCCCGGGGCGTGATTCTCCTTACGGCCAGACAAAATAAAATCCCGACAATTGAATTCACTCCCCTGCAGGTCAAACAAGCGGTTTCTTCTTACGGCCAGGCGGAAAAAATCCAGGTACAAAAAATGGTAAAAATCCTTTTAAATTTAAAAGAACTGCCCAAACCGGATGACGCGGCTGACGCTTTGGCCATCGCCATTTGCGCCGCCAATAGTAATATAAAATAAAATAACCAATAACCCATGTCTAAAAAATTAAAAATCGTTCATATCGCTTCTGAAGTTTCCCCCTTTTCCAAAACCGGGGGGTTAGCTGACGTTGCCCGCAGCCTGCCCAAAGCCCAGAAAAGATTAGGCCACGAAGTAGTTGTCATCACCCCTCTTTACGGGCAGGTAATTGACAAGAAAAAAAACGGCCTGAAATTAATTTACGATAACGTTAAGGTTTACCTTAACTCGAAAGAGGCGGTCAGAATTAATTATTGGAAAGGTTATTTAATGGACGGCCTGCCCGTCTACTTTATCGAAAATAAAAAATATTTCTCTCAAAGAAAAGCCATTTACGGGTCAAGCCATGAAAACGCCCGTTTTTTAATTTTTGACGTCGCCGCTTTAAAATTAATTTCCCTTTTAAAATTTGAAGCGGATATCGTCCATTGCCATGACTGGCAGGCCGGCTTAATCCCTTTTTATTTAAAAACCGATTTCCGCTATTCTAAAACTCTAAAAAAAGCCAAAACTGTTTTTACTATCCATAATTTAGTCTTTCAGTTGGGGCATAATTGGTGGGAAGTGCCGGTGAGATTTAAAGATTACGGCCGGAAAAGAATTCCCCATTTATCTGACAAAAAAATTGAATATTTGAATTTTGCCAAAAGGGCGATTCTGTCGGCTGACATTATAAACACAGTGAGCGAGCAATACCGCGAAGAAATAATGACGAAAAAATTCGGCCAGGACCTGCAGCGAATTTTGGCTAACCGCGAGGACCGGCTATTCGGAATAGTTAACGGCATTGATTATAAGGCCTACAACCCGGCTAAAGATATCGGGCTTTATAAAAACTACGACTCTAAAAAAACCCACCGCAAAAAATTAAATAAAGAGTATTTGCAGAAAAAATTTAAACTGCCCATGGACGCGAAAATTCCGCTTTTCTGCACGACTTCACGCGTTACTTTCCAAAAGGGCTTTGAATTAATCTTAAAAATCGCCGAACAATTATTGCAGCTTGATATCCAATTCATAGTCATCGGCTCCGGAGATAAAACCTACCTTAAAGAACTGGAAAAATTATCCAAAAAATATCCGGAAAAATTGGTGGTCATACCTTCCCATGAGGAAAACCAGAAATACGAAACTTTAGTCTATGCCGGCTCTGACTTTTTTCTTCTGCCCTCCTACCATGAGCCCTGCGGCATAAACCAGCTGATTGCCATGCGTTATGGCTGCGTGCCGATTGTCAGAAAAGTCGGGGGCTTAAACGATACGGTTACAAATTTTAATCCAACCACTGGTAAAGGCACCGGCTTTGTTTTCAACCAATTTGACGAACTTTCTCTTTTTGAAGCGATTGTCAGGGCTTTGGAGAATTATAAGCATAAAAATACCTGGCGCAATTTAGTGGTTCGCATCATGCAGGAATCAAACAGCTGGGAAATACCGGCGAAAAAATATATTTTGCTTTATCGGAAGGCCTTAAAATAGGTGTTGGATTTTAGGTGTTAGCTTTTAGGTTCTAGAATATTGCTAAATTATTAAATTGTTAAATTGCTATATTGTTTAAATAATAGTATGAAAGAAAATATTTTTACGCAAAATCAAGAAGTTCCAAAAAAAGAAAGATTTATAATAACCGGCGGCACCGAAGGAATTGGTAAAGCCATTACTGATGAATTATTGAAAGAAGGGGCTGATATCGCTATTTGCGCTAGAACTCAAGAAAAAATTGACTCGGCTAAAAAAAATCCCGACCTTGTTTCCGCTTATCAATTAGATCTCGCTGATAGGCATGCTGCTAAAAAATTTATCAAGGATAGCATAGCTGATCTCGGCGGCTTAGATGTCCTAATCCTCAACGCCGCCGTAACCGGAATGAAAGAGGATGATGAGTATGTTTTTAAAGTGAACGAGGTAGCGCAAGTTGCTCTAACAAAGGCTGCCGCAGAAGCACTCAAGGAAAGCGGGGGACGAGTGGTTTTTTTAACATCTGCCGCAAAAAACGTTAAAGGGGCCGAGGCTTATGGAAAATCAAAAAAAAGAATTGAAGAATGGTTGAAAAATTTTTCTGACCGACCCGAGAATAAAGATATAAAAATATTTTCTGTTATTCCTGGAACTTGCGACACCAGAATACCTCAAGAATTTATTAAATACGGTGGCGATGAAATAAGAGCTAGAGCTGAAGATATTATAAAAAGGGGAGGATTTAGAAATCCTGAAACCATAGGAAAAATTATTTCAAAAATGTCTATCTCTGGAAATAAATTTAACCCAAAAACCGGTGAATATGACATTCCAATAAACCAATGTGAGGTAGTTACTATTGATGATGACAATATAGAAGCGGAAGAAAAGGAGGAATTCAAACAAAAACTTGAATGGATAAAAGGCCTTAAACTTTCTTTCGAAGATAAAATTAGCTTATTACTAATGTTAAAAGGTATAAAACCAGCCTGTGCCGTTAGTGGCGAAATTGATACCAGCCCCATAGGACTATTTAGCCAGGTAGAAGAAGCGGAAACTCGTGTTTTACCAACAACAGAACAAATTGAATACCTAAGATCCATTGGGGTTAACATGCCGGAACCGGAAGTTGAATTTTCTAAAAGTCACAAAGTGAAAAGTACAATTATAGCAAAAACTAAAGAAATTTTGGATGAGTTAGAACAACTCCAAAACCAACTAAAAAAGATGCCAAATCCACGTCATCCTAAATATTATGAAACTCATTATAAAATTGGCAAATTATTTGGCTATCCGGAATCATGTTTAGCAAAATTAGGTACCGCCACTGATGATAAAATCAAAGTTCCTGAACACTTACGACCTTTAAAACAGTTTGTCTTTTCAAAAGATAATTGGGAGGAAGAGCTTAAAACACTAGAATCTTGGTATGAACAAATAAAAGATTTAATTCCTGAAATTAAATAAAACTTCATTTAACTGTATATATTTAGTTCCACTTTAATAAATTACCTACCTAATTACCCGCAATGACAGAAAAAATTTTTATATTATTTTATTATTTCCCGCCAGAGGCGGGTCAGCCTCTGGCTGATATTTTTAACCTATGCTTTGGATAAATTTTTTACATCTCTACCAGCCCGTAAATACTGACGCCCACTTTATCAAAGAAGCGACGGAATTAAGTTATGCCCGGATAATCAGGGCTTTGGAAGAACATCCTAATGTAAAATTCACTCTAAATATTACCGGCGGCCTGATTTTGCGCTGGGAAGAATTGGGCTATGGAGAATTGCTGAAAAGAATAAATAATCTAAGAGAGAAGGGCCAAATTGAGCTGACGGGATCAGCCGCTTATCATCCTCTCCTGCCTTTAATCCCGAAGGAAGAAACCATCAGACAGATTAAAGAAAACGAGAAAATACTGCAAAAACATTTTGGAGGAAACTTTAAGCCCCGGGGATTTTTTATTCCGGAAATGGCCTATAGCCCAAAAGTGGCCAAAATCATAAAAAAACTGGGTTATGAATGGATAATCCTTGGCGAAATTGTTGAAAAAGGCAAACTGGGTAAAACTGATTTTAATAAAATTTATAAAGATAAAAATTCCGGTTTAAAAATAATTTTCCGCTCCCGCCCCTTATCCGAATCTTATGTCCCGGAAACTTTAAATAAAATAATGGCTGAAGCCAAAGACAATAACTTAGCTATCACGGCCACGGACGCGGAATTATACGGCTTAAGGCATAATGACCCGACGGGAGAATTTGAAAAAATCCTGAAAAATCCGAATCTAAAGACCGAAACCATTTCCGAATTTATTGACGGGCATAAAGAAATAGAAAAGATAAAACCTGTGGCCGGCAGCTGGGTGTCAACGGAGGAGGAATTAAAAAGAGGGGAACCCTATATTCTTTGGTCCGATAAAAAAAATAAAATCCAAAAAAATATCTGGAAGCTGGCTAACCTGGCTTATAAAACGGCGGCTAAATATGAAAAAGACGAAAATGCCGGCTGGGCGCGCTGGCATCTTGTCAGGGGCCTGGCCAGCTGCACTTTCTGGTGGGCTTCTGGGAAAGATTTTAGCCATATCTTCGGGCCCCTTTCCTGGAACCCGGACGAAATTGAGCGGGGAATTAACGAATTAATCCGGTCTATCCGCGCTTTAGACGACGCTACCACCCGGAAAACGAAAATCAAGGCGGAAAAATTATATTTGAAAATAAAAAAGATGGTCTGGAAAAAGCATTGGACGTATTACTGGAAGAAGGCATAATACAATTTTGCACCTCACCCCGTCGCTATCGCTCCTCCCCTCTCCTAATTAGGAGAGGGGCCGGGGGTGAGGTCTTGAACATATGAACATAATCCATAATCTTTTTGACGAAAAATACGTTATAGACTTATTTAAAAAAGAGGTCCTGCCCAGGTACCCGGATTTTGTTGATATAAAAAAAGTAAAAGTCCGCGCCCATAAAAATCATGTTTGGGAGACGACTTACCACGTCGTGCTTGAATTTAAAACCTCCTTTTTAACCAAAACCGGCAGAATAAAAATCCTGCCCATTTTTTGCTCGGCCCACAGCGAAGAGCCGCGAAAGAATGTCTATCATGCTCTGAAATATTTATGGGACAACGGTTTTGCCAACGGCTTTCTAACTATCCCCCATCCTCTTTTTTATTCCGAATACTTCAACGGAATTTTTTACCGCGGCGTCCAGGGCAATAACCTTTACCATTACATAAGAGAAAAGGATCATAAGGAAATTGAGACAATTATTCCCAAGGCTGCGGCCTGGTTTGCCAAATTGCACCGGCTGCCAACCAAAGACGCTTATAATTTTAACGAGGAAAACAGCCGGATTAAAACGGTTATCCCCGGCCGCGACCAAATCCTGATTGACATGAAAAGAGAATACCCGGCTTATTATGAAACCTACAAAAAGGCCTATGATATTTTTATTAAAAAAGAGGAGGATTTTTTAGCTTCTACCCCGAAAAGGTGGATCGTCCATGGCGACGCCCATCCGGAAAATATTATAAAAATGGGAAAGAAAAAACTGGCCATAATTGATTTTACCGATATCTGCCTGTCTGATTTTGCCCGCGATTTAGGCTGCTTCCTCCAGCAAGTTGAATTTATGGTGATGAGAAAAATTAACGACGAGGAATACGCCCAAAAAGTAAAAAATCTCTTTTTGGAAAATTACTTTAAAAATGCTAAAATAGAGCTAGACAGGGGCTTACGAGACCGGATTGATAATTACTATAACTGGACAATTATGCGCACCGCCACCTTTTTTCTCTTAAAATATGAAACAGAGCCGGGGCGGGCCAAACCCCTGATAGAAAAAGTAAAAAATAACCTGGGCATCTAAAAATTTTATGCTGATTGATTTGCAGCTTCATTCAAATTATTCCGACGGCTATCTAACGCCCACGGAAACGGCGAAATTTATTGCCGGCCAGGGAGTAAAAGTCGCGGCTTTAACCGACCATAACACGGTCGGCGGTTTTGGCGAGTTTAGGCGGGCTTGCCGCCAGTACCGGGTTAAACCCATCATCGGCCTGGAGCTTTATGCTAAATTAGGGGGCACGAGACTAAACCTGCTTTGGTTTAATTTTGACGAAAAAGATGCCGGGCTCCACGACCTGCTGCGTGATAGCCAAATTAGGAGAAAAATTAAAGTAAGAAAAATTTTAAAAAAACTGGCGAGAAGAGGATTTGAGATTGATATTAATAGAATCATAGACAAATACACGCATTACGTTCCCTTAAACCATGTCGTAGACGATGTCTGGGCCATCCCGGCCAACCGGGCCAAGATAAAAAAAGAGCTAAAAATAAAAAATCCGCGGGAAGGGGAAATTATCGGAGAATATTTCCGCAATAAGAGCACAAGCATCTTAAGGGAAAGCTACACGGACATAAAAAAAATTATTTCCTTAAGAAAAAAAATCGGGGGCATCCTTATTTTTAACCATCCGGGAAAGCACGACCAACTAAAAAGAAAGCTTCTGGAAAAATTAAAAAGACTGGGGGTGGACGGGATTGAAGTGCTTTCTCCGCACCATTCCATCGGCGCCGTTATGTACGCCCAGGCCATGGCGCGGGAATTTGATTTTATCGCCACCGGTGGCTCGGATTTCCACCGCCACGAAAGGGACAAGCTTCCTGTTCAGAATTCCTGGAACTATTTTAAAGTGGACTCAAAATATTTAAGGGGGGTAAAAAAAATAATCGGCTAATTCAAACATGAAAAAAGGTCTTAAAATATTAATGGCGGCTTCGGAGATGGCGCCCCTGGCTAAAGTCGGAGGTTTGGCGGACGTGGTCGGCTCTTTGCCTCCGGCTTTGGCTCGTCTTGGCTGCGACGTTCGGGTTGCCCTGCCGGCTTACGGGTCAATTGACAAGAAAAAAATAAAAGCTAAAAAAATATTATCAAACATTGCCGTAGCCAGCGCCGGCCAGGATCTAAAAATAAATCTTTGGCAGACAAAAGCCAGTGGAATTACAGTTTATCTTCTTGATTGCCAAAAATATTTCGGAGGAGAAGAAATTTATAGCGGCAATAAAAAAATTTACACCGGCACCGAGGATTCCGAGCGTTTCTTGTTTTTCTCTTTAGCGATTTTAAAAGTTCTGCCTCTAATAAAATTCAAGCCGGACATAATCCATTCTCATGATTTTCATACCGCCTTAATCCCCAATCTCCTTAAAGCCGACCAAAATCCTTATTATAAAAATACTAAAACGCTCTATACCATTCATAATCTAAACCATCAGGGAAAATCGGAAATTAAAATTCTCTCCACCGGAAATTTAAATAAAGATTCTTTAAAATCCTTATCCCGCGACGCCCAGGACGGAGACATAAATTTTATGGTGCAGGGCATAATAAATGCTGACTTAGTTAATACCGTCAGCCCGACTTATGCTAAAGAAATCGCCACTTCCATTTACGGGGCTGGAATTGAAAAAGTAATAAGGCAAAACAGAGATAAAATTTCCGGAATTCTAAACGGCATTGATGTCAGTTTTTTTAACCCAGCGAAAGACAAACTCATTAAGCAAAATTATACTTTCAAAACTTTAGAAAAAAAGGTGGAAAATAAACTGGCTTTACAAAAACGATTAGGCCTAGAGCAGAATAAAAATATACCTTTAGCCGGTTTGGTTTCGCGCCTGGCTTGGCAAAAGGGATTAGAATTAATTACAGAAAATGAGGCAAAACTTACTTGCCAATTTGTTTTTTTAGGAACGGGCGAGAAAAAATATGAAAACCAGCTTAAAAAAATAGCTAAAAAATATCCGGATAAAATAAGCGCTCAAATTACTTTTGATATAAAACTGGCCCAGCAGATTTATGCGGCTTCAGACATCTTCTTAATGCCTTCCCGTTTTGAGCCCTGCGGACTGGGCCAAATGATTGCCATGCGCTACGGCGCCGTACCGATCGTAAGATCCACCGGCGGCCTGGCTGATACCGTTAATAAAAAACTCGGATTTTCTTTTTCCGAATTTACATCCGTTGCTTTTACCAAAACCCTTAAAGACGCTTTAAATTTGTACTATAAAAAACCGAGGAAATGGAAAAAAATGCAAAAAAGAGGCATGAAAAAGGACTTCTCTTGGCGCAGGTCTGCCAAAGATTATTTAAAGCTTTACAAAAAATTAATTAATAAATAATAACTCTAAACTTTATGAAATGCTGCAAAATAGACTGTAAGAACTGCAGGCTTTGCTGGCAAAGCCTGCTCTACTCAATCGGCGTCCTCGCTTACGTCGTAGTCGTGGCTCTGGTTATAAGAAACGGCGAAAAGCTATTCGGCAAAGCGGACACTTTCTGGAGCCCGATTGCTTTCTTAATGCTCTTTATCTTCTCTGCCCTGATAACCAGCTCCTTAGTCCTCGGCCGCCCGATTTATCTTTATTTTGACGGCAAAAAAGAAGAAGCAGTCCGATTATTCTTCTGCAATATCATCTGGCTTTTCGTCATCACTCTAATTGTTTTTCTTTATCAGATAATTTGGTAGAAACAAACTACGGAATGCCAAAAAAATGAACGCCGCAAGACGTTCATTTTTTGTTTACATTTGCCTATTGACTTAAACTTTAAAAAGACCTACAATAAAATTGACTCTGAGTGTAGAGGAAAAACCTCGAATAACGAGGCGTTAATGGGACGCCTACAATGGCAACAAAAATTGCCAAGAGACTTAAAGCCCTCCAGTCCTTTTATCTTGGACTGGCTTTTTTTATATAAAAATAAATTACGGAATACAAAAAATGAACGCTAGAAAAGGCGTTCATTTTTTAGATTAAATTGACGTCTAAGTTGACTTAATAATATTTTCATGCTATACTAAATTATCAACCGAAAAACAGACAAAAACAAAAATACCCGAAGGGGGCAAAAAAATGGAAACACCGCCGGAAACACCGATAACATTGGAATGGTTGAAAAAAATAACAAAGAAGGTAAACTGTGTGACCTGCTATAAAGAGGTAATGGTGAAATTGTTACCTTTTGGATTCGGACACATAGCAATCTGCCCGGAATGCGGAAAACTTGCTTATAACGGCGAGTAAAAAAACGGGCAACAGACAATGCCGCAGATTCCTAAAACATCAGGAACTGCGGTTTTTTTATTAAAAAAAACGAAAAACCCGCTCAAGTGCTTGCGCGCTGAGCGGGCTTTTCTTCCCCATGCTTGAGTTACTGGTTATTTTTTAGAGATCAAATAACCAATAAACCAAGAAAGAGGGGCTATGCTAATTTTAATCCTATCTTTTTGTAGATTTTAAATCACCATAGCCCTTTTTGGTTGGTAGAAATCGCCAACCGGCTTAACTTCATTTGTACATAAAGTCAGATTTAATTTTTAATCCTCGCTTTACCCCGTTAGAAATAAAATTTCTACTGGGGTTTTTGAAAGAACCTATAGCCTTGTTTTAAAAACAGGCGAATTGGCGTAATTATCTTAGCCAAAATATATATAAAAATATATTGTTAATTTTCTTAAGCTAAAGACGTAGGCTGGGAAAAGAATTTCTCTAAAGCTCCGCTGGTCTGGGGATTCATAAGCTCTTTGCTTTCTAAACGGTAGATATTTTGATTAACCAGATTCTTTTCCTGCCTGGCTTTTTCCATTGACTGGTAAACCGTGCTTAAAATCTGGGCGCTCGCCAGGACAACAAAAAAAGCAATGGACAAGCTTATAATAAGTCCAGACCAGCTGAACTCCTGCTCCATTGCTTTCTTTTTTATTTGATTGTATGATTTCCAGCCAATAAAATTAAACCCACTGGTTTTGGCCAGGATATTTATATTTTCCATTTTGTTTTTGTTTTTGTTTTGACCCAAAATTTTAAGATGGCCTGTTTTAGCCATCTATATACAGTATAGCAAATTTTTCCGATTTAGTCAAGGTTAGCGATAAACTCCCCTTGACTTTTTAAAAATTTTGGGTATAATAGTAAATTATACTTCGCACATTATCACACACCGAAAAGGAGGGCAATATGCCGGAAACTGTTGAAGCCAGAGTCAAAAAAGTAATTACTAACAAATTTCGCGTTGATAAGGAAAAAGTAACGCCCGAATTATCCATTATAGATAATTTGGGCGCGGATTCCCTGGATACCGTTGAGCTTATCATGGATCTGGAAATAGAATTCAAGATCGAAATTTCCGATGCAGATGCGGAAAAATTACGGACCATCCAGGACATTATCAGCTATATCGAAAAACGGCTCAGAGAACAGACCGAATAAGTCTTCCTCGCGTAATTCATGGGGCCCATTGGTAAAATGGGCTCTTTTTTTTACCATTTAAATATGATATAATAAAAGCAGAAAATCCTTGTTTTTATATTATTTTATTATTTTGTTATTTTAATTATGGCTAGACGAAGAAAATACAGGCGGAGAAAAAAAGACCCCTTGGATTATATTGCCCTGCCCAAGGTAAATTTAGACCCGGACACGAAAAAGGGCATTTTTATTGTTTTAATCCTGCTTTTCGGCGTCATCTGCTTTTTAAGCCTATTCGGCTTGGCCGGCGGGCTTGGCGTTTATCTGGCTCGCGGTCTGACTCTGGCCTTTGGCTGGGGGAAATGGCTCTTTCCTGTCATTCTTATCATCCTCGGTCTGCTTCTCTATAACGAAGACAAATATTATGTCCGGGGGACGAATTATTTAGGGATGTTTTTGTTTGCTGTCTCCTTCCAGGCCCTGCTTCATTTCTTTATTGAGGTCCAGCTTTGGAAGGAAATTGTCGCGAGCGGAGCCGGCGGCGGCTATCTGGGCATGTACCTGGCCTTAATTTTTTACAATATCATCGGTTTCTGGGGCAGCCTTATCATCCTCTTGGGGCTCCTGCTCATTTCTTTAATGCTCATGCTTGATACTTCCTTAAATAAACTGATCGGCTCGGAAAGCATTTTAGCTTCGGCTTTTTATCCTCTTAAAGCCCTCTTCTCAAAAATGTTCAGAGAAAAAGATCGAAAAGAAGAGGAAGAAGATGAAGACGAAGAAGAATTAATGGAAGAGGAAGAAATAGAGGATGAGAATCTGGAAACGCCTGATGATGCGTCTTTGGACGGGGAAATAGGCTTTTCCAATAAAAAAGTAAATGAAGAGTTGGAATTTCCCGAATCCCTGCCGGAAAAGAAAGGCAGGGCCAAAGAGGAAATGGGCTGGAAAACCAAAAGCATAAAAATAGATTTGCCCTTGTCTCTCTTAAACGGAAAAAAAGACAAACCCACCAGCGGAGATATCAAAAATAATGCTTTCATAATCCAAAAAACTCTGGAAAATTTCGGCATTGCCGTGGAAATGGGCGAAGTCAGCGTGGGCCCGACCGTTACCCAATATACTTTTAAGCCAGCCGAGGGGGTTAAGCTCTCGCGCATCACTTCTTTAAATAATGACTTGGCTCTGGCTCTGGCCGCCCACCCCATAAGGATTGAGGCGCCGATACCCGGCCGGGCCTTAGTCGGCATTGAAGTCCCTAACCAAACCAAAGCCATTGTCGGCTTAAAAGAAACTTTGGAAAGCGGAGAGTTTAAGGCAAGAAAAAGCAATTTAACCGTGGCTTTGGGCAAAGATGTTTCCGGGAAAAGCTGGGTTTATGATATAACAAAAATGCCGCACCTTTTGGTTGCCGGCGCGACCGGGTCGGGAAAATCCGTCTGCCTTAATTCCGTTATTGTCAGCCTGCTTTACCAGAACAACCCCGAAGATCTGCGCTTTATTATGGTTGACCCCAAAAGGGTGGAATTGCCGATTTATAACTCTATCCCCCATCTTCTAACTCCGGTCATCACCAACGTCAGCAAAACCATTAACGCTTTAAAATGGTGCCTTAATGAAATGGACCAGCGCTTTGAAACCCTTTCCAAGACCCACAAAAGAAACATCCAGGCCTACAATGAAAATCTAAAACCCGGGCAGGAAAAAATGCCCTATATCGTTTTTATCATCGATGAATTGGCGGATTTAATGGTCGCGGCCGGACGGGATATTGAGGGCGGAGTAATCCGCTTGGCGCAAATGGCCCGGGCGGTCGGCATCCATTTGGTTTTAGCCACCCAACGGCCGAGCGTTGACGTCATTACCGGCCTGATTAAAGCCAATATGCCGACCCGCATTGCTTTCTCGGTTGCTTCCGGCGTGGATTCAAAAACGATTTTGGATTCGCTCGGCGCGGAAAAATTATTGGGCCAGGGCGATATGCTTTTTATCACGGCCGAGATTTCCAAACCAAAAAGACTGCAAGGCGCTTATGTCAGCGACCAGGAAATAAAAAGAATCATAAATTACATAAGAAGCAAGGGCGGAGAGTCGGACTACGTTGAAGGCATAACGGAAAAGCAAAAAGTCCATGGCATTGCCGGAGTCGGCCTGGCCGGCGGCGGCGGCGATGACGAAGATGAATTAGTTGAAGAAGCTAAGGAGCTTATCATAAATTCCGGCAAAGCTTCGGCTTCTTTCCTGCAAAGGCGCTTAAGCATCGGCTATGCCCGGGCCGCGCGCTTGCTTGATATTTTAGAAGAAAACGGCATAATCGGGCCGTCGGACGGAGCTAAAGCCAGAGAAATTATGGTAAGCCGAGAACAATACGAAGGCCTAATAAGCCAAGGCGTAAGCGGCGTAAGCCTGCATAACAAAGAAGAGGCTGAAGAGCCGGATGAATATTTGCCCGATGATGATGTAGAGACGAATGGCGATTCGTCTCAAAAAAATGTAGAGACAGCTGGCCAGCTGTCTGACGAAGAAACACCTGATGACACACCCGAAAATAATAATGCGTCTAAAAAAAATAATTCATCTGACGAGGAAGACGATGGCATGTATTTTGCCAAATAATCCCACCCTTGACCCCGTTAGAAGTTTTATTTCAACGGGGTTGACAAATCTTTAAAAAAGGGGTAAAATAAAAAATCAAAAATAAATATTAGTTATTGGGATTAAATTAGTTTAAAAATATGAAAAGACATCTTATAATAATAAATAATTCTCATAAAAACAGCCTAATTTAGTTTTGGGCTGTTTTAATTTTAGAAATATGAAATCACCGGACACGATCCTTCCTCAAGGAGGAGGAGAAAAACCCGAAGATAAAATTTTAAAAAGGCCACTTGGAGAAGAGGAAAAAAGAAAAAAACTTGAAAGAGAATTGAATAGCGGCGACACGGAAAATCTTATGCCTAAACCTGAGGAAGAGAAAAATTTAAATTTAACTCTGGAAGAACAAGAAATGAAAAAATTAGAGAAAGACGTAGAGAATATGGAAAGCATAATGCCCGAAGAAAAAACTCCAGAGACAGAAAAAAAAAATCCGACTCCGACAGAAGAACAAGAAATGAGAAAACTGGAAAGAAGTTTGGAAGGGATGAAATCTATCGGCCCTTTTGTAGAAAAGCCGGAAAGTCAAACTCCGCCTAAATTTGAATCGAAAGCGGAAAGATTAAAACTGGAAAAAAGGCTTGAAAAAATTAAAAAAACTTTGGGAAATCTAAGGATTGATTTAAAAAACGCCAAAAAGAGAAAAAGTAAAGAGGGACACCAAAAAAGAATTGATTTGCTTGAAAAAGAAAAATCTGAATTGTCAGAAAAGTTGGGAATTAAAGAGGAAGAAACCTCTCAAACCGGATTAGAATCGACGCCGGCTCCGGAAACCCAAAGCAAAGAAGCGCCGGAAACCAAGGAAGAAAAAGAAGAAAATGAATTTAAGAAAAAAGTCAAATTGGCCAGAGAAAAATACGTTGAATGCTTATCAAATAAAGAAAATATTGACGAAGCCAAAGAAGAATATTTGCTGGCTATTAATGAATATAAGCAAAAAATGCTGGAGGCGAAAGAAGTGAAATTAGAGGGTAACCCCAAAAGCAAGGAAGAGTTAGAAAGATACGCCAAACAGCTATTAATTGAAACAACCGCCAAAGAAGCAACGGAAATCTTCAATCTTAAAACCGACAAAAAGGCGGAAAAGTCGGGCTGGCTGATGAAAAAAAGTCTGGAAGCGGTAAGCTGGTACCGCAAGCAGAGGACTTGGAAAAAAGTATCGGTAGGTAGTTTACTTCTCGTCGGTGGGGTTGCAGCTGGGACTATCGGCGGAGCGGTTGGGGTAGCTATGGGGACGGGAGTGATTAGTGCCAAAACTTTGCAAAGGGTTTTGAGCGGAGCTGGGTCAGCTTTATTTTTTGAGGCCTGGATGAAGCGCTCGCAGGAAAAAGAGACTGAAGAAGATCTTCTTAAACAATTTGACGTTGAAAATTTACTTGAAAGCTTAAAGGAGCAAAACGAAGAATTAGATAATAAAATATTTGAACTGACGGATAAAAAGCAGTGGGAAGAAATAAGACGAAGTATAATAGCAACTGCGGGAGGAATTTTAGTCGGTTCGGGATGGGCCAGCAAAGCTGTTGCTGAACACATTCCGGATGAATGGAAAGATTGGGTGGGGAAAAAACTCGGCGCTGGCTTTGAGTTTATCGGGAAGAAAACCGGCTTAATTCCCGAGTCTGGGGCAGAAACGGGAGGAATGGGAGAACCGCCGATGTCAGCGGATAAAAAAATAGCCGAGGCAGTCGGAAAAATTAAAGATATCCAGGAAACAAGACTGGAGTTTGAAAACAAATTTGGTATTAAAGTTGAGGATTTAAAAGATGTTACTGAAGACGGAAAACTTGATCTGGGGGATATAGCAAAAATTCAATCAGATAGATTAGGCATACCGACTATCAGCGAACCACTATCAGCTGAAGAATTCGGGAATATACAAGAGCTGCAAGAGAAGGCCCCAACTTTAATTGGGAAAATTTTTACTGACGGAAAAATTAATGATCTGGGAGAAAACATCCTAAAATCCGACTGGCCCGAAAACGTAAAATTGGCGATTTTAGAAGATCCCTCCGATCTTGCCAATATCCAAAAAATGGCGGAGTTAAATCCGAAAATTTTTGAAAAACTCGCAGAACTTACTGAAAGCCAAAAAGTTTTAAGTGTAGACCAAATACCAGAAGGGGGCAATATTTCTAAAATTCTAGGCGTAGGCATGGCCGAAAACGCGACTGTACATGTTATCAACCCTGATGGCAATATAATCGTGGGTGACGCTAATTTGGTTCATCCTGACGATACGTTGATAAGAACTGCAGATGGCCAGATTTATGTTTTAAAGACTTCCGGGATAAGCATGGATGAAAAAGATACCTTAAAAAATATTTATGATAAAATTGAAGCCGGTCTAACCGACAGGGGCGTACCGCAAGAAGTACAAAATTATTTCAATACTAACAGGGCTGAAGGCAGCTGGTGGGCAAGAATGGACAAACTGGAAGCTAAAAAAGCCAGCCAGTTCTGGGAAAAATGGGGAGGAAAAATTAGCCAGTTACCCCCGGAACAAAGTGATAAATTTTATGAGCACACGGACCTTAATAATCCAGAACAAGTGGGAAATAATTTAAATCTATTTAAACAAGAAGCTGAATTCCGCCTGAAAGGAATGGAGGAAGAAGCAAGAAAAATTTGGGAAGAAGGAAAAACTCCGGAAGAGGAACTAATAGGAAAACAAACGCCAATAACACCAGAAGAACATGGGGCTGAACCAAAACCAATTGGCAAAGAGCCGGAAGAAATCATAACCCAATCCGAAAAGCCGGAAGTTGCTCGCCCCCAGGAAGCGCCGGTGAAAACGGAAACTCCGCCAGAGCCAGTTAAGCCCGTTGAGGAAATAGGCGGAGAAAAAAAAGTGATACCGGAAATGAAAATCTTTGATGGCCAGGAAAATTTGGACCAACAGTCATACGGGAAAATAATTAATGATGTTGCCAAAAAAGGATTATCGGTGGAACATAATAAACAAATAATTTTGGGCTGGTCAAGAGAAATATCGGTTTTAAGAAATGAGCTTGAAAAATTTAATCTTACGCCTGACCAGGCACAGGAAAGATTAGATAGAATAAAAGAAATAGTGGAGACGAGCAAAAACACTTACCACGAAGATGCTTTTAACCAGAACATTAAAAATTTTGTTAATGATTATAAAATTAAGGAAACGCCGCTAGTGCCAAAACCGGAAGAGGTTATAACCCAATCCGAGAGGCCGGAAGTTGCTCCTCCTCCCGAAGAAGCGCCGGAAAGGCCGGGGATAGAATCTCAGGAAGAAAAAATAACAAGACTCAAAGAACAAATGGAGTCTTGGAAAAAAGATACAGCAGAAAAATATGGTCTTGAAGTTGAGGATTTAAAAGAAGCGACCATGGATGGGAGTCTCACTAATAACGAATTGGCGCAAATACAAGCAGAAAAACTGGGGATAGACAGTTTGGACAAACCGTTGTTAGCGGAAGAGTTTAGAGAACGTCTTTTAGCTAAGGGAATAATAGTTTCTTCAACAAGCGAAACCGTTGTTAATCAAAAACCGGGCATAGACTCAAAGACGGTAATTGATGAAAAAATAACTGCTAAAGACGGGATAATTGAAAAAGGAACTACGAAATTTACTGAAGCTGATATTTCCACAGGGGAAATAAAGGAAAATAGTTTTAATAAAATTACTGGGCTAATGCCAGAAGAATCGCAATTACAGGGTCAGGAGGCCGATGAAGTTACTAAATTTTTTGACGATAAAAAACCTCTAGGTAACACTTTGTATGAACAAACAAAAATTGATTATGATAAATCCAGGGTATTTACAAGTTATGACGGAGATACGGAAAACTTAAGTCAGGGGTTAAAAGAAACGATAGAACAATATAATGAGGGCGTGGCAACTTACGAGGAAACGGCGAAAAATCTTTCTAAATCGTTTGACGACCTGACTGATCTAAAAAATGGCCCCCCAGCCACAGAAGAATCTTTTGACTCCTGGAAGTACTACAAAGGGATAGGAAAGAAAATAGATGAACTTAACTTAAGCGACGAAGATAATGAAATTTTTGAAAAAATAAAAAAAGCCGGATTAGAAATAGGCCCCGATCAAAGCAATACTGCATCTGTCGCTTATATGGCATTGGAAGCCCACCAGGATTCCCTGGCCGAGCAAATGAAAATCCTTAACGGCGGCAAAGACGTTCTTAAGAACGGAAAGTTCACAGGCAAATTTTTAAAGCTGATTGAAAAAAATGAAGAAGCCAGGGCCCTGTTTGATAAATATAATATTAAAGCCGGAGCCGCCGCGGAATACAGAAAATTAGCCGAATTATACGACCAAAAAGAAAACCTAAGAAATGGCTTACTGGAAAAAGCGAAACAAGTATATGAAACGGCCGGCCAGCAGGACACGAAGTCTTTAACGCAAAAATTAATAGAAGATAATTTTATTGGGAAACAGGAAATTCGGGATAATCTCGCAAAAATTATGAGTGAAGAATTTAAAATTAAAAATCCAAAAATGAAAAAATGGATGTTTAATTATTTAATCAGAGAAAATAACCCCGTGGCCGAGTACTACTTATCGGAGAGCAGTAAGGGAAATGGTGAAACTGCCCTGAAAAATATATATGACTACTTTAGATCAGGAGTAAAGGATCTGAGTTCTACTGAAAAATTAGATGCGGGAATAAGATTGCAAAGAATACAAGACTGGCCAATACTAAATTCATTTAACCGGGATAAATTTTAGAAAGCTAAATAAAACCTGACTGTAAAATTTATTACAATTTATTAGTTATAACTTAAAATTATGCCCAAAAAATTAAAAGAAAACATTATAGAAGATTTGGGGTTAAACCAATTGCCGGAAGACAAAAGAGAAGAGGTCCTCTTAGCGATGACGGAAGCGCTTTTAAAAAGAATTCTAATCGTGGCCTTAGAAAAAATTCCCGAAAGCAAAAAGGGAGAGTTTGACGAAATTTTTAAATCAAAAGATTCTGAAAAAATAAATGAATTTTTGTCGGATAATATCCCCGGCTACGAGAAAATGGTAAAAAATGAAATAGAGAACTTCAAAAAAGAGATGAAAGAAACGGTGAGCCAATTGCAAAAATAATTAACATTGACACCCACCTCAATTTTGCTATAATAAAAATAGGTTTAAGGCCTATTTTTATTATAAAACAACGAATTATGTATATATCCTGGCTAGGGCATTCCTGCTTTAAAATCCAAGACAAAACAACTCCGGACGGAGTCACTTTAGTTACCGACCCTTTTGATAAATTAATTGGCTTAAAAGTGCCTAATTTTGAGGCTGATATCGTAACCGTCAGCCATAACCATCATGACCATAACAACACGAGCGCTCTACGCGGCAATCCGTTTATAATCGACAGCGCCGGCGAATACGACCGGCGGGGAGTAATGATAGAAGGCGTGGAGTCATACCATGACGACAAGGAGGGCGCGAAGCAGGGAAAAAACATAATGTATAGGATTGAAATTGACGACATAACCATTGTCCATCTGGGGGATTTGGGGCATATTTTAGATAACAAGCAATTGGAAAAAATCGGCGGAGCTGATATCTTGTTGGTTCCGGTCGGCGGGGTTTATACTTTAGACGCCAAAAACGCGGTGGAAGTCGTTTCCCAGATTGAACCGCGGATTGTTATCCCGATGCATTACAAAACCAAGGATTTAAAAATAAACCTTGACGGAATTGATAAATTTATAAAAGAGCTAGGGCTTAAGCCGACGATTGAAGAAAAGCTGAAAATCAGCAAAAAAGACCTGCCGGCCGAAGATATGGAATTAGTAATTTTTAACCTATAATAACTATGGATAAGAAGAAAATTCTTATCGTCGAAGACGACCAGATGATCTGCTCAATGTATAAAACTAAATTTGAAGCTGACGGCTTTGCCTGCCTTGTCGCCAATGACGGCCCGGCCGGTTTGGAAACCGCCAAAAAAGAAAAGCCGAACCTTATAATGCTTGACGTCATGCTCCCCCAATTGGATGGATTTTCAATTTTAAAAGATCTGAAAGCGGACAGTAAAACTAAGGGCATACCGGTGATTATGCTTACCAATCTAGGCACGGACGAGGATAAGAAAAAGGGCGAAACATTAGGCGCGGCTGATTATTGGGTTAAGGCCAGCCTGACTCCGGCGGAGATTAGCAAAAAAATTAAAGAACACTTAAAATAATAAAATAAAATAATAATATAAAAATAAGATTTATTATTTTATTATTTTATTATTTTATTTTTATATTATTTAAAAACATGAAAAATTACGAAAAAGATTTCCCCTTAACACTATCCAAAACCAAAGTAAAAAGTTCGGGAAAAAAATTCAACTTAGCCATTCCGGCGGAAAGGAAGAAATATTTTGAAGCCAAGGCGGGAAAGGAAATTAAGGAACTGAAAAAATATTTAAAAAACAACACTTTTATCGCTTATTGGCTGGGTAAAAAGAATTCGGGCAAAGGCACTTATTCAAAACTGATGATGGAAATATTCGGGGAAGATAAAATCGGCCATATTTCCGTCGGCGATGTCGTGAGAAGCGTCCATAGGGATATGGATGACAAAAAGAAAAAGAAAGAGCTGGTAGAATACCTGGCTAAAAATTACCGCGGCTATATTTCCGTTGACGAGGCGATAAGGGCGCTCCTGGCGCGGGACACAAAAACTTTGCTGCCCACGGAATTTATCCTTACCCTGGTAAAAAGAGAAATTGATAAGATGCCGAAAAAAACTCTTTTTATCGACGGCTTTCCCCGCGAACTTGACCAGGTTTCCTATTCTCTTTATTTCCGCGACCTGATTAACTACCGGCAGGACCCGGATATTTTTGCGGCGATTGATATTCCGGAAGCGGTAATTGACGAGCGCATGAAATACCGCGTCGTCTGCCCGAAATGCCAGACCCCCCGCAATTTAAAGCTTCTGGCTACGCAAAAAGTCGGCTATGACAAGGAAGAAAAGAAATTTTATCTGATCTGCGACGACCCGGCCTGCAACGGAGCCCGCATGAGCGCCAAAGAAGGAGATAATCTGGGCATTGAGTCAATCAGGGCCAGGATTGAACTGGATGATAAATTGATTGATAAAGTTTTTTCTCTCCATGGCGTGCCAAAAATTCTTTTGCGTAATTCCATTCCGGTTAAAGAAGCGAAAAAACTGGTTGATAATTACGAAATTACCCCGGAGTACGTTTATAAGCTGGAAAAGAATAATAAAGTTAAAGTAATAGAAAAACCCTGGACAATTAAGGATGACCAAGGCCGGGAAGCTTACAGCTTATTATCTCCCCCGGTGGTAGTATCATTAATTAAGCAACTGGCAGCCATTTTAACAAGATAAACTTGACCCCACACCACAAAGGTGCGGGGCGAGACGAAGCGACGCGGAATCTAAAGCTCTGAAAAAAAAATTTCCATGCAGATAAGGAAATATACCTAAATTCTTGACAAGTTTTTTAAGCTGTATTATTATGTTAATACAGGGAAATAAATAAAAAATATATGTGGATAAACCGCCAAAATTCACTAAAAAAGACGAGCTTAGTTTTTAAGGTAAGTTTTGTTTATATTTGTGGAAAACTTTCCATATTAGAGCGGCTTAAAAATTAGACTTAAAAAATAGATTACATAAAACTAAAGCCGCTCTCCCTGAAGGAAGCGGCTTTAAAAATTGTGATTTCGCTATTTTAAAACAAGCCTTAACCAAAAAGAGGGAGGAAAGTATGAGCCAACAAACAGGCGGAACCGGCGTAGCAGTAGTAACGGGAGACGACAGCGAAGTAGCGGGCGTAGGAGAAGAAGCTGATGTGGCGGGCGTAAAGTGGCCGGGGGATGAGGATAATATGCTCACACCCATAGATCTTTCTCTGGCAAATACATACGCCTATGGTCTGGGTATCCCGCCTAACAAGGCGGCGGAAGAATTGGAAAAACTCGGTTTCAAAATCGTATAAGTAATACCCAGACTACCAAAAAAGTACGCAAAAAGGACGCATTGCATTCCGCGTCCTTTTTCATTTACCTCACCCCGTCGTCCCGCCAGCTGGCGGGTCTCCTCCCCCTCTCCTAATTAGGAGAGGGGGCTGGGGGGAGAGGTATTCATAATGGACAAAACTGCGACTATATGCTACACTTTATTCATAATTAATTAAGAGTTTTGCCCGGCTTATTTTTTAAAAATTTAAGTTAAGCAAGACAAAAAAGCATTAAATGAGCGATCAAAACAGCTCCTTTGGCCAACGCCAAATGTACCAGGGAAACTGGACCTGCTCTGGCTGCGGTTGTGAAATTACCGAACTGCCTTTTCAACCGGACGGAGACAGGCCAATTTTCTGCCGTGACTGCCACAGACAAAGACGTGACAGTCGGCCGAGGAGATAAGCCCCGCCCTTAGAAGCGGGACAAGTTGGAAACTTTAATCTATCATAAGATAACATAAACTCTTATCGGTAATTAAACCAACATCTAAAAAACCACCCCGGGTTATCCGGGGTGGTTTTTTTATGCTGTTTACCCCGTTAGAAATTCCAGCGGGGTATTATTTCTAACGGGGTTTATAAATATTTCTTGATCACTTCCGCTAAAGCTTCCTTGGGGTGCAGGCCGTTTAAAGTTTCTTTCGGCTCTCCGCCTTTAAATAAGATTAAGGTCGGGATGCTCATAACCCCATATTGCGATGAAGTTTCCGGGGCTTCTTCCGTATTAAGCTTGCCGACAATTGCCTTATCCCCCATTTCTTCTGCCACTTCATCAATAATCGGACCCTGAATTTTGCAAGGCCCGCACCAGACGGCAAAAAAATCAACCAAAACCGGCTTGATCTTAGAAGCTTCTATAACTTCTTTATTAAAATTCTCATCATTAAAAACTTTTGCCATAAATTCTTTTCTAAATTATTAAACATAAAAGTATTTTATCATACCTCTCTTTGGCCTGTCAAAACTTCCTAAGTAAGTAAAAATCCTCCGTCCACCACAATCATCGCCCCGGTCATATAAGACGAAGCTTCGGAAGCTAAAAATAAAACAGCCAAAGCAATCTCGTCCGGCTCCCCGAATCTGCCCAAAGGAATTTTCTGCGTAAATTGCTTTATCATTTCTTCCTGGCCGTCGCCAGCCCCTCCAGAATTCATCTTCTGCACGCCTTCGGTATTAATTCCGCCCGGGGCTATGGCGTTCACCCGGACACCCTGCTTCGCCACTTCCAAAGCAAAATTTTTGGTAAAGCCCCAAACCCCGTGCTTGGAAGCGTCGTAAGAAGCCAGGCCAATCTGGCTGGGATGCAAGGCGTCAATGGAAGCGATATTAATAATATTGCCACCGCCGTTTTTAACCATCACTTTGCCGGCTTCGCGGCAGCAAAGAAAAACCCCGCGCAGATTTATGGCTTGAATTTTTTCCCAAAGCCCTAAGTCCATGTCCAGAACCGGCTTATTGGGAAAGATGCCGGCGTCATTAACGAAAATATTAAGCCCCCCAAATTCCTTTATGGTCTTATTTATTAAATTTTTCACGTCCTTTTCCGAGCTGACATCGGTTTTAATAAAAACCGCCCGATTTTCTTTTCCTCCTAAACTCTTAGCTTTTTCTTCCCCTGTTTTTTTATCAATATCAGCAATCACGACATTAGCCCCGGCCTCATAAAGCCGCTTAACGATTCCATAGCCGATACCCATGGCCCCGCCGGTTACGACCGCGGTTTTCCCGCTTAAATTAAATAATTCACTTATACTTTTATTTGGCATATTTTTATTATTAATAATTATAATGTATTTTTAGTATAGCAAATTGGAAACAAGACAACAAATCAGCGCTTTAGTTTTATAATAATATCCATATTTATCACTTTCTTTGTCATCCCGGGCAAAGACCCGGGATCCAGGGTAGAAAGTACGGACATTGCTTTCTAAAAGTCTATTTTAAACACAAACTTAATATGGACTAAACATGGATTCCGGCTCTTACGGCCGGAATGACAGAAAAAAACCGGAATGACAAAATTTATTTATTTTATAAATTTTATCAAAAAAACTTCAGTTTTAAAGCTTAAAATTATGCAAAACTGGCAGGGATAGACCTCATTAGAAGCGAGATTTCTAATAGGGTTGACAAAAATCCTTATCTTTGCTATACTGTTATCATAATTTAATAATATTTACGTCAATTTTTAAACCAAAAAATCAACGTAAACCAAACGAATGTCGTATCAAAACAACGCCGGCGACCGGAAGATGTACCAGGGAAACTGGACCTGCTCACAATGCGGGGCCGCTATTACCGAATTACCTTTCGAACCGAGCGGAGACAGGCCACTATTTTGCCGTGATTGCCACAGGCAGAAAGTGCAGGATCGTCCGAGACGATTCTAAGAGTAATATTATATTGAACTCAATCAGTTAATATACTTCTTAAACAAAAGCCGCGCCCAAAGCGCGGCTTTTGTTATAAGAAAAATTTTTGAAAAAAATCACTTTCAAGGAGAAGATAAATTTTTGACGAGTGGTAATCTTGTAATTTATATGTTTACCCGATTGTTCCCGCTAAATTTTCTACCAGTCTTTTCTTTATATATTTTTCAATATAATTAATGACTTGCTCTTTCGCTTCCGGCGGGCTTTCCGCCACCCATTTGGCCAGATTATACAATTCAACTTCGGTTGACTTCAGCCATTTTTTATTCAGATACAAAAAAATCAATAAAGTGGTTACGGCTATCCTTTTGTTGCCATTTAAGAAAGGATGGTTTTTTATTAATAAATAAAAAAGCATGGCCGCCTTGCCGGTCAGACCTTCATACAAATGCTTCCCGCCAAATTTTTGGAACGGGACTATTATACAGCTTTCCAAAACATTCGGATACCTGGTCTCAAAGGCGGGAATAGGCTCATCCCAGCTCATTGTCTGGACCGCCAGCTCATGAGCGATATGTTCAATCTTCTCAATTGTAATATTTTGAATCTTATTCATTGCCTAACATTTTAAGGGTGTCACCATATTCTCTTATTACCTTGGCCACGCCTTTGCCAATTTCTTTTTTAATTTTATCGGTTAAATCATCGCTTAAAATCTCCGGAATATCTTTTTTAAATATTATAAAATTCCGGCCCATTTTTTCCGCCTTAATCTGGCCTTTTTTAATTTTATTAAAAACAGCTATTCGGCTGATTCCTAAAATATCAGCCAATTCTTTAACTGTTAAAAATTCTTTATTATTCATACAAATATAACTATGTTAACTTATATAATTAAGGTTAACATATGTTAACCTATCTGTCAATAGTTATTAAAAAAACCGTTCCCATTAATTCAAGAACGGCTTTTTTGTATCCAATTAAAACGCGACAAGGTACAATCCGATAGCGACCAGAATTCCGTTAACCGCGCCTTTGAATTTCATATCTGACAAACGCCGGTTTAAATACCAGCCCAGCCCGATGCCGAAAACCGCGGCTAAAAGAAGAGGCAGAGAAAAAGACAGAGTCTCTCTCGTCAATATCCCGGAAAAAAAATAAGACGGGAGTTTAAGGCAATTGCCGATAAAGGCGTAAACCACGATACTGCCCATAAAATTTTCTTTCCTCTGGCCCTGGGACAGGAAATACATGGTTGTCAAAGGCCCGGCGGCGTGCGCCAGAGTGGAAACGATTCCGGCCAGAACCCCGAGGGCAAGCCCGAACCAGGTTTTCTGCGGCACGTATTTCTCAATCCTATTGTCTTTAAACAAAAAGAAATACGAAGCCCCGAAAACAATCGCCAGAGAGCCGATAGCTTTTTTAAGCCAGACTTCCTGCCCGGGAAGCTCTTTTAAGAAAAAAGTAGCAATAAGAAGGCCGACAAAAAAACCGCCCAAAAGATTAAAAACTTTTTTCCAGACCCGGCCTTTGCGGAAAATGAAAACGCAGCAGAGGTCGCAGAAGATCATAATCGGAAGCATAATCGCAATCGCCTTGGTCGGCCCGCAAACCGCGGCTAAAATCGGCGTAGCCAAGACTCCGGGCCCGCCTCCGAATCCGGCTTTGGAAAAGCCGATTAAAACTACGGCCAAAATCGCTATTAGCCAAAAATCAATGCCCACAATTTACCCCCTTTGAAAATTAAAGAACATTTTTTTCATTAGCTAAACCTTAACAAAAAATTTAAAAAGGGTCAAACAAAAAAACCACGCCCAAAGCGCGGCTTTTGTTATAGGGAGAGAAAGTAAACAAAAAAACCGCCTCCGAGAGGAGGTGGGGATTTTTTGTCGTAGTGCCGGGTGGAGACTGCGAAATATTATTATAAAAATATATCTTGCCTGGAAAAATAATTTTTTAGTGAGTTTTAATATTTTTAATTACAAAACCGTGTGATTTCATATCTAAAACATAAATCTTCTTATCATTAATTTCAATTTCTCTTATATTTAAGAAATTACTTTCAGTTATTTTTAATGCGATTTCATGTTTAAAATAGTCAGTCAAATTTGAGTGGAGAACTATTTTTATTTCATCTTTTTCAATTGCCTTGTTATAATCCTCATCGTTAATAGAACCAATTAAAAATAACTCATCTTTAATTTTTTGAACTTCAAAATAGCCATCTTCCTTCTTGTCTTTAACAGAAATATTTTTATATGGATTTAAAAAGGCGTAATTAACGGAATAAGGTGAAATATAACCAAAAACATTTCCCGAAACATCCCAAATATTCTTTCCGCTATCTAAATGTTCAATAACATTTATAGCTGTGCCATCAGAAAATTCTTTGATAATTTGTTCCTCTTTCAATAAATTATAACCATAAGGGATCGATGGTATTATTATTATAGTAAAAATAAAAGAAAAAAACTTTAAGAAGATCTTTCTGCTCGAATTTCCGGACAAATCTATCATATAAAAAGGAAAGTATAATTTTAAAATAACTAAATTCACAATATACAAAGCAAAAAAAATAAAATAATACAAGGCAAAATTTATCGTATTGCTATACTGTATTTGCGGATAAAAAATAGTAAGTGTTTTTACAATTAAAAAAACGGCCAACAAACTTACTAATACAGCCAAAACATTAACCTTTATTTCATAGCATTTATTTAAAAACCAACCATAACTCAGGGAATACTTTTCAAAAATTATTTTTAAACTTTTTTCTGTCGCCAACATCTCCCCTTCGTTTTTACTGGATATTTCTACCTTCTCACCTGCAGAATATTTTCCTATCCTAAAATAAATATCCACATAATCATCATCATAATGATTTACCCTAAAAGAAATTGATTTTATTTTGTTGGGTTTACTGCTAGAATTCAATAAATCATCCATTGAAACATATTCAATACTTTCATCCTCAGATCTAATAGTATACAAAACTCCGCAATTTGACCTCCTTTCCCCTCCTTTTTCTTCCACATCCCTTCTTTCCTTTATTTGTTTTTCAAGTACTTTTCCTAATTCTTTCAAACTATCTTCTGTTATACTGGAGGGTTTAATTCTAAACTCTTTTGTTATTTTTTGCATATAATTTCTTATGTCCTGCTAAATTTGTTTTCTTATCAAAAATAAATTTTTAAAACAAAACAAACCGACGCAGGCCGGTTTGGGTTTAACGATTTTTAAGTGATTTTACACATATATTTGCTAGTCTTAGCTTAACACTTTAAAAATCTTTGTCAATGATTTTTCAGGGTAATCATGCTAAAATATTATTATGACTGAAGAAACTAAAACCCCCACCCCAGCCCTCCCCCACAGCGAACCCTCCTCCGCTTCTGCTGAAGCTACGGAGGATAAACCTGTGGGAGAGGGAGCTATGGCAGAACCTATAAAAGAAAAACCTGCGACTCCACCTGAGACTACGGCAACTGAACCTGCTTTGGCTTCACCTGCTCCAACAGAGCCAAACCCGCTTGCCGAACCCGCCGAGGAAGTTAAACCTGCGGAAATTACAGAAACTGAAACGCCTTTGCCTGAAGTTAAGCCTGATCCCGGGCCATCCACCCCCGCGCCCGCGCCCGCGCCCGCGCCAACCGCAGACCCGTCATCCAAAGATGACGAGGCAAATTTTAATACCCAATTTAAGGATAAGCTTAGGCAATTGCGAGTGGCAGCTAATGCTAAACGGCTAAAAAAGGTTGAGGAAAATGAAAAAAAGATTTTGGATTATGCTTTAGCGAATAACCGGGTGGATAATAAGGCAGCGCGGGAATTAACCGGATTGTCAGATGACAGAGCGCGATTTTATTTAAACAAGCTGGAAAAGCAGGGAAAATTAACCCAAATGGGCAAAACCGGCCCTAAAATTTTCTATATGTTGGTTAAATAATAATTCCCTTGTTTGGAGCAAACAAGGGGATTAAATTAATAAATAATACCCTGTTTTATCCCCTAATCCGCCCTTTGGAGGGTTTTTTTGTTTTAGGATTGACTTTGGATATATTTTATGATACAGTCATATATTCGGCACGATTTGGGGATATGGTTATTAATAGATTTTTTTGTTGCTAACCATTTCTTCTAATCGTCCGGAAGAAAAACAGCCTTGCTGAAAAATCAGCAAAAACATCGCCGGAGCGATGGGCTGCTAGGAATTTAACACCCCAAAGGCGAAGCGAAAAACGCTGGGGCGCCATTTTCATACTGCCCGGGTCAAAGCAGTATAAAATCCTTCAGGAGAAGGTTTTGGCGATAATTCCGATTTTGACCAAAGGAGTTGAAATGAGTTCTTTAAACGAGGTCATGAGAGACAGGCTGGGGTTTCTGTTTGACTGCGAGATGGATGAACCTTTCTGGCACTTACTCTGCGGAGCCAGAAGCGTCCACCACCTGGAAAAGCTTCATGACCGCCTGCCTGCCAACTGCCGGCTTCTTCGCGATGACTTCGTCGCATTGAGGAAATTTTTTCAGGATCTTCCTTCCTTAATGGAGCCGAAAGCCCTGGAATTAAAAAACACACTGCGAGGAACGCCGGAAGAACAAGATAAGATAACGTTATATCTTTTTTCCTCCGTTTACCAGGGAAAGAACGAAAATTTAACGGATTATTATTTCCGCAAACTGCATGACGGCCGGGACCGCTTTGATTTCCAGAAAGAAACCAGGGCAAAATTGATTCACGGCCCAGATGTTTCTTCCGGCCTGCAATCGTTCCTTGTCAACATTTTCGGCGCCGACTTTGAGACCTATTGTTATTTCTCGAAAAAAACGAACCAAATCGGCGTCAGCCTGGGTATTTGGAGCAGTAAATTAACCGAACCGTTGACGTTTCAGCTGCTGTCATTGCCCAAGTCAACCTTTGACCATTATATGACCGGTTATCAAGGCAACGAGCTGGTCTTATCTTATGCTCTTCCCGCGGAATCAATCCGGGAATGCCTGGGCAGAGGAAGAAAAACCACGGTTGACGTCAAATGCGGCCAGGTTGGAAAATTCTGCGAGCGATTAAAGCAGCTGCTCATTGAGTCAGGGATTCCGGCGGAGTCAGTCACGCCCATTATCGCTAAGAGATAAGAGGTAAAAAGGAACATACAAGAGACCAATCCTATTAACATTCTAGGGTTGGTCTATTTTTTTATTCAGGAAAACAAAAACCCCCAAAGGGGTGGCTACTGGGAGTCGAACCCAGGTCATCGGGACCACAACCCGATGTACTAACCGTTGTACTATAGCCACCCCTCTGGGGGTTTATTCTATTTTTAATCTATTCACTACAAACTGTAAAAATAAACCTTATCCTTCCCGTCCTCTAAAATTTCTCCCGCTTTTATATTAGGCAAAGGAAACTGGTAGCTGATAATCTTTAACCCCGGCTTGCCCTCGGCTTTGATTTTATCTTCTAATCTTTTCATAGTCAAAATATTTAAATAGCAATACAAGACATCGGCTTCGTTAAGACTAATTTTAAAAATATTTTCCTTTCTGACAATAATTTTACTCTTACTTAAGCTATTTTGAATCTGGGCGATTACGTAAGGCAGAAAAGAATATTCAAAGCCGACCAATCTAGCTTTAGGAAACTTCTCCCGGGCGGCGCGCAGAAATCCGGCGCTGCCGCAGCCTAATTCATAAATAACCCCGTCTTCCTTTAAATCCAGCTTCTCAATGATTTTTTTAATAATTTTCTTCTTGGAAGAAATAAACGGGGCATAGCCGCGAAAAACGATATTATAAAACTGGACTAAGAAAAAAACCGCGAAAACGATAAAAAGGAGCATGATTATAATTTGGATACCCAGACTTAAATAATTCATATAATTGAATTTAAAAATAACCCGTACGCCCAGCAGGAACCCCACATAAAATTCGCTTCGCTCATTTTAAGCGGGGCGAGTCGAACCAACAACAGCGTGTGCCCTCGCTAGGAATCGAACCTAGATCCGCGGCTTAGAAGGCCGCTGTTCTATCCGTTGAACTACGAGGACTAAAAAAATAAATTTGGCATTATATTATGTCGAGCAAAAAAGGCTGGTGTTCCCTGCCTGCCGGCAGGCAGGTATCCATTGTCAGCTAAAGGCCGATCCGCCTCTGGCGGAAACTATGGGCGCAAATATAAATCCCGATTACTCGGGATATATATAATATAGCAAAAATAAGGGTAAAAGTCAACTTATTTCTTCTTTCTCTTCCTAATGGCTTCAAATAAAATTATGGCCGTGCTTACAGAAACGTTTAAAGAATCGATTTTACCGGCCATCGGAATCCTTATTTTTTCTGAAGCATTTTTTAACCAGTCCTTGCTTAAGCCCGGATGCTCCTCGCCCATTATAATTGCCGCCGCCCCCTTATAATTGGCTTCGGTATACAATTTTTTCGCTTCCGGCGTGGCGGCGAAAGATTTAATTTTATTTTTAGCCAGCCACTTTTTTATTTCTTCGGCCCCGGCCGCCGCCACTTGATTAGTAAAAACCGTGCCCAGACTGGCCCGGATAACATTAGGATTATAAATATCGGTTTTCGGGTCAGCCACGATAACCGCATCAACTCCGGCCGCATCCGCGCTCCGCAAAATCGCGCCTAAATTTCCCGGCTTTTCCAAAGATTCTAAAATTATAATTAAAGGATTTTTATTTAATTTGACTTTTTCCAGCGTCGGATATTTTGGTTTAGCCAAAGCTAAAAATCCATCCGGATTTTCCCGATAAGAAATTTTAGTAAAAACAGTCGGAACAACCGGCGCTAATTTTTCTTCGGGCAGGTCTTCTATTTTTTTACTGCCGGCAAAATCCTGGCAAAAAAATAATTCAGTAATTTCCAAACCGGCTTGCCGAGCCAGTCCTATTTCCTGCCAACCTTCCACGATAATTAAGTCCTGTTTCTTCCTTTCTCTCGGCTTTCGCAGTCTGATTATTTCTTTGATTTTCTGATTTTGAGCACTAGTAATAATTTCTCTCATATTATTTTCCTTTTTTCTCTTTCAAATAAACAATATAAGAATAAATGATTGTGCCAAACACAACCAAAATAATGGCAACAATAAATACGGGTAAGCGCCAGCTAATCGGCAGAAAAGAATCAAGAGCAATTAAGAATCCGGATATCATGAAGGCCTTCCCGCCGAAACGATGAGTTTTCTCCCAGACTTCCTCGGAAGACAGCGTCCAGGGTGTGCGGATGCCGACAAACCAGTTGCTTTTGATTTCTTTCATATAATTGCCGATAATTATAAAAAGCAGGCCGACTCCAACCGGGATGATAATGCCAATGGGCAGATTATAGCCCAAAGCATTCAAGCTGGTGGCTAAATAAATAACAGCCATAAATAAAAGAATAACATCCTTAAGAATATGATAAACTTTTTTAAATTGACTGTATTTTTCCTTTTTCGGGTCAAGAAAAGGCAGAACCATAAACAATAAATACATAATGACCATTACCCCCGGAATAATAAAGGCAAAAGAGCGCGATCCCCAGCCGTTCACCTGGCCGGCAAAATCCCAATGGGTTGGCACTCTTTCGGGAAAGCCGGCATAAAAATAAAAAGAAGAAATTATCGTTGCCGCTAAAATCAGAAGCGGAAAAATTTCCGTTTTTATTGTTGGTTCAATTGGATTTTTCATAATTTTAAAATTAACTAATGTGTTAAATATTAAAACATAAGCCACCCCGGCTTAAATAATAAAAGTATGCCGATTATCAGGATAATTACCCCGCCGATTAAATTAGACCAACGGCTATATCTTGAACTTATGCCTTTCATTTTTAAGGTAAGCATGGCGATGATAAAAATCAGCATGTCGTCCAGCATGAAAACAAAAATATAGAGAACCAAATAGGCATAATATTGCCAGGCGGGCAAATCAGATAAAGATAAAACCTGAGTGTAAATAGCCGGGAGCCCGGCGCTGCAAATAAGCTCAACTAAATTAACAGCTGCGGCCAAAATCGCGATTCCGATTAAGGCCAGCCAAAATTTCTCCTGGGCAATGACTTTTTTAAATCTCTCAAACCAGGCCCGGCGCTTTTCATCTTCCGTCACCGGACAGGTTCCTTTGCGGTTTTTAAAATATTCCTTGAGGTGAAGAACACCGCTGCCAATGGCCAATATGCCGATAACCAGCCTAACCCAGAAAATAAAACCTAGAAATAAAAATAAATTAAGCCAGGCCGCCAGAAACAAAAAATAAACCAAAGCCGAGGCGGCAATAAAAGTTAACCCCAAAATCCACATTTTCTTCCGGCTCTCAAGGCCAAGTAAGAGACTAATTAAAAATAGAAGCACCCACATGGCGCAGGGATTAAAGCCGTCTAAAACCGCGATTAAAATGGTAAAAAGCGGCAAAGAAATGCCTTTTATTTTTATTTCCCCGAATACCGGCACATTTATAGTTTCCGGCGGCGCCTGCCCGCTTAAATTATCCGCCTGACAGCCGCAATTATGGATGCATTCCTGGTCCCCGGCTTCACAGCCATGAGGGCAAATACTGCTTTCCCCGTTTTCCGCTAAAACCGATTCCACCACATCGCTGCATTCATTAATCGTATAATAGTTAATTATCTCATTTATTTTTTCTCCTGTTGCCCGGTCGCTGTAATAACCGGCGATTGATTTATTCCCTATAATCAATAAGGGCACGCCAGAAACGTCCAAATTCAATTTCTTCCCAAGGTCAGAAAGAAGATGGGCATTATCCCGGTTATACCAAACTTCATAACGATTAATCTTTATGTCGTTTCTTTCTTTCTCTAACTTGCTTAAAAATTTCTCCTCTTTAGCGCAATGCGGGCAGCCGTTGCCATAAAAAAAATAAAGGTTTATTTTATCCTGAGCCGAGATCGGCTGGATAAGAACCAGGGCAAAAAAAACTGGCAAAATAATTTTTAATAATCTGATCATAATTAAAAAATAAGAACAAGGAAAAAAATTATAAAACTATTATCTTTTTTCTCTTGCTCTTACCCCGACTGTTATTTTATTGTTTAGGATTAAGGATGGCATCTATTTCTTCCTGCGTCATCTGGGTGCTTTCTTTTTCTTCGGCTATGCCCAATTCCTTTTCGACTGTCCTTTGCGGGTCTAAAATAAAATTAACTTCGTCCTGCGTATAACCCTGCGTTTTTATCTCCTCCTCTGTTTTTTCATTTAATCCGCTTCTCTTTTCTTCAACCTTCTGGTCAATATAAGCATTAAGTTTTTCCTGTTCCTCCTGGGACAATTCCTGCTGCCCCCTTTTCTTACTGATTATATCCTCGATTCTTGATTCTTCATTTTTCAAATCATATTTCTTTTTAATATACAGGCCGGCAAAAACTAATACGGCTATTAGAACAATAACCAATAAAATTTTTAAAGCGGTCTTGGGATACATAAATTCAAAATTTAGTTATTTATACTATATAATATAGCATAAAAAACCCAAAAAATAAACATAGCCCCAAAAAAAATTAAGCGCCTCCTATCATCCTCCCAACAAACAATAATGCTAGCACAAAATAAAAAATTTTACTTTTTTTTGTCTTATTCTGGCTCATTTTAGCCGCAAACGTATCTTTTTTATTTTTCTCTATTTTCGTTGATGATTCCAACCAGTTTGTCTTTTTCGATTTCGCCTTCAAGGCGCAAAAACTCTTTATCATTTTTATCAAGAAAAACAAATATCGGCAACTCTTTCGTTATATTATATTTTTTTACCACCTCTTTATCCTGGTCAAAATCATAATATTGGGCCAGGAGCCAGGGATTTTCTTTTTCAATTTCCTCCCATCTCGGTTTCATAATTAGGCACCCCGGGCACCAAACAGCTCCAAATTTTAAGACTCTCATAAAAATAATAAATTAATTTCTTATAATCTTCACCGCCTTGCCATTAACAAGGGCCTCGGCGATTTTTTTATAAGCCGAATACAATATTCTCTGATAAGTACTCTGTGAAGTATTCATTTTCTTGGCCGCTTCTTTCTGCTCAAGATCGTTAATATGCCTTAAACGATAAGCTTCCATCTCCTCAGTGGTTAATTCCACAATCTCAAGCTCCCTCATCGGCACGCCCTGTGGTTTAAAGTAGGTAATATTGGGATTAAATTTTATCCGTCGGCAAAGTCTTGGTCTGGGCATAGATATTGAAAAAATATAATTAATTTGCTATTATTTACTCCAGTAAAAGAAGGCCGCCCGGCCTCCGCCAGGAGGCCGGTCCCAAACGCCTTCTTTTATTTTTTTAAGGCCTTTCTTTCAGCTCTGACGGCTTCTAACTCTTCTTCAAGCATTTTTTCTTCATCTTCCAAGGTTTGAAGCTGATTTTTAGGGGAACGAAAAGATCTCCCCAATCCTAATCCGAAACCCCGGCCACACCAGCCCATTCTCATTCCGGCTCCGCAAGGGCCCAATCCCCAGCCTGTGCCAGGACCCGCGCCTGTCGGGCCGGTTCCATTATATCTTGGCATATATTTATTATTCAGAGTTAATTAATAGTTACGGGCAAGCCGACCTTTCTATCTTGCCTATTATGAATATACACCCATAACTATTTTTTGTCAACCCCGTTAGAAACTTGTCCTGTTAGAAATAGCATTTCAATGAGACTTGCGCGGGACATAAACCTAGCCGAACGAGTTATTCACCCCATTTAGAGATAAATCTTTAACGAGATTTATATTTTCACCCGACCGCAACCAGCTACGGGGAATGTTTCTAACGGGGTCAAGGGTTGGGGATGAAATCCTTTAAAATAAGTCTTTACCTATGGCATTTTAATAATATCATTGGGCCATTTGAATTTTATTGGGTCAAACCCGTCTCCGCAAGCAGTTTCCAGTAAAGCCGTGAAAACCTGATAAGGATCGAGGTTGGCCGCCGGACGCCTATCCTCTAAATGCCCCCGGCCCTTATTATTGGTATCCATGGGAATGCGGACGGAAGCCCCGCGGTCGCTTACCCCGTAGCGGAATTCATTAATGCCACAGGTTTCATGTTTGCCGGTCAGGCGCTTGTCATTATCAGCCCCGTAAACCTGAATATGCTCTTTATGAAATTTTTTCAATTTTTCGCAAACCTGTTTTATAACTTCCAACCCGCCTTCTTCGCGCATGGCTTTAGTGCTGAAATTAGTATGCCCGCCCGCGCCGTTCCAGTCTCCAGACATTGGTTTTGGGTCAAGTTTGGCGTAAACGCCGTGGTCTTCGCCCAAACGATAAAGCAACCAGCGGGCCATCCATAATTCATCCGCGGCTGCTAAAGGAGCCAGCGGCCCGATTTGAAATTCCCACTGCGCCGGCATCACTTCCGCGTTTATGCCATAAATCATCAGCCCAGCTTCCAGACAAATCTTCATATGCGCTTCCACTACCGGCCGGCCGTACACTTCGTCATAGCCGATGCCGCAATAATACCGGCCTTGCGGATGCGGAAATCCCTTTTCCGGCCAGCCCAAGGGCCAGTCTTTGCGGTAAAGCGTATATTCCTGCTCTACGCCGAATAAAGGCTCTTGCTCTTTGTATTTTTCCGCAATCTCCCGCAAAACTGCTCTGGTATTTGAAGGATGGGGAGTGCCGTCCGGGTTAAAAACTTCGCACAAAACCAAAATATTATCTCCTCCCCGGATTAAATCGGAGATGTAATAAACCGGCTTAAGCAGACAGTCGCTAAAATGGCCCTCGGCCTGCTCTGTGCTTGAACCGTCAAAACCCCAGGCCGGAATTTCTGACAGACCTGTGGCCGGACCGTTAATAACCTTGGTTTTTGATCTTAGTTTGGATGTTGGCTTCCGGCCGTCAATCCAGATATATTCGGCCATGATTTTACCTTGCAGCATAAATTCTTTATTTTTGTCGCCCAAATCCTGCCTCCAACAGAAATCGGCGCAAAGTTTATTTAATTTTAATAAGATAACTTTGGTTACCATCCCGCCGGCGTGCAGGCATCATCAACCACTTTCTGCAGACCCCTGTCATTTCCAAACATCTGGTCGAGAGTATCTGTATTTAAAGTTCCTTTTGGAAAATAACAATCAAGATTTAAAGCATTGTTTAACTTTCTCTGAAAATGGCATTTCTCATTTTCCACGCCCAGAATTGTAATATCAATAGCGGTTGTGCCGTCTGACCCCATCATTTTAGCAGTTACGGGCAAGCATTGATTCATCCTGTTTAAAAAACACCCGGGATCCTGTGCTTGTCCGCAATCCACCATTTCTTCCTCGGCCTTAGGCGTCTCTACCGCAGTTTCCGGCTGGCTAGTCCCGGTTTCTTCTTGCGCACCCTTATTGTTGGAAAGGAAAAATAACCCGCCGCTGACAATAACTAAAACTAAAACAGTTATAACTATGTACAAAATTTTATTGTTTGTCATATTTTTTGTTTTTTACCCTCTTTCAAAAAGGGGGTAGGGGGATTATAAATATTTAAATCGACCTTTATTATTTTTGCCCCATCGCAGTTTTCGGCCAAGGGGCTAAGACAAAATTAATTTACTAAACAATAAAAACATCTATATTCTTTCGTTAACAATTTAGTAAATTTTACAGCTTCTTTTTTATTTTTAACTAAAGCGAGACAAAATCCTCCTCCCCCGGCTCCTACTAGCTTTACCCCCAAAGCGCCAGCTGCCCGGGCAGCCGAAATTACTTTATTATTTTCCCTGCCAGACGCCCCAATAATCTTCAAAAGATTTTGGTTCAGATTCATAAGTTCACCAAGTTCTTTATAATTTCCAGCTTTTAAACATCTAATTGCTTTAGTTATAATTACCGATTCCTGATTTAAAAATTTGTAAAAAACTTTTTCATTAAGTTTTTTCCATCTCTTAATTTTTGCTACCATTATTTTAGTGTTCCCCCTTTTACCAGTATCAATAAAAACAAAATGGATGGGTTTTTTTATTTTCAGATGCTTTATGAAATTTCCGCGAGCTTTCTTCTGAAAGGAAATGAAACCGCCATAAGTAGCTAAAGCGTTATCTATGCCCGAAGGGCTGCCATGAAAAATTTTTTCTGCTTCATAAGCAAGGTTACAAACTTTTTTATCGTCTAAATTCAAATTAAATTCGGCGGAAATAGCTCGGATTACGGCCACTAAAGACGCCGCGCTTGAACCAAGACCGCTCGCTACGGGGATTTCCGATTGTTTTATCTTTATCTTAAAATTCCCGATCTTTAGCAGCTTTTGGAGTAGTTTAATGGCAAATCTAACTTTTTTGTCAGCGGAAAATTCGTACCTTAACTTCTCTGATTTTTTAATCTCCACCTCAATTTTTTTGTCTAGCCCAAAACCAATCGCTTTGCCTCTGTACACAACAAAGTGTTCTCCTAAAAAAATTGATTTTGCCTTGCCGATGCCAATAGACATAGTCTTTATACTTTTGGCGGTGGGATAGGGATTTCCGCTCATAACCCTGCGGGTTTGAGCAGACCCGCTCACTCGCTTTAGCGAGATGAGCGGGCGAACTAATTTACTTTTGGCGGTGTAGTCGGGTTAAGTACCCGGGATTACAAGTGTTATAGGGGTATTTTAGCACGATTTTAGGCATCGCTTCAATGCATGTGAGTCGGGGTTAGCGAATCTAAAATTGAGAATAATATACAAAAAAACAGTTAACTCTGATTGAGGAATAATAAAAATACACGAGATGATCGTATGTTTTGTTTGGTAATCTTAGATATTTATAGTCTGTTTAATTGCGGTTTCCAGTTCACTAGGAACATCTGTTCCTATGCGATAAATTTTTCCATTCTTCATCACTATTTCAACCGCATCAAAACCAGAAACATTATAAATACACTTACGAGGCCAAAACCAAAACCTTATACCCCAACCGTAATACCAATGATTCTTTACTTGCTTGGCTGATGCTATTTCACTAAGCAGAAAACTTTTCTTGAAAATCCCATAACCAAATTTAACCCGAAGATATTTATCATCAATAGATGTTGTCAGCGTTGTAACCGAGGAAAGAGCAAATAGAACTAAAACCATTATGGCTGTAACGAGAAGATTTGCGCCAGAATCGACAGATGGCGGCTCGGATCTAACCGTAATTTGAGCCCATGCAAAAAGAACCAGCACGGCCAATGTGACTATTATCATCAGATATCCGATTTGTGTGCGTTTATATGAAGTCATAAATTGCTATTTAATTGTCTGCACAATCCTATCAACCGTAGCATCAAGATCAAAAGTTTCTCTTTCGTTGGCACAAGCCTTGCTTTGTTCTTCATCGTAGTTATTGCAATTAGGATAACGCAAAATAAAACTGACACTAACGAGTTTGTCGTTCTTAGTGGTAGTATAGGTGTATGACGAGTAAACACTGCCAGCCGCACCTTCGTTTTTGATATTCATACAATAAGTTCTATCATCAACCAACCTCTGATAAGTTATATCCGCTAAGCTACTTACTTCTATCGGCGTAATTTTGCAGGAATATATTCCAGTTTCTATTTTTATAACTGGTGGCCACTCCACAACGCTAATATATTTCGCAAGTAATTCCTTGGGATACTGATATGTTATTCCATCGTCATTGGTAATTGTCGTCCAGAGATTATTATTGGCATTATTGTTATTTTCGGAAATAGTCCAAAGCGAGTAATAACGGCTGTAATATCTGTGAGTAGCAACCGCACTCATTCCTGTTTGCGATTTGAAAAAATAACCCGAACCCATTTGCTCAGTAAAATCATAGCCCCTTTCTTTCATAAAAGACTTGATTATCTCTGGATTATCGCTTTTGGTAATGTATTTATTTTCTCCGATATCTAATTTAACAACGTCATTATTACCAAAGGTTAACTGAACAATTCCTTTAATCTGTAGCCAAGGATTACCTTCTTGAAAAACAACTGGAGAATAAAAAATTACAAAAATACCCAGCACTAAAATAGTGACGGATATGAGCAATAAAACCTTTTTATTTTTTGATGAGTGTTCAAAAATCATAGTGATTATTTTTTCTTTCTACCTCTGATCACAGTAACGACAGTGGCAATAATTAGAATAAGGCCAACTCCTTGTAATCCTGGACTGTCATCATATCTGCCAAAAATGATAAAAAATACTCCCAACAAGATTGCTAGAATTTTAGGGATCCAGTATAAAAGTTTGCTTTTTACATCAGGGTAGTTCATTTGATTATATTATAGCTCAAAAATCGGTTTTATTGAATGGCTGATCCTTATAGCAAAAACAAAAACAGCGACCAAAAGTCGTTGTCTTTGTTTAACTATTTATGTACTCGGGTCGCACATTCGTCATAGACAAATGGGTTGACTCCAATAATAAATTGTCTTGGCGGAGAGGGAGGGATTCGAAAACTCCTCGGTGCCGAAACGGGGAGAGGATTCTTTCAACTCCCTTTCCCCTTACGCCGGAATGAGACCTTAAGTCTCATTCCGCCATAAGTGCGGAGAGGGAGGGATTCGAACCCTCGAAGGGCTTTCACCCTTGCCGCTTTTCGAGAGCGGTACCTTCAACCACTCGAGCCACCTCTCCAATCTTTATTTTAATAATTCTCACTCCACTTTATTAGGGTTTAATTTCTACATCCCGGCAACGCAACAATTTAGCAATTTGATAATTTAACAATTCAATAATTCATCAATTTCTTTTTTCTTCAAAGGCCGCCATTGTTTCTCGGGCAAATCACCCAACTTTAATCTACCAATAGAAACTCTTATTAAATCTTCCACTTCCAATCCCATGGCTTTAAACATTCTTCTTATCTGCCGTTTTTTCCCTTCAGCCAAAATTATTTCAAATTTATTATCGCCAATATATTTTATGTCCTTAGCTCTAACAATCCCATCTCCCTCCCCAATATCAACCCCCCGCCTAAAAAGATTCTCAATATCCTTGTCTTTTATTTTTGTTTTTTTTATCTTTACAACGTATCTTTTCTCATGCCCGAATTTCGGATGAGTAATCCTTTGCGTCAAATCTCCGTCATTAGTGAGTAAAATCAAGCCCCGGCTGTCTTTATCTAATCGGCCCGCCACGAAAAGCCGCTCTTTCCGGCCGATTAAACTGAAAATATTCTTTTCTGCTGAAAACCTCCGGCTGGTGCAGGTATAGCCGATTGGCTTATTCATTTTTATATAAATTTTTTCTTTTGGCAAGTTTATTTTTTTACCATCAATCTTCACCTCATCTTCTTCTTCGGCTTTGACACCCGGTTCGGCCAATTTATCATTAATAAAAACCCTGCCTTGTTTTATTAATTCTTCCGCTTTTCGCCTGGAGCAGAAACCGGATTGCGCAATATATTTTTGCAAAACTAACATATAAGATTATAAGATACTAATATACGAATTATACTAATAATACGAATGGCTACGAATTTATTATGAAGCGAATTATACTAATGATACGAATGTTTACTAATCTATTTTTTAAAATTTTCTATACGGATAACTCTAGTTGGTTTTAAATATTTATTTCTAAAGTTAACAAGCAAGGCCAGTTTAATATTTGTCTCTTGCAGATATCTCTGGGTCTGATAATAATCTTCCCTGGTAATTACCCTTTTCGCCTTTGCTTCTATAATTATTTTATTATCAACTATAAAGTCAAGAATATTACCGCTGTCGCCTATACGAAGCTCTCGCCAGTAGGGTATATTAATTTCTTTCAATTTTTCTTCTATTAAATTACAATACCGCTTTTCCCGTTCATACTGGCCCAATTGGTTATGAACGGAAAATAAAATTCCGGTTATAACATATGACAATTCCGGATAAATTAGTTCCCTCCTCTCCATATTTATTTCTATTAGTATTTATTAGTATCATTCGCATTATTAGTATATTCGTATCTTCCATTAAAGTCCACCAAACTCATCAGTGCTATTAGTGTCCAAAACATCACCGCTAAATCATTTTTAAAATACGGCACATCAACCAATCCATGTACAATAATTACCACCATCGCCCCAATTAATCCCATAACCAAATATTTATTACCAACACCTAAAACCCAACACCTAAAACCCAACACTAAATATTTCCCAATAATCCAGATAAAAAGCAGCGTCCCAGCCAGCCCCAATTCAGACCAAAAATTTAGGAAAATATTATGGGGATACAAATAAATTTCCAAGGGCTGCCAATTTTTTTGCCGGAATTCCGCACTGGCTCTGATTTTAGCGAGCCACTCCGAGTCGCGGTAATCTTCTATAAAAACTCCTTCCTGATGGTAAGGAGCAACGGTCTTTTGATAATCAGCCAAACCGGCCCCGCTGATTAAACGCCCGTCTTTAAGCATCTTCCAGGTTTCCTGCCACCCTATCCGCCTGATTTGATATGACTTGCTATAGATAGTTTTATCTAAAGCATAATCCCGCAGGGGAGGCCAGGTTGAAATTCCAATTGCCGCAACTAAAACTAAAATTATCATTCCCCATTTTATTTTTTTCCCGCTGGCTGAAAAGACAAAAAGGAACAATCCGGCCGTTATCCCAATCAACGCCCCCTTAGACTTGGCAAAAAAAATGGCTAAAAAAGATAGAATTATCGTTACAAAAATAAAAAATAATTTTAAAGTTTTAAAATTGAAAATTGAAAATTGTTTTAAAATTGAAAATTGAAAATTGAAAATTTTTGCTCCTCCCTTGATGCAACCGCCAACTTGGTCAAATAGCCATCCGAACATCGCTAAAATCAATGGGGCCAAATACAATCCCACGGCATTCGGATAACCGAAGAAGGAGACCGCCCGCCGCTGCCCGGCTGCCGCCCAAAAATCGTTAAAAATTAAATTTCCGGAAACCCCCTGATAAATCGCCAGAATTGACACAGCCAAAGCCGAGACCGCCAACGGCCATAAAATTTTTCCCAAATTCGTATTATTCGTATCATTCGCATTCATTCGTATATTAGTATCTTTAAATAAATTAAGCATTAATATAAATAATAGTACGGGCTCAAAAAAATAAGCTTTCCATATTCCTAAAGCGCTATTACTAAACCCAGCTACGGCTACGGCAATAAAAGAAATAACTAAGAGTAAAATAATTTCTAAGCCAAAAGGATACTTCATTCTTTTTTTTCTGTTTTCTTTAAATTCGCGCCAGCCGTACTGGCCACGGATGAAATTTTTAAATTCCGTCCGGAAAACAAACCAAATAAAAAAAGAAACCAAAATCATGGCTTCTAATAAAGTAAAAGGAATGCTTAAAATTTTAAACCTGATTAAATAAGAAGGCAACGCTGCTAAAATTAACATCACCGCCCAGTCCAGCCTGATTTTCGCCAAAACCAAATAAAATATCAAATATAGAATAATTAACAAGTCCATAATAGTAATAAATTAGGCATTCACAATTTGTAGACTTCGTCGTGAGCTCAGTCTAACGATTAGTATTTATTCGTATCATTAGTATAATTCGTATATTAGTATCTTCCATTCGCATCATTCGCATTTATCCGCGTACATTCGCGTTACGCGACAACCAGCATATACAAACCAATACTTATTAAAGAAACCCCGATAATTTTTTGAAGCATCACTCCGCCCCCGAGTTCTTCATCTAAGATACGGGGGTATTTTCTCGACAAGAATAGAACCATAAAAAATAAAAATACGTACTGCACCCCTTGCAAAGAATTGACTAAAGCCACATTGCCCAGACTGATTGCCCAGTTAATCATTAAAAAAGCCAGACCGGCCAAAAGCCTTATAAAAATAAAGAAGGCCAGGTTTTTTGGAGTCTTAACGCCTTTCTGGTATTCAATAATTGAATGACGCCAGCCGGGTATGAATAAAATAAGCAAAGCGCCGATAAAAGTCCCGAACCTTGACCAGACAAAACTTCCGATAAAAGGCTGCTCAAGATAAATATATTTTATTAAAACATAATAAACGGCGAAAAATAAAGCCGAGGCGATTGAATTTAAAACTAGCCGGCGGGTCGGCCGGTACTGGGCATGGATTCCGCCCAAAACATTGCCAAAAACTTCTCTAAACCTGTTCCACATTTCCCCGGTCTTATAAAACCTCGTATGTTTCACGGAAATTAATATGCCGCCGTTAATTAAAACTAAAAAAGCTAAGAGCTGGCGTTCCGTTAAAGCTTCCCCCAAAAATAAAAAGGAAAGGATAAAGGAAAAAATCGGCACTAAAGCTCCGACAATCGGAACGACACGAGTGGCTTCACTTTGATGAAGAGCCTTATACCAAAAGACTAGGGTAACTAAAAACAACAAACCAGCTAACAAATCAATGCCTAATTCCCGCCCGGAAGGAAACCAAGGGTCAAAAAATAATAAAACCACATTAAAAATGCTCCAGATGCCGACTAAAAAAGCGTAAATTATGGAAGAATGGATTTTTTTAGAAAGTAAAAACTTGTCGGCGATATACACGCCGGCATTAACAAAATATGAACTGATAGCTACGACTAACCACATTGAAAGTAGAAAGTAAAAAGTAGAAAGTAAAAAGACCGCCTTTTTACTATTTTACTTTTTACTGATTTCTATATAATTATTTTTACAAATTTCTGAATAAGCTTCCGCGCTGGGACGGGCAGTCCGCTCAAACGTTTTTCTGTCTAATTCATACAACCCAAACTTCGGGCTCCAGCCGGCCGCCCATTCAAAATTATCAAGAAGCGACCAATAGAAATAACCTCTTACGTTTACGCCTTCGGCAATAGCTTTATGGACATAGCTCAAATGGTCAATAATAAACTTTTTGCGCTCTTTATCATCTTCATCGGCAATTCCATTTTCCATAACAAAAATCGGTTTTTTGAATCGGGCAAAATACTTTAAAACATAATAAATTCCTTCCGGATATATTTCCCAGCCCATATCACTAACTTCTTTGTTTAAATTATCTTTAAAGGGCGGTAACCAGCTGATTCGCTGATGAAAATAATAATCAAAGGCGATAAAATCAAGCTGATCTTTAACCCGATTAAAATAATAGCGGTGGTGAAAATATCTGACAATAGAATTTAAGCGGATATCTAGGGGATTGTATTTGTTGGCCGGTTCAAAATAATCGGTCAACGAGGTAAATCCCACTTTAGCGTTTTTAATAATTTTATGAATTTTTTTATAGGCTAAATTATGGGCGGAAATTAAATTTCTTGCTGTTTTAAAAGCTCCGATTATATTTAATTTTCTGTTGGGCGGAAAACTGCCAGTAATATAGCCGAAACCGATATGGGCCATGGGCTCGTTCAGGGTAATCCAATAATCCACGAAGTCGCCAAGCTCGTTGGCAACAAATTCAACATAACGCAAATAATAATTCACGGATTCTTTATCGGCCCAGCCGCCTCTATCCGCGAACCAAACCGGATTGGTCCAATGCCATAAAGTCAGAACCACTTTTAATTCATTATCCTTTAGATTTTGTAAAACTTTTCGGTAATGCTCAACTTCTTTTAAATCCCATTTTCCTTGCTCCGGCTCAATTCTCGCCCACTCAATCCCTAAACGATAAGCCCCGCAATTCAAACCTTTTGCCAGCTTCGCGTCTTCTTCATACCTATGATATGAATCACAAGCCTGTCCACAAATAAAATCCTCGGGATTTTTACCTTTTCTTTCTAATTTCTTAATTCTTACTTCCGACTTCTCCCATCGGCTCCAGTCATTAATAATCCCGCCCTCTATCTGATAAGCGGAAGTGGATACCCCCCAAAGGAAATTTTTGGGGAATTTTAGGATTTTTTTATTATTCTTAGACATATCTATATTATATCATAATTAAACATTTTTGCTTATTTATGAAAAAAGCTAAAATAAAATAGCAGATTGAAATGTTATCAATCTGCTATTATCCATCAAAAATCCATCGGTTTGAAATTAGGGCGTTTAAAACGATCTTTCACCTTTCGATTATATCGTTCAACTAAACCCTTTAATTTACCATTGGGAGGTTGGCTTTCCAGTTGTGGTTCCGGTGGGATATCACGCCCTTCATATGCTATTATTCCGGGAACCGGTTGAAAGTAAAAAACTGCCGGTTCTATCCTGGGAAATCTTTTTGCTAAAGCTGCCATATACTTTATTGTTTTTCCGGCCTGGCCAAAAGATTCTCCTGGATACCCAACCATTGCCCAAGCTTCCAACTCAAAACTTTCTCTTCTTAATAATCCCTCCTTTTCAACAAAATAAAAAACCTTATTTAACATGTTAATGCTGTGTGGTTTTTCCATTATTTTTAACACAGAATCAGACCCAGATTCTACGGGAACAGCCAAACGGATTGTTAGACCCATTTCCACAAGATTCTTCAATTTTCTAAGAAGCTTAAAATCATCCATTATCATAGACTGAACATTAACGGCATTCGGAAAATATATCGCTTTAATTCTTTTTTGGGCAATATAATCCAAAATATTACAAGCTTCCTCCAAATGATTTGGCTGATAGCCGCCAAAGTTTTCATCCTGAATTAAAATGGTCTTAATTCCTTCTTTGGCTAATAAATCAATCTCCCTAAATATCTTTTCACAAGATCTGCGCATCCATCCCTTAACAAAACCAGGCGTATCTTTACCCTCGAGGCAAAAACCGCAATTATAGGGGCAGCCACGAGAAGTAAAAAGCGAGGCAAAGGGAAGAAATTTAACCGGTCCGGAAAATGGATTATTATAATAAGAATAAATATCCATTCCGTCTTTTCTCGGGTAAAGGTGGCGGGCAGGCCCGGTAATTTCCTTGACAACTCCTCCTACTTCCTCAAGAGTCAAACTATTAGTAGTAATAACTTTATCTTCTTCCTTATAAGAAATACCAGGCACTTCCCTTAAATTACTTACCTCCTTTAAACAATAAAGTAATTTCTCTAAACTGTACTCTCCTCCTCCGACATTACGATTATTTACCACAATGTCAACGCCTAAGATTTTTTCTTGTTCAAAATCACTATCACCTAAAATCTGACGATTTAGGGCAGAAGCATTGGTGCCGCCAAGGATTATTGCCCCTTTGTAGCCGGCTTTTCTTAGCGATTCAACTAATAATTTTACCGATAAAGTATCAGTCCAAAACTCAAAATTGATTCCAACCGCTAAAGGATTAAGCGCCAAAATACGATCAACTGCCATAACATCACTTAGGCCGTTTATTTTCCTATTGCCAACTATTTCGACATTGTCATAATCCTCCACTAATAAATCCTTTATCTTAACCGTATAGCCAAACTTTAAGAGGTAACCGGCTAAATAAGCTATCGGGTCTGGTGGCTGAACCCTCGGCGGCAATGTTCCCAGGGGCGTAACCACCCTTGGCCTAACTAAAATCAGGTCTAGCATACTCTCTCCTTATTCTTTTTGGCAAAGTACGAAAATTGAATCATGTTGATGCGGTTTGCTCCGCGGATAATTTTCAACATGACTCGGATCTTTGTGTTTTATTTTTTTTATTCTTATAATTTTAAAACCCGTCAGCAATTCTTTTACGTCCTCCAAATCATAAAATTTATGAAAAATGCCATTCTTGGTGTAACATTCCGCATACTCCACGCAACTGGGATCATCTTTTGACAAAAATTCTATTAAAAGGAACCCTTTGGATTTTAATGCTCTATAAAAATTCCTAATCACCAAAGGTCCTCTTTTTAAATGAACCATAACGTAATCACAAATAATCCCATCAAATTCGCTGTTATAGTTAATTTTTTCTAAATTTTTATTTACAATCCTTATTTTGGGAAATTTTTTTGCTACTCTCCGGGCCCGTTGGCAAGCTTCTTCGGAAGCGTCAACGCCGATTGTTTCAAAACCGGCTTTGGCAAAAGCTAATAAATTCCTGCCGTCACCGCAACCGCCGTCTAATATTTTTCTAACACCCCTATTTTTTAAAAAAGGTATATTATCCGCAAAAAATGGGGTTACCCCATTTTTCCATACAGAAAACCTTTTTCCTTTAAAATCTTCATAAACTTTATCCCAGCGATTCCGGCTATTTTTCCCAATCATAATTTTGTTAATAAAAATTATTATAATAATAAAATATTTTTCCTTTCAAAATAACACATAAATAAAATTATGTTTATACTGGTTTAATGTTTACTTTAATTATATTTGCTAATTTTAGCAAAAATTATTATAATAATAAAATTTTGTAGAAATGACTTGACACAAATTATAAAATAGTATATAATAAGAAATAAGATAAAAATATATGATAAAATTAATTACCAAATTAGGATTAACTCAAAATGAAGCTAATGTCTATCTCTCTTTACTGGAGCTTGGGCCCTCTTTGGTTACCGAAATTAGCAATAAATCAAAAGTCAGCCGCGTTACCTGCTACGATGTTTTGGAAAAATTGGTTAAATATAATTTGGTTACCTACGCTTCCGGCAAACAAGCTAAAAAGAGATATGCGGCTATGCCCCCGCATAATTTAATTGATTTTTTAAAACGCAAACAAAAACGAAAAGAAAAACAGCTGGAAGAGCTGGGGAAAAAATTACCTGAATTGAGAATGATGTATAAAGAACCGAACAGGCCCAGTATTAAATTTTTTGAGGACACCGAGGGATTAAAAGCGATCTATTCCGAAACTTTAAAATCCAAAACTGAAATATTGGCAGTTGCTGATTGCGAGGAATGGCAATCGCCGGATTTAATTGCCTGGGGCAGGCAATATAACCGCGAACGGACAAAAAATAAGATATACGAAAGAATTCTCATTCCGGCCGGAGAAAAAACAATAGATTGGTTTAAAAACTACCCCACCACTCTTAAATACACCGAATACAGAATATTGCCAAAAGAAAAAATAAATTATTTATTTGACAGCGAAATAAATATTTTTGAAGATAAGGTTATGATTGCCCTGCTTAAAAAACCAAACCGAATGGGCATTCTAATTACCAGCAAGCATCTGGTTAATATTTTAAAGGCTATGTTTGAAATGGCTTGGGAAGCAACTGAAAAATATAACCGGAATGACAGAGTTAAAAAAGTTATTTCCACTAAAAAATTATCTTCCAAAACCGAAAAAATAACCTCGCTAAAGTAAAATATAATAATCTCAATTTAAAAAACCCAAGGCTTAATGCTCGGGCTTCTTCTACTAATTTTCTTCATTATAAAAACCACCTTGCAGAGCAAAGCGGTTTTTATTATCTTAATATTTTGTTTTATGCTCTGGCTACATATTCTCCCGTATCCGTGTTCACTTTTATAATATCGCCCTCATTAACAAACATCGGCGCATTAATCTTAGCTCCGGTTTCCAGTTCTACCTGCTTATTAACATTGCCGGCGGAATTACCCTTTACTCCGGGCGGGGCACTCACTACTTTTAAGTCCATTTTAATCGGCAGATCTATGGCCACCGGCTTATCATTAAAATACAGAGTGTCCACATCCGTGCCTTCCTTTAAAAATTTCTGTTTTTCTCCTATCTGCTCTAAAGACAGGCTGAATTGCTCATAACTTCCATTGTCCATAAAATAAGCCTGGTCTTCGTCCTTATACATAAAATTGGTTTTTTTCGTTTCCGTCCCCGCTTCCTCGGCCTTTTCATTCCCTTGGAAAGTTTTTTCCAGCATATTGCCGGTTATTAAATTCCTTAATTTGGTTTTTAAAACCGCGCCGCCCCGGCCCATCTTATGATGGTCGGTTCTGACAACAACATAGGGCTCATCTCCCACTTTTATAACTTTGCCTGTTTTTATTTCGCTAAGAGTCAACATAAAAATTATTTATGGACAAAGCCAAGCAAAGCCATTGTCCGGGAACGTTTTATGGCCGTGGCTAATTTCCGCTGGTGCCAGGAGCAAGTGCCGGTCCTTTTTTTGGGCAGAATCTTCATGTGGAAATTTACAAAACGGCGCAAAGTCCTGGTGTCCTTGTAATCAATTTCACTGACATTATTAACGCAGAAATAGCATTCCTTTGTCTTTTTTATCGGATTTTCATTATTCATAACTAAAAAATAAATAAAAAATTTTAAATTTTTTATTTTTTATATTTTATTTTAAAAAGGTATATTCTCTACTTCAATCTCCTCTTCTTCAGGGTTGCTTCCGCCTCCGACCGGCTGCTCTAAATCAATAATCGGCTCATTAGGATAAGACGGCTGCTCTTCCGGCATAGGCGGCCTTGTTGGAGCGGCTTTAGCGCCATAACCAGCTCCGCCTCCGGCTCGGTCAAGCATAATCATGTTCTCGGCGATAATTTCCGTCCGGTACCGCTTAACCCCGTCCTGGCCAAGCCAATCGCGAGTCTGCAGCCTGCCTTCGATAAAGACTTTCGCGCCCTTGCGCAGATACTGCCCGCAAATTTCCGCCAGCCGGCGCCAGGCCACGATATTGTGGAATTCAACTTTCTCCTGCTTTTGCCCGGCCTGGTTCGTCCAGACAAAATTGGTGGCAATAGAAAAAGTGGCAACAGTCTGGCCAGAAGGTGTGTTTTTAACTTCAGGATCTCGGGTTAGGTTCCCGATGATCATAGCTTTGTTTAAATTCATACCCTCATTTTATATCTGCGGCCATAACTTAAATAACCGCAAATATATTAATATTTAAAAGATAAAAACCAAAACCTTGATTTAAAGAAGGTCTTTGGTATTTAAAATATCATCCAATTTTTCGTCTAAATCCTTTAAGTCCAACTTTTTTTCTTTTCCCTGGGCCGGCTTTAAGGTTTCCTTAGCTTCGGCTTTCTGCTCCTTGGCCATATTCTTTACGGCGATTTTTTCCGATATCTTTTTTTCTTTTTCCAGCTGCTCGGCGGTTTTTACCTTCTTCTTAATAATCTGGAAACGGATAACGTCGCTTGACATCCGTAAAATTTTATTAATTTTCGCCAATTTTTCCCCGTCTAAATCAAACTCCAAAAGGCTGTAATAGCCATAGCTATTCTGCTTTATCGGATAAGCTAATTGCTTCTTGCCCCAGAATTCAGAAAAAGTGATGTTTCCTCCCTCTCCGGCAATGATTTCCTTTACCTTGGCCGTGACTGAGTTAGCTTCTTCTTCCGTAAACTTATTGGGGATGATAAAAAGGAGTTCATAGCGGAAAAGTTCTGATGATTTTGTCTTTGACATAATAAATTTAATTATAACAGATTAATAATAAAACCCCCAGTATTCTCACGATAGCTTGGAGGTTAGAGAATACCTTTCCCTCCTGTTGCAAGGAGGGATTATCTAGAATCACTAGAATATTGGGAAGGTTAATTAATTGTGCTCTTACCTTACCACGCCTTTTAAAAAATTGCAAGAGACGGCTTATTTTGCTAAAGTTAAGCTATGAAATATTTCTTTATTTTAGGCAATAATACGACCCTATCTTTAGCTGAACTTTCGGCGGTTTTTGGGTTTGATGACAATTCTAAAACAGAAATCATTAACCCGGAAATTTTTTTATTGGAAACGGAAAATAATTTTGATCCCGCTGAATTAATTAAAAAATTAGGCGGGGTGATTAAAATCGGCATAATCTCCAACGAATTCAATTTTGATAACCAAAAAATAATAGCTGAAGCGGAAAAATTAATTGATACAAATTATCATGGAAAAATAAAATTTGGGATTTCTCATTACGGCAATAAACAATTGAATCTAAAGGTTATCGGCATGGAAGTAAAAAAATGCTTGCGGGAAAAAAATATTAGCATTCGCTGGGTAACAAGCAAAGAAAAAATTTTATCAAGTGTAGTCGTTGAGCAAAACAAATTAATATCGCAGGGCGCGGAAATAATTTTAATCCAGAAAGACAATCACGTCTTAATTGGAAAAACTTTGGCGGTCCAGCCCTTTAAAGAATTATCTTTCCGCGATTACGGCCGGCCGGCTCGGGATGACCTTTCCGGTATGCTCCCGCCCAAGCTGGCGCAGATTATGATAAATCTAGCCGTCCCCCCTCTCCTGGCCAGGAGAGGGGCTGGGGGTGAGGTCATTATTCTCGATCCTTTCTGCGGCTCCGGCACAATTCTCACTGAAGCCATGCTTATGGGCTATAAAAATTTAATCGGCTCCGATATCTCCCCAAAAGCCGTTGAAGACACGGAAAAAAATACTGCTTGGGTAAAATCCAAATTTCAAGTTACCAATTACAAATTACAGCTTCATAATAAAAACGCTGAAGAATTATCAAAATTTATCGCGCCCCAATCCATTGATGCTATTATTACCGAACCTTATCTTGGCCCGCAAAGGGGAAGGGTTGATATTAAAAAAATCGTTCCGGAATTAGAACAACTATATTCAAATACGATATCTGAATTTAAAAAAATCTTAAAGCCAAACGGCCGCGTTATTATGATCTGGCCGGAGTTTCACATATCGCATATTGCGCAACGCATAACGCCAAATATTGATAACTTTAAAATCATTAATCCAGTCCCAAAAAAATTTTGGCGAAATAAGGGAATAATATTAACAGACAGGAATACTATCGTCTACGGCCGGCCTGACCAAAAAGTCTGGCGCGAAATTGTAATATTGGAAAAATAAAGGCAACAAAAAAAATACCGGCTCAACACCGATATTTTTTTATTTTAATCATCCAATCTCCAAAATACTAAATACTTAATGCTAAATACTAACCCCTTATTTACTGACTAAAAAATGGCAAATATCGCCGTCTTGGACAACATAATCTTTACCCTCTGTCCTTATTAAGCCTTTCTCCCGCGCTTTTTGCTCTCCCCCGGCTTCAATAAATTTCTGCCAGTTTATTGCCTCGGCCCGGACAAAACCTTTAGAAAAATCCGTATGGATAACGCCGGCGGCTTCCGGCGCCTTGGCTCCTTCCTTAACTGTCCAGGCTCTGGTCTCGTCAGTCCCGGTGGTAAAAAAGGTAATTAAACCAAGCAATTTATAAGAAGCTTTTATAAATTTAGCCAGCCCGCTTTCGGCCAGCCCCAGCTCTTTAATATATTCCCCCTGTTCCTCTTCAGGCAGGTTAGAAATCTCTTCTTCTAATTTGGCGTTTAAAACTATAATATCGCCGTCTTCAACTTTTAATTTGTCTTTCTCCTCATCACTATTTAAAATATAAATAATCGGCTTAACCGTTAAAAGATTTAAAGATTTTATTATCAGCATTTCCTCATCGTTTAGGCTAAGCTGGCGGGCTGGCTTGCCGGCGGCCAATATTTCTTTCAGGCGGGAAAGCAGACCGGCTAACTTAGCTAATTCCTTGTCTCCGCTTTTGGCTTCCTTTAAAACTTTAGCCAGTCTTTTCTCAACCGTGCCCAAATCAGCCAGAATCAATTCCAGGCTGATAGTTTCTTTGTCGTCAGCCGGGTCAATTTTACCGCTGACATGAACAACATTCTCATCAACAAAACCTCTGATAACTTCGCAGATGGCATCGCACTCGCGGATATGGGATAAAAATTGGTTACCCAGGCCCTCGCCCTGGCTCGCGCCTTTTACCAGGCCGGCAATATCCACGAATTCCACTACTGTCGGAATAATTTTAGCCGGTTTGGAAATCGCGGCAATTTTTTCTAAGCGCTCATCCGGGACTTTTACGACCCCGACGTTGGGGTCAATCGTGCAAAAAGGATAATTAGAAGCCTCGGCCTTATTTTTCGTTAAAGCGTTAAACAAGGTTGATTTCCCAACATTGGGCAGGCCGACTATCCCGATAGATAAAGACATATCTTAGATTAAATTCTAAATCCAAAGCACCAAATTCCAAATAACGACCAAAATCCAAATTTCTAAAAAAGTTATTTTTGAATTTTGGTTATTTAAATTTTGAATTTATTTAGAATTTGTAATTTAGTGCTTGAAATTTATAGTTATATTTATAACTAAAAAATTGTTCCAAAAATTCATTCAACTTAACATAATCCAACTATCATCATTCATGTAATTTCATCTTAAGATTTAACTAAAATAAAGTCAAACAAAAAAGGGGCCCAGACGGGCCCCTTCTTTTATATAAAATAAATGAATTTATAGGCCGATGCTGAGCCCCAGCCCCAAAGGTCTGTTCCTTAATCCATCTAAAAAGATAGACAAGAAAATCCCTTTCCTTCGGGGATGAAACTTTTCTGCCGACTTAGAAAAAGCAACTTTTTACCGGTTTGTGGTAAAACCCAATAAATATTTAAACTATCAGGCTCTACCTGTTTTTTGTTTTTGTTTTTAAGTCTGCCACGTCGGCGTTAGCAGGAAGTAAACCAGTAAAAAGCAAAGAAATTTCTCTAAAAAGCTGATTTTTAGGAAAATCTCTTTAAAAATATCAATTTTCAAAGAATGCCTGATAAATGTTCTACTATTATAATACCATATAAAAACCAAAGGGTCAACTATTAGTTATTTTTAAAAAATTAGCTAAAATAAGCTAATTTTATTTAAAATAATACACATTACTTTTATAAAAATTTTAGTTTTCCACACTTAAGTCTACAAATTAGTAGACTTAAGTCATATACTTATCCACATAAATAACAAGTTATCCACAGCTTTATTATACTTAAGTCCACTAAAACCTAGACTTAAATGTCTTTAATTGTAATTTTGCCAATTGGAGAACAAATAATAAAAAAATTTAAGTCCACTAGAAAGTGGACTTAAAAATTAAACCCCGTGCCCTTCTTAAAAGGTACGGGGCAAATGGAGGCCTGAGCGGGAATCGAACCCGCGATTGAAGTTTTGCAGACTCCTGCCTTACCACTTGGCTATCAGGCCAAAAATCAATAAGATACTTTAAATATATCAGAACTTCCTTTAAAAAACAAGAATAAACCCCCGCCCGTTTTTAAAAAATAAAAAACCCTTTTTAAAAAGGGGTGGCTTTAAATATCTAAAAATTATTAATTGTCTAAATTCGCATGCGCCGTCCCGCTAAGCGGGATAGTGCGGCTTTTTCCCGAAGGAAAAAATAACTTAAATTCATTCCAAAATCTCGATTTTTGCTAACTTTACGCCAAATTCCCGGGCATCCTGTTTTTCAACCATCCAAATATCAACTCTATTGGAAAAACGGGTATTCATCCTGTCCCGCACTACAAAAACTCTATCTCCAAATAAATCCGGAATCCTGACCTTAGTTCCGAATCTTAAAAAATTAGCGGCAATCGTATCTTCTTCCCCGTGCTCGCAGACATTAAAACCATTAGCCGTAATACAAGGCGAGTCATCGCATTGCCCGACTTCTGAATTATAAGCCGTAATAACTCTATTAACTACTTTCTTGGCCGCCCACACGTTATTTTCCGGCAAATGGTTGATAATAATCGGACCTGGCTCATTTATCTCCTCCAGAGCGATTTCCTGAAGCATCTGCTGGGTTTCGGCCTCTTCCGCCGCCTCGCAAGCCAGCGCCGGCATCGGGAAAAGAAAAAAATCAAACAAAAAAACTAAAATTAGCAGAAAAACAAGCTTTTTTGCATTATTCAAGGATATAAATTTTACCCGATTTTGCTTTAAGGCTTCCATTTTTGTATATAAAAATCCCTACTTTTCCAACAATATGGAAAAATGTAGGGATTTTCTTATCTATATTATTATCTTATCACAGGTAAAGAAAAAAGTCAACCAAATTTCTAAAATTTTTACTAAGATTAAACAAAAATAGCCTAAAAAAACAAACCCCAGGACCCAAACCCCCTTTATCCCCCTTTCAAAAGGGGATATTTAGGCCCTCCTTCTAAAGGAGGGTTAGGGAGGTTTCAAAAATTTTCGTTTAATCGTCAAAGCTTGACAAAAATTTTTGTTTATTGTATGATACTATAATATTCTTTAATGTTCCTTGAGAAATATAACGTTTCACCAATAAAAACAACTCATTCCCCCAAAAGGAGGGTTTTGAAATGAAAAAGCTCACGGTTATTCTTGCGCTCTCCGTCGCTCTCCTCTATCTCGCGGGCTGCAGTGCTTATTTCGGCAACACCTCGGGATTCAGGAAAGGAGACTGGTATGGGCTTGCCTCGTCCGAAGAGGCGGCAAGAATCACACAGCAAGTAATGGCCATTAATAAAATGGAGGCAACAACCGATTCCCCAAAATCGAAATCACGGGCAGAAAAAATCAACTCTTCTTCCGCCACTATTAATCTCGCGGAGTTGAGCCGATTCGCACACCTGGATTCTTCGGGGAGAAAAATCATTATTAATCTTGCGAAGTTGAGTCAGCTCGCACCCCTGGATTCTTCGATAAAAACCGTCACTATCAATCTCAAAGAGTTAAACCGGCTCGCACACCTGAATTCTTCGGGGAAAACAGCCGCTATCAATCTTGAAGAGTTGAGCCAACTCGCATACCTGGATCCTCCAGGGGAAAAAATCACTATCAATCTTGAAGAGTTGAGCCAACTCGCGCCCCCGGATACCTCGATAAAAACCGTCACCATCAATCTCAAAGAGTTAGGCCGGCTCGCACACCTGGATTCCCCAGCGGAAATGATTGTTATCGATTCTGAAAGGGCGGGGCAATCATCGACTCTGATTGATCCGATTATGGGTTATAAAGGCATAGTCGCCAACACAGACGAATATGCCACCGTAAACACCATAATAAGAGGACCGGAAACAAAAAGCTACCTGCTCCCCCCCGGCTTCTGGGTTGAAGATTATTTGATACCGGGGGATTATGTGGCTGAATCATTTTACCACGGTCAGAAAATCGGATCGTGGAAATTCACGGTCGGATTACAGACCCAAAGCTATATGGGCAAATCGGTCCATTGGTATACTTACTGTGACCTATAATGCCCAAATGGGAACATCAAAAAAGGCGCTTCATTCAAGAGAGGCGCCTTTCTTTTTTATTATTTGATAATTTATGGGTATCTCGGACTTCCCCCTTGAGCGCCCCCGCCTCCACCGAACCAATTCAAACTGTTAAACACAAAATAAGTAATGGCATAAGCCGAAACCGTAATAATTAAGCCAATCACTGCCCGCCAGATTGTTTCTTTCGCTTCCGTCATTTTTTCTTCGTTGCCGGACGCGGTCATCCACTTATATCCGGCCGTAATCATCAGCACTAAAAAAATAACGCCCAGGAGGCCTAAAAAGGCCTGAATGGCCACGGCTATAATTCCCGCAAAAGACGATTCCGTGACTGCGGCGAAACCAGCCTTTCTCTGGAAAGCTTCTGTTTGCCCCGGATCCTGGGGACCGAAACTTTGGGATAGGGCCAAATCAGCGACTCTAAAATTCAAAACTGACAATACTAAAAACATTACAAAATACTTTATTTTTCTAAAATTCATAAAATCATAATTTAATTATATTTAGGAGCCACCTGGCTGTGGCTTGCAACTGCCGTCAGGATTCGTGCCGTATTGACACCCACTACCTCCGCCTGAACCCGCACCCGCTCCGCCGCCTGCACCCGGCGCGGTTAAAGCCTGCCTGGTTATCCGGTTAAAGATAAAGAAGCTAAGAGCATAAGCCGAAACCGTAATTATTAAACCGATAATCGCGGCCTGGATTAACTCTTTGGCTTTGGTTAATTGATCTTCATTGCCCCGGGCCATCATCCACAAATAACCGCCGTAAAGCATTAGGACAATGAAAATAACGCCCAGAATGCTTAAAAAAATACTAACCGCCGTGCCGGCGATTTCTGCAGCCGTAGTCTGGGTAACGTTGGTTAAATAACCGCTAGCCGACCCGAATCCTTGTAATCCGGCTTTCAAAGTCGGGCCTTTATAAGTCTCGGCTCCAAAAACAAAGTACGGAAAAATTAAAATTAAAACCAGCAGAATTAAAATGGATATTTGCTTTATAATTTTTAACATATATGTTTATTAAAGTCCGGTAACTTCTGACTGGATATAACCCCGGGCCAGCATATATAAAATAAAATAAGTAACGGCGTAAGCGGCCACGACAATTATCAGTCCGATGACCGCATCCCTGATTAAGTCTTTGGCCTTGTTGACCTGCTCCTCATTGCCCCGGGCCATCATCCAAAGATAACCGGCGTAAATCATTAAAACTATAAAAATAATTCCCAGAATAGAAAGAAAAATTCTTACAACTCCGCCGGCAACCGTGGAGGTGTTAATATCCCCGCTTTCCACTTTTGCGGTTTCGTATTTAGCCGATTCAGCCGCTTCTTTCAATAGAGAACCAACCGAAGAAGTGGGGGGATCGCCCGCGGCCTGAACCGCGCTTAGGGCGAATAAGCTTATTAAAACAGCCAGTGTGATAAAAATAATTTTTTTAAAAAATGTCTTATGGGCCATATAATTTAAATTAAATTGCGTACCCTTCCAGGCCGGCAAAAGCCCTGACGAAGAAATAAGCAAAGAAATATAAGGCGGTAAAAATTACAATGCCAATAACCGCGTTCCTGATTCTTTTTTGCGCCAATTCGATTTTTTCAACATTGCCAGCGGCCGTCATCCATTCATAACCGGCTATCACAATCCTCACCATAAACAAAAAGCCGAAGAAGGGGGCGAGAAAAAGAACTCCGCCGATATACTTGGCAATTGTTACCGTTACTCCTCCCGGCACTGTCTGCGTGCTGTAGACGCCCGTTTCTGAAACTCCTTTATCTAAATTACTCCCCCAGCTGCCGATGTTAGGAACTTCAGTTTTAGCTTCTTCGGTCTGCGCCCGGCTTATATTTAAAGCCAAAGCAAAAACAAGGAAGAAAACAAAGAAAAAAACAATCATTTTTTCTAAGCCTGCCTTATCCATATTTTAAATCTTAAAAATATTAAACCCAACGCCGAAATTTCCGCTGGCCATGCCTAAAACAATATAGGCGAATATATAAGCGGCGAAAACGACTAAAACGCCGATAGCGCCGTTTTTTATTTTATCCTTTCCTTTTTTAACCGTTTCGTCATTGCCGCCGGCACCGACAATATCAAGCGCTCCCATCCAGATTAAAACCATAAAAGCCACGCCGATAAAGACCATAACGGCTCCGATAACATCGCCGATGAAAGAAGCAATTTTGTTTTGGGCCGGAACGTCGGCCCCGGTTTCATAGCCCACGCCCTTGCCGGTGTTTTCTAAACCGCTCAAAAACGGTTCTTCGGCATTTATCGCGCCCGCAGCCAAAAGAAAATTAAAAATAAAGAAGGATATCACAACCAAACTTATTAATTTTTTACCGTTTAAAAAAGTCATTTTTATAAAACTTTGTTTAAGATCGTTTCCCCAAGGAACCTGGTAATCAAATAAGCGGTAGCCACTATAATTAAGCCAATAGCGGCCTGGGTAACAATACTAATAGCCGTGCCCACTTGCTCTTCATTCCCCCTGGCCGTCATCCAAAGGTAGCCGCCGTAAATAACTAAAACAAAAAATAAAATCCCGATAAAAGACAGGCCGGCGCCAATAAGACTCCCGATCAGGCTGGGGACGTCAGTCTGGGTGGGAACTTTGCCAAATCCTACCTCGGTCGTATCCTTTAAGCCCGCGGCTGCCTTTTCCAGGCCCGTGGCATTGTCATCTGCCGCCTGGGTCAGGCAAATTTGCCCGGCAAAAACCGTAAAAAATAAAACCGCGACAAAAATTATAATAGAAATTTTTTTCATATTGAAAATTTTAATTTCTTAATTTTCCTCCTAATTTTCCACCTTCTCCGGGCACAAAAATATTATGCCCAGAGAAGTGGATCCCCGCCTCGGGCGGAGAACCCACCCTACCCCGCACCTTTTTAGGCGACCAAATATCTCTATATACGAGATATTTGACTAAAAAATATCGCCTAAAAGGTGCGGGGCTAATTCTTAAAACCGGTTTTAAGAATTGTTAGCCAGTCGCGCCAGTCTTTTCGTATAACGCGTTAACGACGAACTTGGCAATGCCCCAAGCCGCCATAATAATAATTAAGCCAATTATACCGGCAAAAATTAATTTCTTGGCTTCCTCCACCTTGTCTTCGTTGCCGCCGGCTGTCATCCATTTAAACCCGCCTAAAAGGATTATTATCACGGCAACAATGCCTAAAAATCCCAAAGCGATGTTAATAATGCTGGCTGCTATTTCTCTTGGGTCTTTAGCTCCCAAACCGATAGTGTTTTCAACATCTCCTTGCGTCCCTCCCCAGAGCAAAGTATCGGAATCATCTTGCGCCTGCACCGGCAAAGCCAGGGCGAAGGCCGGAACCATAATTAAAATAATCATGGCCGATGCCAACAGATTTTTATAAAGGTTTTTTCTCATATTTCACCTCCCCTCTAAATCCCGGCTAATATTGTAAACATAAATTACAAAATATCACCAAGAGTTGTTTATTTTAATTAATAATATATTTATAAGCATTTCTGAGCTTCGGTAATCGCCGTTTTATAATAATTTAAAGTTTCTTGATAAAAATTCGCAAATTCCGAATATTTTAATTTTGTTATTTCCAAATTATCAACCGCGAATTCTTTTAATTTCGCTTCGGCCAAATTTCTTTTTGCCTCAGCTTGATTTATATTGCCGGTCGCGGCCGGGCAGGAGCCGATTGCGGTTACTATTTTTTTTAAATTTTCTATTTTAATATTAAAATCATTTATTACCTTGACCCCTTTATAAAAATAACCAAAAGTTTTATGGCCGAAGTATCCATTTATTTCCACTATTGTTGCTTTATCCGGGTTATCAAGAACTTTCTTGGTAAAAGGGTTGCTGCTGTTAAACACTAACTTATCACTTATAGTTGTGGTAAAGCTTCCTGCCTTTGTTTTAATTTCCGAGGAAATCTTACTGAAACCGTTAATTTTATTATAATAATCGTTTGTCTTTAATAAAATGGAATTAATTTTTTTAAGGCTGTTCGCTATAGTCACGGCTTTTTTAAGTTTGTCATTCCCCCTTAGATGCTTATAATCGCCGTAGACTATATCATAAGAATCCCACCTTTTGTTAGCAACATAACCCTGATAGTAGTTCTTAAGATCATCAAGCATTTCTTCGTATTTATCCGCGAATAATACATTCTCTCCCCCTGACGGGTAATAACCACTGAATGCTTTGACTAGCCATTTTTTATTGTCAAAATGCGCATATTCCTTAAAGGATTCAAGTTTTGTATTAATTTTACTTACGTTATAAAAAGTTTTATATACTACTTCGGCCGTCTTGTAGGATTTATCCTTATTTATATTTTCATACAAAGTCTTAATAAAAGCAAGGCTGCCGGTTAAATTAGTAGTGGCGACAGGCAGTCTCCCCGTACCGGCCAAAATAGCGTTTTCATAATTATTCTGATAATTTTCTTTCACTTTATCCATATACCCCCCGGCCTTTAGAAAATCATCTTTGGCGGTTGCGGGAATTTCCAGAAAACTTTCAACTTTAGCCCGCCAATCAGAAAACTTTTTATAATATCCATCGCATTTTTTTAAAATTTTCAATTTATAGCTTAATATCTCAAGCTGGGGCCTTCTAGTGGCGTCCAAGTCCGCTATTTTAGCCTCTATAACGCTCCCGTTTGTCTCTGTTTTTACGCTTGCCAGTTCCCCCGCTAATAAATCCAAAACTCCATTCTTGCCGTCATTAGTAATTTCATTTATAAAATCGGAACGAGTGGCCGAAGCCAAATTTTCATACTTATTAATAGAGGTAAGGTAACCGGTTAATGTCTTCTGCAATCTTGAATTCTTTTTTTCATAATTTCCCTCCAACTCAACTATAGTCTGCTCTTTCAAAGTTTTTACGGAAATAACCCGGCCAAACCCCGAGCAACCTCTGTCATATTCTCTATTGAGATCTGTGTCCTGCACCCCATTACCGCAAGCCTGAATTTTAAAATTATAGTCGGTATCAGGGACTAGCCCGCTCACCGCATATTCCCTCTGGGACGTTTCCCTGTAACCATATTCATCTTCTATCGCTTTTTTATACCCGATCTGGTATAAAGTTGCTCCCTTTACCGCCGTCCAGGATAAGTTAACTAAAGTGGCGGATTTTTCATAATCCAATGAAGGTTTTCCCGGATAGGTGGTTAAGGATAGGGGGTCGGAAAATAAGCATTCCACCGTTTCTAAACATTTAGATTCCGAGGCAAAGCAATCCATAGAATCGGCATATTCCGCATCGCAGGCCTTAACTTTAAAACTATAAAGAGTGCCTGCATCCAAATTTGACTTATAATAAACAATCGGCAGAGTTAAATTCGGCGGCGTGCCCGTGGCCATAACAAAAGCGTACTCATAGGTTCCTTCTTTTTTAAGATATATACCATATTGCTCGTTCCTGGTCGCATACCAATTTATTCCCAAGGTATCCGAAGTAATTATATCGTTTGCTCTTAAGTTCGGGCTATAGTTAATACGAGCCTCAACTAAAAAAGGAAGAAAAAATAAAAAAGGCAAAATAACAAAAAATATTTTTCTTCTAGTCATATCTAAAAAAATAGTTAAAGGCTGTCAATATCGGAAACGTCAATATCCTCATCTTCCGGTTCGGTAATAACATCGCTTTCTTCTGGACCGGAATCGTCGACTTCCAAAGTTTTCTCGTCAATATCTAAATCCGATTCCCCTCCGTCTTTCTCCAAACTCTCCAGCAGCTTTTTAATATCCTCTTTGCTCTTGGGGATTTCCCCTATATCCTTAATTTCCCTTTCGCTTGTGTCTGGCTGCAGTCTCCCGCCGGGAGCATTTTCTTCTTGATCTAAAACATTATCGCCTGACCAAATATCCGTATCTGCTTCTTTTTTTTCAAAACAGCCGGCCAGAATAAAAGGCAATAATAAAAGAAGAAACATTGGTAAAAAAAATCTTTTCTTGGCCATATCTGCTGTCTTTATGATTAATATTCCCCGCCCCAATCTGCTTATCAACATTTCCTATATTTTACCATATTTCTTAAAATTTAACAAAACAAAACTCCGCCCTTCTCTAAAGGGCGGAGTTTTGTTATAAGTTTAAACCACAAAAATTTTCTAAGACAATTAATCTTATTAAAATTTATAAACATTTTTTAGACTCAGAAATTGCCGTTTTATAGTAATTTAAGGCCTCCTTATAGAAATTTTTAAATTCCGAATATTTTTCTTTGGCTGAATCAAGATTATCGTAATTGATATTTTCTAACTTTCCTGAAGCATCAGCAACTTTACCTTTAGCAGAATTTATATTCCCCGTTGCCTCAGGACAACTTCCTATAACTTCTATGACTTTTTCGATATTATTTATATTGATATTCAGTTTATTCAATGATTTAGACCCGCTATAAAGATAATAAAAAATTTTATGAACGAAATAACTTTTTATTTCTTTATAGATTTTATCCGAATCTTCATCTAAATTAATAATTCTTTTGCCTAATGAAAGCTGGCCGTACCGTAACCACATTATTACATTATTTTCCAATTCATCCGCCTTTCCCTTTATGCTGGAAGTAACCCCGCCGTAACCGTCAATTTCACTTTTGTATTTCTCGGCCTTGGCAATTATGGAATTAATGTTACTTAAACCTTTTAATATTTTGGCTGCTCTTTTATATCTACCGTCTTTTTTTAAAAAACTATTATCATTAGAAACCGCAGCGAAATCATTCCAACTTTTTGCTCCTACATATCCTTTATAATAAATAATAAAATCATCTATTATTTTATCATAAGCCGTCTTTATGGCTGTATCTGTAAAAACTCCGCTTAAATATTTTTTGTTCGTACTATCTGAATATTCTTTGAATTTAACTAATTTTTCATTTACTTTATTTACGTAATACAAAGAAGTATAAATTAGTTTGGTTAATTTATACTGGCCGTCTTTGCCTAAGTCATTATATAAACTCTTTATTATTACTAAATTGCTAACCGAATTTGTCACTGGTAACTTATTGGATAAAACTGCCCTTTCGTAACTGACCCTATAGTGGTCTATAGCTTTATCTATATGCCCATTGCTGTCGTTAAAATTACCTTTTGCGTCTCCGGGGATTTGTGAAAAGTTTTCCACCTTAAATTTATAATCTTTAAACTTTGTATAGTATCCATCGCACTTTTTATAAATTTTAAGTTTATATTTTAATAACTCAACCTGAACTTTAAAAGTAGAATCTAGGGTGGATAATTTGCCGTTTATATTATCTATATTTGTTTCAGATTTAACATAAGTTAAATCTGACGCTAATGATTGCGAAATCGATTCAACTTCGCTGGTAAAATCATTACGCGTTGCCTCCTCTAATTCCCCGCTTTTCTCCATATAACTCTTATATCCGTTTAAAGTCTTCTGCATTCTTAAATTTTTCTTTTCATAATCATTCCTTAAATCCTCAATTCCCTGCTCTTTGGTAGTAGTAATCTTTTGAGGGATAAAATCAGAACATCCCTCGTCATACTCCTTATTGCCATCATTATCTTTTTTGTTGGCATTACACGCCTGAACTTTGACATTATATAAAGTATTGGAAGCAAGATTTTTGATCGTATATGCTCCAGGAAAAAATTTGTTAGCAATTTCTTCATAAGTATAAGCCTCTTCGCCATCCTTTTTATAGCCAATCTGATAAACACTTGCCCCGTCAATACGGCTCCATTCCAAAATAATGGAAGCTGAAGTTTTTGAAAAAGTTAACTCCGGTTTAGCCGGATTAGTCAAACAATTAATTACAGCAAAACCAGAACACTCGCTGGCGCTACAAGCTTGAATATTAATATTATATCCCTGACCAGACTCTAAATTATCTAGGCTGACCGAGGTTGTAGTTGTACTGGCCACAACTCCATCGCTTCCGATTTTATATCCGTAAGATGAAACACCGGTAACCGCGGCCCAGGTCACTTTTATAGAGCTTCGTGTAGCCGCGCTATTATCGCATGCAGCCGAGGGTTTGGCAGGCGCCGCCGCTTCCGCCATCAGGAGGGGGGAGGCGAGGAAAAAAAATCCAATAATAAATAAAAATTTAAAAAAATTCATATTTTTATTTTAAATATCTATCAAAATCTCTTTTATTATAAATCTTAAAGGGCGTCAATATCGCTATCGTCAACATCATTATCTTCTTCTATATTAACATCACTGTCATCAATTCCCGAATCGTCAATCACTGCGTCTTCCTCCTCAGCATTTATGTCTATTTTGTCAGAATCTTTCTCTAAATCCTCTAAATATTTTTTAAGATCTTCTTTATTTTTAGGAATCTCCTTTATGGCCCCGGTATTCTCCTCAATATTCCCCTCTCCCGTATCAGATTGCAAATAACCTCTTTGCGCAGGCTGGTCTTCCTGGCTTTTGCCCTCTGGCAAAATACCCGTATCTGCTGGCTGTTTTTTACCGCAACCAACCAAACCAAAAATCAAAAAAGGCAGGAAGAGAAATGATAAAAGAAATTTTTTATTGGGCATATATTTTTGAATTATTAGACTATTAACACTTTTGATTTGCTATTTATATTATATTTGATAAACCATAGGATGGTTACCAACATTTCCTATATTTTACCATATTTCTTAAAATTTAACAAAATAATCCCGCCCCTGGTTAGGGGCGGGATTAAAAGAAGGGGCCTGTCACTGCCTATCCTAGTTATCCTGTCTTTATGCCCTGCAGTAAAAAGGCACGACACCAAAATATATAAACCCCGCACCTTGCTTCACCACGGCACGTTAAACCCTGCGGCAATGATCGAAATTATAGAACCTTACAACTAAAAACCATAAGACATCTCTAAGGTGCGGGGTAAACAAAGAGGTTTCAACAATAAAATAATTTTTGATTTTTGGAGTTAATTAAAACAACTTATTTTCTCCTGAATTATCGGAAGAATTATCTTCTTTTTTCCCCTCGGAAAAAAAATCTTCCTGGCTTTTCTCGCCCGCCCGCTGTTCCTTTACTAACTCCCTGTTTACCCAGAATATCCAGCCAATTACGCCTAATATAAAAACAATAAATACAATTAAATTAACGCCTAATTTCCCCTGCGCTTGTTCGCTTTCATCAATTAAGTCAGCCGTTTTTTTTTCTTCACCCGTTATTCGGCTGCCCACGCCGGCAGTTTCCTCTCCGGAAATGCTTTTCCCCCTTTCTATATCTCCGGTCGGAGAAATGGAAAGCGGCAATTCCTGCCCGCTTCCGGAAACCGGCTCTTCAATCTTGCCTATTAATCCGCCCTTTTCTTCTCCGGCTCCCTTGCTAATAACCGGCTGGCGCACCGAGAAATAAACCGTATTTGACCGCCGGCTTTCTTTACCGCGATTATCAGTAGCTGTGGCGTAGACGGAATGGTTTCCTCTGGCCAAAACCGGAGGCTTAAAAGCGAAATTGGCCGTGCCGGAAGAATGATTGTCCACCTCAAACTGGCCATTCAACTCATTATCAATAAAAACTTTTATGAAAGAATCATTTTTAGACAAACCGACAATGAAAGGCTGATTATATTTAGTGCGGCTATTTACTACCGGAGAAAACAAAGTCGGAGCCGGCATCGGTTTTTGAACTAAAAACTCCAAAATGTTAGAAACCCCGCTTTTTCGGCCTGAATCGTCTTCGGCTATTGCCCAGACTTTATGCAAACCAACCTCCAAATCCAAAAATGGCTTATAGGCAAAATTGGCCGTGCCCGACTCATGGGACAAAATTTTTGTCCGCCCGTTGTAAACCCCGTCAATATAGACATGGGCAAAACTCCAATTACTTACTAAACCGGTTATATAGGGCTTGGGCTCGCCTATTATCTTCCCGGAGGCCGGGCTTATTAAAGTCGGAGCCGGCAAGGGGGGGATTATATATTTAATTTCCACCGGCGGAGATAAAACCAAAGAAGTTTTATCCCGGGCAATAAGCATTATTTCATTTCCCCCGGCCAAGGCCGTCGGATGCTCATAATAAAAACTGTCGCTGGCCGTTCCTTCGCTCCCCACTTTGGCAAAATCGGCATAAACCCCGTCGATATAAACTAAAACTTCGGTGTTGGCCGGAGTTAAACCTTTTATAAAAAGCTGGCGGGAAAATTCCTGGCCTCTTTTATCCCCTAATTGAATAATGGTCGGGGAACTAACCTGGCTGGCCGCAGCGCTCTTGGCAAAGGAGAGGAATAAAAGGGCAAAAAAAATAAAGAGGGCGGCTTTCTTTAATAAAATCATAAAATTATTTTCCTCCTTAATTTCTTTACTTTATTTTTCATTCTCTGCAAACAATAATTATTCCTCTTTAATTATTAAATTATATTAATTTACCCCGTTAGAAACACCTTCTTTGATAGAGACAAAAGCAGATAGTTCGGTCGCAGTTGGTGTTTTAAAGCTTACGGACAAACGCCGTATTTCTAATGGGGTCTTCTTATATTTAATCATTGGTTAATTAGGGCTAAGGGGGTGCAGACCAGCGGGGCCGATTTGACCTTTTTAGCCCTAATAACTAATGATAGTTTCACTTTATCCGGCTCCTATTTACCCGTCAAGTAAATAACTGGTTTATAAGCTGGGGGAAAGCTGGAAAAAATTGTGTAAAAAAATGTGGATAAGGCGGGGATAAACATTCCAATATTTTAATAATATACTTAAACGACATCCTTATAATGTTTAATCTTAGCCCTTTTTTCTAAACGGCTGATATTCAGGGAAATGAAGTCCAGCCTGACCAGATTTTCATCAAAATTATTTTCATAAATATAACGGCCTATAGCCTCTTTCAAATTATTAACTTTTTTTAAGTCAAAAGCATCATCGGCGTTGCCAAAAACCGAAGATAATCTGGTTTTAACCTCAATAAAAACCAGGGTTTCCCCGTCCCGGGCCATAATATCTATTTCCTTAAAGCTTATTTTTTTATTAAGGCCGATAATTTTGTAGCCCTGCCTCAACAAATAATTTTTAGCGATATTTTCGCCGAATTTTCCGACCCTTTGCCTATAATTCATAAACTTAATAAAATAAAAAGACCTTGACCGGCCTTTTTATTTTATTATTTTTTTATTTTATTATTTTATTTAAGGTATATATTTCTTATATTCCTTTTCTTCCTCAAACTTTTTTTTCTTTTCCGGAATCTTTAAAAGAGATTTAGCGATAAAAATAAGCCAGACCAGCATAAAAACCGCCCAAAGAAGAAGCCAGAAACGGGCAGACAGGAAGGGGATAAATTCGTAATTGAAAAAAAGCAAAATCAAACCGATAAAAGCATTGGCCAGAGAAAAGGAAGAAAGCTGCCGCCAGAAAAAAGCATAAAGGCCGCCTCTTTTAGCTATAAAAAAACGGTGGAAAAGAAAAAAGATGATCAAAACTAAAACAAAAATAATAAAAGTTTTTTGGTAAACTGGCAGCAGCGCGTCTGGCCTAAGATTAAACCAAAATTTTAGTGATAAAAGATTCGCCATATTTATAATTTAATAAATAAAATACCATAATGATATTGGCCGGCTTCAAATTCGTCCTCTATCTCTAGCCCCAGCTTTTTAGCTCCGATCTTTAAGAGATCCGGCTTAACCCTTTCTTCCGGAGGCGGCCCGAAAGGCGAAGACACATTCTTCCACTCTACGACCAATAATTTTGCCCCTTTTTTCAGCATCCTTATGGCTTCGCGCAAAATTTCCACTCTTTTGCGGGACTGATATAGGGTGTTTATAAGCAAAACCACGTCAAGGCTGCCCGATTCTATTTTAGTGGCCTTAAAAACTTCTAAGTCGCTCCAAACCGTCCGGATGTTTTCTATATTTTCCTGCTTTACCCTTTTATCGATCCCGCCCAAAACCGTTTTTAAGATATCAACGGCATAAACCACGCCTCTCTTGCCGACCATTTTTGCGGCGGGAAAAATAAAATGCCCGGAAGCGCCGCAGCCTAAATCGGCTATTCTTATATTTTCCGTAATTTGCGCTTTGCTTAGTATAAAATCAGCATCAAGCAAAGCGTTTCCTCCTGTAATTCTAAACATAAAATTAAATTTATATTTTACCAAACTCCCTGGCAATACCCCGCAATCAGGGTTGCTGGGCTCCTCCGTTTGCTAACACCTGCCTGAAGATTGTTATTCCGCGGCCATATTTCTTTTGGGCAGTTATGGTTATGGTATTTAATCCCAACTTCAGATTGATTCTTTCCGTAAAAAAACTCTCATTTTCTCCCGGGTTTAAAGCGACCGGCTCACCATTAATTTCAACCTGAGCTTCCGGTTCCGTCTTTCCGAAAACAACCACAAAATTATTATTAGTGACCGAATTGTCCAACGGCTCAATTATGAGAAGCATCGGCGGGGAGATTATTTTTTTTAGGCAAAAGCCCAAATAAACAAAAAGGGCGAGGACGACAATTATTATAACAAAGCTTCGCACTATCTTGGGGACAACTAAAAAATTATGTTTCTTCACAACCTGCTGGGAAAAAATTTCTTTTCCCCTTGCCGCTCCGCCGAAACTCCTGTCCGCCTCAAGTTCTTTCAACAGTTTCCTGGAATCAAGCCCCAAATAAACGGCATATTCCCTTAAAAAATTTTTCCCATACACTCCGGCCGGTAATTTGGCATATTCTCCGTTCTCCAAGGCTTCAAGATATTCATGCTTTATATTTAATTTTTTGGCAACATCTTTAAGATTTAAATTCTTTTCCTGCCGGCGCTTGATGAGCTCTTCAGCCACTACTTCGGAGGCAGATAATATTTTATTCGGCCTGAATTCATTCATAAGGTCAAATCAATAATTAAGATAGTTTTAAAACCATCTCACTAATCTATTTTTTAAACCAGTTGGAACTTGCCCAACTTTCTTTGCCCGGCACATCAAAAGCGGAAAAAACAAAGCCAATAATTATATAGGCGGTAAAAACTATTGCCAGCCCTATTACCGCTCCAATAATTATTTCTTTAGCCTTCGTTACTTTTTCGCTGCTGCCGGAAGAAATTATGAACATCAGCCCGCCATAAATAAACATAAGCAAAGTCAGAGAGCCCACAATCCCTAAAATCCACTGAGAGGCATTAACAGCTAACTGAATAAAGTCATTAAGTTGGCAATCACCGCATTTTTGGCACATTTCTATTTTATCCCATATTCCTTTTACATCCGGCCGATTAACACAATCGTTAGCGGCCCAGCAGATATTGGCAGACAAGACAAGAAAACAAAAAAACAACAGGATAAGAAAACAAATTAATTTTTTATTCTTAATAAAACCCATAATTCTCTTGTCCTCCGAAGCCTTGGCGCAGGAGGATAAATCTTAATTCTAAATTCTTATTTCACTATCGTTTGTTGGACCCTTCTCGCCCCTAAATTTAGGGCGTCTTCAATTTTGCCTTCACCGGAAGAAGCCGAATCAATCATTTCACCCATAATCAATTCGGCCGCATTAGCGTCTTCGCCATGATACCAGCTTTTGGCGGTCAAAACTTCATTGGCAAAAATACCCACATCCTCATCTTCAATCTGCTGGCTGACCAAGGAGCGCAGAGCCGTCGGCTTTTTTGTCCTGGCCAGATATGATTTCGCCTGTTCGGTTTTAGTGGCGAACTGGACAAAATCCCAGGCTTCATTTATATATTTACTTTTACTAGACACCGTCTCCACCCAGTAATTGGCAAAATTTGTATTGCCTAAATTGCCCTCTATCTGCGGCAAAGGAGCCACGGCAAAATTCAATTTAGGCGCTCCCGCCTCTATGGTCGGCAAATGGTAGGCATAGCCGAACATCATGGCCAATTTCCCGGCAATAAACATTTCCAGGGAATTGCCCAGGCTGCTGTTCCAGCTATAAACTTCTTTGGCCGGATTGGAAAAATCCGTATAAAAGCGCAAAGCTTCCAGACCGGGGCTGTATTTTTGCTCCTTCAGGGCCGGGGGAATCTGGTTAAAAACAACATTGCCGTTTTCATCCGCCATAACCGCGCCATTTTGCATCATTAAAACAGACAAAATATCGCTGTAGCGCTCTATATTTTTGCTCCCCCCTAAGGCCACGCCTGACTGGATAATCTTTCCCGTCGTATCCTGCTTAGTTAATTTTTTAACGGTCTGCTGAAATTCCTGGTTCCAAAAAGAAGGCGGCACGGCTATCCCGGCATTATTAAAAAGGTCCCGATTATAATACATAGCCAAGGTATCAAGCGCCAGGGGCAGCCCGAATATTTGTTCGCTGGTTTTACCGGTCTTTGAGTCTGTAGCCGGCAGAACGACATCATCATAAACCGCATCAACGAAATTATTCTTTAAATCCCGGAAGGTCAAACTTTTCGTTGTCCTTAATTCCTGCACAATTTCTTTTTTAATTGTGCCCTTTTCCACCGGATAAACCATAGTAATCTCCGCCGGCAAGGGCGCCAGTTTGTTTTGGTATTTTTTTATCCAGGTATTGTGCAGGGAAAGAATATCCGGCCCCTTATCCTCGGCCAATGCTTCCAGGAGCGCCTGTTCATATTCGCTATAGCGCAATTTGCGGTAGTTAATGTTTATATAGGGGTGGAGAGCCTTATAATTAGCTATTATTTCGGAAAAAGCGTCCGGACCGTCCCAAACCCGCCAGTAATTTAAAGTAACCGGCTGCATCGCCTGCTGGGTGGCCTGGTCCGCTCCCTT